>NZ_JBCHVF010000012.1:0-142074 GCF_050474465.1 Sinomonas sp. B1-1 | reverse complement strand
CTGGTACAACAACGAACGCACCTCCCAACGACTCCAGGGCCTGAGCCCGGTCCAATACCGCGCCCAGGCCCTGGCAGCCTAGGATCTCAATAAGCCAGTCCAACTATCGGGGACCAGTGCACAACGGTGCGGAAGGGACCCCGCAACGGTGCGGAGAGGACCCCGCAACGCGTGGAGGCGTTGCGGGGTCCTTGGCGGTGCCTTGCGGGGTCCCTGGCGGTGCGGATCAGTGGCCGTGGGCGCCGTTGGGCTCCTGGACCGTGATCTCCTTGCCGTCCTTGTCGAGGATCTTCCCGTTCTCGCAGCGGTCGCCCTCCTCGAGGCACTCGAGGACCTGGATCGGGATGATCCGGGTCGGTGCAGCGGCGAACACCGACGGGTCATGGGGGTTGCCCCGCTTGACCACGTTGAAGACGAGGTTCAGCAGGATCGCCATGATCGCGGCCGAGCTGATGCCCGAGTCGAAGATGACCTGGAACCAGGTCGGGAAGTGGCCGTAGAAGTCCTTGTTGATCACCGGGATGAGCCCGAACGCGATGGAGGTCGCGACGATGATCAGGTTCATGTTGTCCTTGTAGTCCACCCGCGCCAGGGTGCGGATCCCGGAGGCCGCGACGGTGCCGAAGAGCACGACGCCGGCGCCGCCGAGGACCGGGGTCGGCACGGCGGCGACGACCCGGCCGAGGATGGGCAGGAGCCCGAGGAGCGTCAGGACGCCGCCGCCCGCGGCCACCGCGAAGCGCGACTTGATCCCGGTCACGGCCACCAGGCCGACGTTCTGGGCGAAGGCGCTCTGGGTGAACGTGTTGAACACGGGCGCGACGGCCGAGGACAGCATGTCGGCGCGGAGGCCGTTCGCGATCCGCTTCGAATCGACCTTGGTGCCCGCGATCTCGCCGACGGCGAGGATGTCCGCGGTGGTCTCGGTCAGGATCACGAGGATCACGATGACCATCGAGATGATCGCCGCCGGCTCGAAGGTCGGCATCCCGAACGCGAACGGACGCGGGAGCTCGAAGATCGGGCCGGTGCCGACCTTGGAGAAGTCGGCCATGCCGAGGAACGCCGCGACGACGGTGCCGATGACGATCGCGAGGAGGATCGACAGCCGCGAGATGACGGCGTTGCCGAGCTTGCTCAGGAGCATGATGACCACAAGGGTCAGGGCCGCGAGCCCGATGTTCGCAGGGGAGCCGTAGTCCGGCGCCTTCGCGTTGCCGCCCAGAGCCCAGTTCGCGGCGACCGGGGTCAGGGACAGGCCGATCGTGGTGATGACGACGCCGGTGACCACGGGCGGGAAGAAGTGGATGATCTTCGCGAAGAACGGCGCGACGGCCAGGCCGATGAGCGAGGCGGCGATGACGGCGCCGAACACCGCCGGGAGCCCTCCGCCGCCGCTCACGATGGCGAGCATCGTCGCGACCGACGCGAATGAGGTGCCCTGCACGAGCGGCAGCTGCGAGCCGAACCACTTGATGCCGAGCGTCTGGAGCAGGGTCGCGAGACCGCCGACGAACAGGCAGGACGTGATCAGCAGCGCGATGTCCGGGCCGCTCAGGCCGGCGGCGGAGCCGATGATGAGCGGCGGGGCGATGATGCCGCCGTACATCGTCAGCACGTGCTGGAACCCGTAGGCGAAGGCGGTGCCAATCGGCAGCCTCTGGTCCTCGGGGCGGACCGCCTCGGCGCTGTTGTGGCCGGGTGCGGGCGCATGGTTTCGGGACATAGCGGACCTCCTTGTCAGCTGTGATATCCGAGCGCGCAACGATGGATTTCGTGGGGTGGTGGGTGCCTCGGGCGAGGCGGGGGGAGCGGAAGGAGGACGACGGCGGCCGGAGTTCACCGCCGTCGTGCCTCCCTCCGGTTCAGCGCTGGGTCAGCGCGGGGTGGAGCCGGCTCAGCAGAAGCCGGTGATGCCGTCCCAGGCGTTGGAGTCGTCCGAGATGGACTCGCGCTGGAAGTTCGCCTCGATGAGGCCGTACGGGCGGTCGGCCGCGTAGAAGACCTCGTTCGGGTTGTCGAGGCCGAACGGCGTCAGGTCGACGAGGAAGTGGTGCTTGTTCGGCGTCGAGAAGCGGACCTCCTCGATCTCGGGGTGGGCGTTCAGGACCTTCTGCGCCATCTGGAACAGGGTCTGCTGGAGCGCGTAGGAGTAGCCCTCCGTGAAGCCCTCGAGCAGGAGCGCCTTGACGTCGTCGTACGACTTGTTGAAGTCGACCGAGCCGCTCGCGACAGCCTCGGGGCTGTAGCGCCAGCGGGCCGAGACGTCGGTGGCCAGGATGCGGTCCGTGGTCTCCTCGAGCGTGGTGAAGCGGTCCTTCGGGTAGCCCACGAAGCCCGACTGCGTGGACTTCAGGACCGTGAGGTCGTTCAGGCCGGAGATCACCTGGACGGTGTCGCCGTCCTTCACGACCACCGCGTTGCGGACCTCCTGGCCCTTGCGGACGAACGAGTGGTCGTGGCCCTCGGCCTGGGAGCTCATGGCGATGCGCTCCCACGCGAACTGCTCGGCCTCCCAGCGGCCGCCCGTGACCCAGGCGAACTCGGACGTGAAGTGGTTCGCGAGACGGATGAGGAACTGCTCGGGCGAGCCGACGCCGTCGCGGGCGAACCCGAAGACAGTGTTCTTCTGGGTGTCGGTGGGGACCACGTGGCCGTTGTCGCCGTCGAAGTGCGCCGCGTCGAAGTCGCCCCGCAGCTGCGACGTGACGCTCAGGTCCTCGATCTCGTGGCGCGCGGTGTCGCGGGTGATCTTGACGACGCGGACCTCGGCCTTGCCGTACTGGTTCTTGCCCAGGACGATCCTGGTGTTCTCGGTGTTGTTCTGCGCCATGGCGCTAGCTCCCTCGGTAAGTGGAAAAGGCGAAAGGACTCAGCAGGAGCGGCACGTGGTAGTGCGCCTCCGCCGCGTCGACCGTGAAGGTCAGCGAAACCTCCGGGAAGAAGGTGTCCTGTCCGATGCCGGCGAAGTACGGTCCGGTCGCGAACTGGAGGCGGTACTCACCGCTGTCCAGCCGCTCGGGGCCGAGCTCTTTCACCCGCCCGTCTGCATCGGTGATGCCCGTGCCAATCCGGGACCATGCGCCGCCGTCGCGGGCGTAGAGTTCGACGGCGACACCTGCGGCCGGCTTCCCGGCAGCGGTATCCAGAATGTGGGTGGTCACATGTGAGACGCTCATGCGCTCATGCCCCCTTCGACGCTCGGTCCGCGGCGAGGCTCTGCTCCAGCAGGCCCTGCTCCAGCCGGAGCAGGGCGATCTCGCGGAGCTGTGCGGCGACGATGGGCTCCTCCTGCTCCGGTGTGTGGCCGAGGCGCTCCTGGAGCGCGGAGAGGATCTCCTCGGCGCTGCGGCCGGCGGCGCGGATCAGGAAGACCCGGCCGAACTTCTCCTCGTACGCCCGGTTCCCCTCGGCCAGGGCGGTTGTCACCCTGTGGTCGCGGGGATCGACGCCGGCCTGCTCGCTGCGGGACATCGACGCCTCGGCGCTCTTCCCCGCGGCCCTTTCCCCGATGCGGGGGTGCTGGGACAGCGCGCCCTCCAGCTCCTGCGGGGTGAAGGGGTCCGCAGCAGTGCGCACTGCGGCGAGGAGGTCCTCGACGCTGGCAAAGGGTCGGGCCCGGGTGATCTCATCGATCCAGCGGTCGACGTCGAGGCACGGCTTCAGGAGCTCTCTTGCCTCATCGGCGGGGGCGGCATTGAACTGTTCAAGCAACATGGCTTGTCGGGTCCTCAACTGCTCAATGCTGGCATCCACGGTGACGGCTATACGGAACGTCTTTTTCTAGCGCTCCTGAGGAGCGGGCTAGGTTCCGTATCGTGGAACTGTTATTTCAGCATGTGCAATAAGTGTGCCTCATACGTGGTGTGACTGTCAACACTATCCGGTGATGTGGGATACAGAAATTCTGCACCCCGCGTCCCGCCGAGGTCACCCCGTGTGCTGCCGAGGTCACCCCGCGTCCCGTCGAGGTCACCCCGTGTGCCGCCGAGGTCACCGGGTGTGGTGTCGAGGTCACCTCGTGTGCCGCCGAGGTCACCGGGTGTGGTGTCGAGGTCACCTCGTGTGCTGCCGAGGTCACCTCGTGCTTTGGAGTGGCTGCCGGCACCCCGGGCGTGACATCGGCGTCGCAGGGGGTGACTTCGGCGGCAGAGGGGGTGACTTCGGCGGCAGAGGGGGTGACTTCGGCGGCAGAGGGGGTGACTTCGGCGGAGGGGCGGGGCCGGGCGGGGCCGGGACGCAGAAGGCCCCGGCGCCGGTCCGCAGGGGACTGGCACCGGGGCCGCAGGGCCAGTGGTGGCCGGCAGGGTGCTAGGTCAGAGGCCGAGCCTGTCGCGCAGGGCCGCCACGTGGCCGTCCGCCTGGACGCCGTACTCGATGGACTCGATCGTGCCCTCGGGGGACACGATGGCGGTGGAGCGCAGGATGCCCTCCTTGACCTCGCCGTTGACGATCTTCTCGCCCCACGCACCCCACTCCTTGGCGACCGACGCGCCGTCGTCCGCCAGGAGCGGGAAGGTGAGCGAGAAGTCCTCGGCGAACGAGGCGATGTCCTCGACCGGATCCGGGGAGATGCCGATGACGCTCACGCCGGCGGCGTTGAGGGCGTCCAGGCTGTCCCGGAAGTCGCAGGCCTCGGTCGTGCAGCCGGGGGTCGCGGCCTTCGGGTAGAAGTAGACGACCGCGCGGCGGCCGCGGAAGTCCGTCAGGGAGACGTCGTGCCCCGAGGCGTCCGGAAGGGTGAAGTCCGGGGCCTGCTGGCCGGTGGAGAGCTTGGTGGAGACTGTCATGGTTCCATCCTGGGGTCGGGCGGGCAGTGGATCAGGCAGTGCCGCGGCGGATCAGCCGGCCCTTGGGCTCGCTGAAGTCCACCTCGGTGCCGCGCACGAAGGTGCGGCGCACCACGCCGGAGAGCGCCTTGCCCTGGTACGGCGTGATGTGGTTCTTGTGGTGCAGCCTGTCGGCGTCGACGATGAAGGTCTCGTCCGCGGCGAAGACGGCAAGGTCGGCATCGTACCCCGGGGCCAGCACGCCCTTGCGCTGCAGGCGCGCGAGCTCCGCCGGCTTCTCGCCCATCCAGCGCACGACCTGCTCGAGCGCGATCCCACGCCGCCGGGCCTCGGTCCAGATGATCGACAGCCCCAGCTGGAGCGAGGCGACCCCGCCCCAGGCCACGCCGAAGTCGCCGTTCTCGAGGTCCTTGAGGTCGACGGTGCTGGGGGAGTGGTCCGAGACGATGCAGTCGATCGTGCCGTCCTCGAGGCCCTGCCACAGCAGCTCCCGGTTGGAGGCCTCGCGGATCGGCGGGCAGCACTTGAAGGCCGTCGCCCCGTTGGGGATCTCCTCCGCGAGGAGGGTCAGGTAGTGCGGGCACGTCTCGACGGTCAGCTTCACGCCGTCGCGCTTGGCCGAGGCGATCATCGCCAGCGCGTCCGACGAGGACAGGTGCAGGATGTGCGCCCGCGCGCCGGTCCAGCGGGCGCGCTCGATGACCTCGGCTATGGCCACGTTCTCGGCGCCGCGGGGACGCGAGTGGAGGAAGCTCTCGTAGACGTCGCCCTCGGGGTTCGGGGCGCGGTCGATCGCGCGGGAGTCCTCGGCGTGGACGATCATGAGCCCGTCGAAGGACGCGATCTCGGTCAGGTCCTTCTCGAGCTCGTCCACCTCCAGGTGCGGGAACTCGTCCACGCCGGAGTGGAGGAGGAAGCACTTGAAGCCGAAGACGCCCTCGTCGTGCAGTGCGCGCAGGTCCCCGGTGTTGCCCGGGATCGCCCCGCCCCAGAAGCCCACGTCGACGAAGGACTGCGTCTCCGCCGCCGCGCGCTTGACCTGCAGGGCGTTGACGTTGACGGTCGGCGGGATCGAGTTCAGCGGCATGTCGATGATGGTCGTGACCCCGCCGGCGGCCGCGGCCTTCGTGGCGGAGGCGAAGCCCTCCCACTCGGTCCGGCCCGGCTCGTTCACGTGCACGTGCGTGTCCACGAGGCCGGGGATGAGGGTCTCGTCCTCGGCCAGCTCAATGGTCTCGCGGCCGGTGAGGCCGTTGCCGAGGGGCTCGAGCGCGACGATGCGCCCGTCCGTGATGCCGACCTCCCGCGGGGCGACGCCCGCCGTGGTGAGGACCCGCTGCCCGCGGATCACCAGGTCGAATGCCGGAGCGCTCTCTGCATTGCTCACGTCACAGGCTCCTTACTGTTCTCAAGGTCAACGATAGAGGCGGCCAGATCGATCCCGATCCGCCTCAGAAGGGTGCTCGCCTCGCGGATGCAGGTCTCCACATCCGGCTCGAGGCCTGTCAGCGCGTGGACCGAGCGGAAGCCGGCCGAGGCGGCATCCGCGAGCTGGCTCCGCCCGCACACCGCGACGACGGGGATGCCCTGCGCGGCGGCCTCCTTCGCGACGCCGATCGGGGCCTTGCCCGAGAGCGACTGCGCGTCGAGGCTCCCCTCGCCGGTGACGACGAGGTCCGCGCCGGCGAGCTTCTCGCGCAGCCCGGTGAATTCGACGACGACGTCGATGCCCCGCCTCCGCATCGCGCCGAGGGCGAGTGCGGCGTACCCGACGCCGCCGGCCGCGCCTGCGCCGGGAAGGTCCTTCGCAGCTGCGGCCACCGGGCCCATGGCCTGGCCGAGGACTGCGGCGAAACGGGCCAGGGCGGCGTCGAGCTCCTCGACGTCCGACGGCGAGGCCCCCTTCTGCGGGCCGAACACCGCCGCCGCCCCTTCCGCGCCGAGGAGGGGGTTGTCGACGTCGGCGGCAAGGATGAGCCGGGCGTGGTCGAGGCGTGCGTCGAGGCCCGACAGGTCCGCCTCGGCGATCCGCGCCAGGGCCGCGCCGCCGAGCGGGACGTCGCGGCCGGCGTCGTCCGTGAACCGCGCGCCGAGGCCGGCGAGCATGCCCGCACCGCCGTCGGTGCACGCGCTGCCGCCCACGCCGAGGACGATCTCGCGGCAGCCCGCGTCGAGGGCCGCCCGGATGAGCTGGCCCGTGCCGAGGCTCGTGGCGCCGCGGGCGTCGCGGACGCCGCCCGGGAGCACGTCCAGCCCGGAGGCTGCGGCCATCTCGATCACTGCCGTGCGCCGGCCCTCGGGGCCTGCGGAGACGGCGAACTCGGCGGTGAGCGTCTGGCCCGTCGGGCCGGCCACGGCCGCCCGGCGTGGAGAGAAGCCCGCGCCGAGCGCCGCGCTCACGGTGCCCTCGCCGCCGTCGGCCACGGGAACCAGGACGAGCTCGGCGTCGGGGAGCACCTCGCGGATGCCCTCGGCGACCGCCTCGGCGACCTGCGCGCCGGTGAGCGAGCCCTTGAACTTGTCCGGGGCGAGGACGATCTTCATTCCTGATCCTGCCTTCGGCCCGGCTAGCTGCCCGCGCCCGCGAGGGCCACGATCGCGGTGGGAGCGTCCTCGGGGGTCTCGGCGAGGCCCTCGAACTCCGTCACGTTGTCCAGCTCGGTGCCCATCGCGATGTTGGTGACCCGCTCGAGGATCGCCTCCACCACGACCGGCACCCTGTGCTCCGCCATGAGGGCACGGGCCTTCTCGAAGGCGGGTCCCAGGTCCTCCGGGCGCTCGACCCGGATGGCCTTGCAGCCCAGGCCCTCGGCCACCTTGACGTGGTCCACGCCGTAGCCTGCGGCGGTGCCGGTCTCGGGCGTCGAATTGATGTTCTCGAACGCGAGGGAGACGTGGTAGTCCATCTCGAAGCCGCGCTGCGACTGGCGGATGAGGCCCAGGTAGGAGTTGTTCACCACCACGTGGATGTACGGCAGCTGGAACTGCGCGCCCACGGCGAGCTCCTCGATCATGAACTGGAAGTCGTAGTCGCCCGAGAGCGCCACGACCGTCTCGCCCGGCTTGCCGCGCACGACGCCGAGCGCGGCCGGCCCGGTCCAGCCCAGCGGCCCTGCCTGGCCGGCGTTGATCCATTTGCGGGGGCCGAACACGTGCAGCATCTGCGCCCCGGCGATCTGGGACAGGCCGATCGTCGTCACGTAGGTGGTGTCGGGGCCGAACGCCTTGTTCATCTCCTCGTAGACGCGGAACGGCTTCATGGGCACGTTGTCGAAGTGCGTCTTGCGCTGCATCCGGCCCCGCTTGGCCTGGGCGGCCTCGGCCCACGCGGTGTAGTCGGGCAGCTGGCCGGAGGCCTTGCGCTCCCGCGCCACCTCGAGGACTGCGTCGAGGAACGCGCCGGCGTCGGAGACGATGCCGAAGTCGGGGGAGAACACGCGGCCGATCTGGATCGGCTCGATGTCGACGTGCACGAACGTGCGTCCGGCGGTGTACTTCTCGATCGAGCCCGTGTGGCGGTTGGCCCAGCGGTTGCCGATCCCTATCACGAAGTCGGACTCGAGGAACGTCGCGTTGCCGTACTTGTGCGACGTCTGCAGGCCCACCATGCCGGCCATGAGGCGGTGGTCGTCCGGGATCGAGCCCCAGCCCATGAGGGTCGGGACCACGGGCACGTTGAGGGTCTCGGCCAGCTCGACGAGCTGCCCGGCGGCGTCGGCGTTGATGATGCCGCCGCCGGCCACGATGAGCGGCTTCTGGGCTGCGGTGAGCATGTCCAGGGCCTTCTCGGCCTGCTTCCGGGTGGCGCGCGGCTTCTCGACCGGGAGCGGCTCGTAGGCGTCGATGTCGAAGTCGATCTGGGCCATCTGCACGTCGAACGGCAGGTCCAGGAGCACGGGGCCGGGGCGGCCGGAGCGCATGAGCTGGAAGGCCTTCTGCACGGCGCCGGGGATCTGGCCGGGCTCGAGGACGGTCATGGCCATCTTGGTCAGGGGCTTGGCGATGGACTCGATGTCCACGGCCTGGAAGTCCTCCTTGTGCAGCTTCGCGACGGGCGCCTGCCCGGTGAAGCACAGCATCGGGATCGAGTCCGCCTGGGCCGCGTACAGGCCGGTGATCATGTCCGTGCCGGCGGGGCCGGACGTGCCGAGGCAGATGCCGATGTTGCCGGCCTTGGCGCGGGAGTACCCGTCCGCCATGTGCGAGGCTCCCTCGACGTGGCGGGCTAGCGTGTGGCGGATGCCGCCGTGGGCGCGCATCGCGGAGTAGAGGGGGTTGATCGCGGCGCCGGGCAGGCCGAAGGCCTCGGTGGCGCCCTCCTTCTCGAGGATGGCCACGATCGCGTCGACAGTGCGCATCTTTGCCATGTCGGAAGCTCCTTTGGAACGTTTTCGGGTGTGAGAAAGGGGCCGGCCCCGAGGTTGCGCGCCCGGGGCCGGCTGTCTGTGGGGGCACCGCGGTGGGTGCCTGGCGCACGACGGCGAGTGGTCGCCGTCGTGCGCAGCCCGTGCGGAGGGCTACTCCTTGCCGGAGAGCTGGGCCTTGCCGGAAAGCTCGGCCTTGCCGGAAAGCTCGGCGGTGAGCTTGAAGAGGCCGGAGTGGTCGAGGCCGCCGTCGCCCCGGGCGACGAGGGCCGTGACGAGCTGCGCGACCGCCGCGCCGAGCGGGACGACGACGCCGGCCTCGCGGGCCGCGGAGGTGACGATGCCGAGGTCCTTGTTGTGCAGGGCCAGGCGGAAGCCGGGGTCGAAGTTGCGGTCCAGCATCTTCTGGCCCTTCTGGTCCAGGACCTTCGAGCCGGCGAGGCCGCCGCCGAGGACCTTGAGCGCGGCGTCGGTGTCCACGCCGTACGCCTCGAGGAAGATGATCGCCTCGGAGAGCGCCTGGATGTTGACGGCGACGATCAGCTGGTTCGCGGCCTTGACCGTCTGGCCGGAGCCGGAGGGGCCCACGTGGACGATGGTCTTGCCGACCGCCTCGAGGACCGGGAGGGCGGCGTCGAAGTCCGCCTTCTCGCCGCCGACCATGATGGACAGGACGGCGTCGATGGCGCCCTGCTCGCCGCCGGAGACCGGCGCGTCGAGCGGGCGGATGCCGGCCTCGCGGGCCTCGGCGGAGAGCCGGGCGGCGACGTCCGGGCGGATCGAGGAGGCGTCGATCCACAGCGCGCCCTTCGGGGCGTTCGCGAAGATGCCGTCGGCGCCGGAGACGACGCCCTCGACGTCGGGGGAGTCCGGGACCATCGTGATGATGACCTCGGCGTCCTTGACCGCCTCGGCGATGCTCTTGGCGCCTCGGCCGCCCTCCGCGACAAGCTTGTTGACTTTGTCTTCGCTGCGGTTGTAGCCGGTGACGGTGTGGCCGGCCTTGACGAGGTTGACGGCCATGGGGAGGCCCATGATGCCGAGGCCGATCACTGCGATGCTGGACTTGGTCCCTGCGTTGCTCATGCTGTTCTCCTTGACGTCTGGTAGGTGACGGCCGGTCAGGCGACGGGGCGGATGGCCCAGGCGAACGCCTCGGCCTGGGGGGCCTTGTACTCGAGGCCGATGTAGCCGGAGTACCCCAGCTCGCGCGAGCGGGAGATCCACTCGCCGAGCGGCAGGCTTCCGGTGCCGGGGGCGCCGCGGCCGGGGTTGTCGGCGATCTGGATGTGGCCGAAGTCCTTGGCGTGCTCCTCGATCACCGCGGCGACGTCGTCGCCGTTGACCGCGAGGTGGTAGAAGTCCGCGAGGAGCCTGACGTTCTCGACGCCGGCCTCCTGGGTCTTGGCGATGACGTCGAGGGCGTCCGCGGCGGTCTTGAGCGGGTAGGCGGGAGTGCCGGAGACCGGCTCGAGGAGGACGGTGCCGCCGACCTTCGCGACGCCCTCGGCGGCCGCGACGAGGTTCTTCAGCCCGAGTTCGTCCTGCTCCTGCGGGGTGAACCCGTCCTGGCGGTTGCCGTAGAGGGCGTTGAACGCCTTGGTGCCGGTGCGCTCGGCGATGCCGACCACCACGTCGATGTTGTCCTTGAACTCGCCGCAGCGGCCCTTCCAGGAGACGAGGCCGCGGTCCCCGGCCGGCATGTCCCCGGCGAAGAAGTTGAGGCCGCTCAGCTGCACGCCGGCGTTCTCGAGCGCGGCGATGAACGCGTCGACGTCCTTGTCGGCGGGGACGGCCTCGGCGAACGGCCACCAGAACTCGACGGCGTCGAAGCCGGCGGCCTTGACGGCGGCAGGGCGCTCGAGCAGGGGCAGCTCGGTCAGGAGGATGGAGCAGTTCACCGTGTATGTCATCGTCGACACCTCTCTTCGCGGGTTCTCGCGATCATCGTTTTTTCAGATCGTGGAATAAAACTTTCTCTGAATGAAAGTGTAGGGCGCGGATGTGATGGCGGTCAAGCCACTTTGGATACCAAAACGTGGAGGGGGGTCACTGGTACGCGGGGTCCGGGGGCGCAATGATGGAGTCATGGCGACCTATTTCGGCATGGAGCATGCATCAAGCAAGGATCCGCACGACTGGGGGCGGGCCATGTGCGCTGCTCTCAACCGCCTCCTCGAGGAGGCCAAGGGGGACAGGAACTATCTCGAACACAAGCACCTGCTCGGGCAGGACATCGTGATGCGCATCGAGGCGGAGGGCGACGGCGTCGCCGTGCACCTGAGCTGGAAGCCGCAGAACCAGGATGACGCTCCGAGGGACGAGGACGACGACCGCGCGGCGGTCGGCCGGAAGACGACCGCGGAGCGGGAGGCGACGGAGCGGGGGGCGACGGAGCAGGAGGCGGCTGATCGGGAGGCGGCTGAGCTCGTGGAGGGTTCCGGCCGCGGCGGCTGACGTTTCGGGTACAGCTAATCTGCCCTCGTGGCGTTTCGGGTACAGCTGATTCGCGCCTGGCGCGTTTCGGGTAGAGCTGATTCGCGCCCAGGCCGTTTCGGGTACGCGGGACCGCTCTTGTCGCGCGGGCGTTCACCTCTCGAAGGCCTGGCGCGTCCGACGCCGCGGGGAACCCCGGGCGGGTGAGCTCACCCCACGGAGCGAGGCCTCGGCGTCGTGCCTCGCGTGCCCGTTGAGCAGAGGCAACGAAGACCCGTACCCGAAATGGGTAGGGCGGTGAATTTGCTGTACCCGAAATGGGTAGGGCGGTGAAGAGCTGTACCCGAAACGGCTGGGGGAGCGAATCTGCTGTACCCGAAACGTCAAGCGGGTCAGCGGGCCGAGCGGGCCGGGCGGCCCGGGCGGGCCGCTCGCCACCCGGCCGCCGAAGCTCCCAGCAGCACCCCGGCCGCGGTGAAGACGCCCGCCGACCCCATCCCGGCGGCGAGCAGCCCGACCGCGGGCGGGATGACGGCCTGCCCGAGGCGGTTGGCCGTGATCCGTGCGGCGAGCCAGGTCCCCCGGGTTCCGGGTGGCGCGGCGAGGGAGACGACGGTCATCGTCAGGGGCTGCACGATCCCCAGCGCGTACCCTGCCGCGACGAGCACGGCGCCGAGGGCCCACTCCGGCATCGGCACCGCGACGGCCAGGACGGCGGCGGCGCCGGCGGCGGTCGCCCACAGGATGAGCCCGGAGCGGCCGAACCGGTCCACGAATCGTCCGAGCGCGAGCCGCGAGGCCATGGTCGCGAGCGCGCGGGCGGTCAGGAGCGCCCCGACCACGGAGGCGGGGATCCCGCGCTCCACGCCGAGGGCCGGCAGGTAGACCTGGATGAGGTCGATCGAGCAGAGCACCATCATCGACACCCCGATCGAGGTCACGAGGGGCCGCCGGACGGCCGGATCGGCGGCGAGTGCCTGGCGCAGTGGAATCGAGGTCGTGCGCCTGGTGCCCCGGGTCCCGGACCGCCTCACGACCATCCACAATGTCGTCGCGGACATGCAGGCAGCCGCGGCGAGGTAGAGCGCGAACAGCGGCCCGGTCTCGGGCAGCACGGAGCCGCCGCCCACCACGGCGAGCAGAGTCGGGGCGAGGGCCTGCCCGGCCGAGCCCGCGAACGTGTAGAGGCCGAAGAGCGCGTCCAGGTTCCGCCACCGCCCCGAAGCGGCCGCGGCCTCGGCGATGCGGCTCTGCTCGCCCAGGAGGCTGATGAGGTGGCCGAGGCCGAGGAGCGCGTTCCAGCCGAGGAGCCACCACACGTCCGGGGTCGCGAGCAGCAGCCCCACACCGGAGCCGACCATGAGCAGCGCACCGACGAGGAGCAGCGGGCGTCCGTGGCCGGCGTCGTCCATACGGCCCACCCACACCGCGGCCGCGAGCGGCAGGAGGGAGAAGCTCGCCACGACCAGTCCCAGCAGCGCCGGCTCGACCCCCAGCTCGAGTGCGCGGTAGGACGCGGTGGGCCGCACGGTGTACGCGGCGAGCTGGAGGAAGACGGCGTGGGCGAGCACGGCCCACGGGTAGCGAGCGGGAGATGTCATGGCGAAGCCAACGTTAGCCCTTGTTCAGAGGCGGACTCCGGTGCCACGGTGGAGCCATGGGACGGCTCATTGTTCAGGAGACGATCAGCGCCGACGGCTTCGCGGCGGACCCCGAGGGCACAACATCCTTCATGGAGCCCTTCATCGGCGGTGCCGCGGAAGGGTTCGCCCGGCGGCAGCTCGAGCTCATCGAGGGACTGTCGGGCATGCTCATGGGCGCCCGCACCTACGAGGGCTTCAGCTCGTTCTGGCCCACCGAGGCTTCCGAGGGCGAGATGGTCGCCCCGGCGCTCAACGGCCTCACCCGCTACGTCTTCTCCCACTCCCATCAGGAGGCGCCCTGGGGCGAGAAAGGGGACTGCGAGGTGTACTCGGGGGACACGGGCGAGGGGATCCGCCGCATCAAGGCGGAGTCGGAGGGCGACATAGGCTGCTGGGGCAGCCTGAGCCTGGTCCGCGAGCTCCTGGACCTCGGCGAGGTCGACGAGCTGCGGCTGGTCGTGGCGCCGTCGATGATCGGCCAGGGGCGGCGCTTCGGCCCGGCGGGACAGGTCCAGCTCGCCCTGCGCGAGGCAGCGACGTACGACGACGCGCTGGTCGAGCTGGTCTACGACCTGCGCACCGCCGACTGAGCCCCGGGAGGCTGAGCCGTGGCCACCGAGGAGGACGTCCGTGCGCTGTGCCTGGCCCTGCCGGGCGTGACCGAGCGGCCGAGCTGGAACCAGCCCGCGTGGTTTGCCAAGACGCTGTTCGCACGGATCTGGGAGCCGGGTGTCGTGACTCTCAAGACGGAGGAACGCGAGGCCCTCGCCGCGACGGATCCCGAGACGTTCTACTGGGAGATCCCGCACCACGCTGGGTCTCCGCAGCTCGTGCTCGTCCGGCTGGGACGGATCTCGCGGGACGAGCTGGCCGAGATGGTCGAGGAGTCCTATCGGATCGCCGGAGGTCCGGGGAAGGACTGATCGCGTACCCGGAAGGCGCTCTCGTGGGATCTGGCGTACCCGAAAGGGCGAAATGCGCGAAGGATGTGTACCCGAAACGCGTGGTGGATACGACGGCGCGGGGTGGATACGACGGCGCGGGGTGGATACGACGGCGCGGGGCGGCTCAGTGCCAGGCCGGCCCCACGCCGTCGTGCTTGAGGGCTCCTCTCAGGTGAGCTTCACCTGGCGGTTGACGTCCTTGTAGAGGAGGTAGCGGAACTCGCCGGGGCCGCCGGCGTAGCAGGCCTGGGGACAGAAGGCGCGCAGCCACATGAAGTCGCCGGCCTCGACCTCCACCCAGTCGTTGTTGAGCAGGTACATCGCCTTGCCCTCCAGGACATAGAGGCCGTGCTCCATGACGTGGGTCTCCGGGAACGGGATCACGCCGCCGGGCTGGAACGTCACGATGTTCACGTGCATGTCGTGCGCGAGGTCGTCGGGGTCGACGAAGCGGGTGGTCTTCCAGACGCCGTTGACGTCCGGCATCTCCCGGGGTGCCACCTCGGCGTCGGAGGTCACGAAGCTCTTGGCGTCGTAGCCCGGCAGCCGCTCGTACGCCTTGCGCACCCAGTGGAACGAGGCGATGTCGTCCGAGACGTTCTCCAGGCCCCACTCGTCGCCAGCGGCGAGGTAGGCGTAGCCCCCTTCGCCGAGCTCGTGGGCCTCGCCGTTGAGCGTGAGGTTCACCGTGCCCTTGACGACGAACACGACGTCCTCGACGCCGGGCTCGAACTCCGCCTTGGGCGCGCCGCCGCCGGGGGAGATCTCCACGATGAGCTGGGAGAACGTCGTCGCGAACCCGGAGATGGGCCGGGCGATGATCCACGAGCGGGTCTTGGTGAAGCCGGGCAGGTTGGAGGTGACGATGTCGGTCAGGACGCCCTTGGGGATGACCGTGTAGGCCTCGGTGACGATGGCGCGCTCGGTGGTCAGGTGGGTCTGCGGCGGCAGGCCGCCTTCGGGGTAGTAGTACTTGCCCATGTCTCTTCCTTGGCGGGGTCAGTTCGGAACGGCGGCGGTGTGCGCGAGCCGGGGGTGCGCGAGGCGCGGATGTGCGAGGCCGGTGAGCTCGGCCTCGGTCAGCCCGGTCGAGGCGAGGACCTCGTCCGCGCCGACCGCGCCGCACTGGAGGCCGCGCAGCACGAAGGCCGCGAGGGCGCGCGCGGTGGCCGGCTCGTCGAGGACGGCCCCCGGAGTCTGCGCCACGTAGTTGCGCAGCCGCTCGGTGGCGGCACCCAGCCCCTGGCGGTAGAACGCGTAGGTCGCGATGTACCGGGTGGGCAGCTGGTGCGCGTGGAGGTCCCAGCCCTGGTAGAAGCCCCGCTCGAGGGAACGGCGCACGAGGCGTGCGTGCAGCCGCCAGGCCTCCTCGCGCTGCGCGGCGTCCCCGAGCGGAAGGATGTTGGTCGAGCCGTCGGAGAGGCGGATGCCCGTCCCGGCGACCGCGAGCTGCATGACCTCCTTGGCGAAGTCGGCCACGGGGTGCTCCATCGACTGGTACGCGGCGGCGATCGAGAGCGACGCCGAGTAGTCGTAGGTGCCGTAGTGCAGGGCAGTGATGCGGCCGTCCGCCTTGTGCGGCAGCTGCGCGACCGGGTGGGATCCGTCCGCGCCGATGATGAGCTGCGGGGTCTCGACCTGGACCTCGAAGCAGAGCCGGCCGGGGTTCAGGCCGAGCGCAGACTCGAGGCGCTCGACGGCGTAGACCATCGCCTTGACCTGGTCCACCGTGGTCACCTTGGGCAGGGTCAGCACCAGGCCGTCGGGCAGCCCGTCGGGGCCGCCGACGGCGTCGACGAGCCGGACGACGAAGAGCTCCAGTGTGCGCAGGCCCCGCCGGCGGGTGGCCTCCTCGAGGCACTTGAAGCGGATTCCGGCGAACGGCGTCGCGCTCCCTGCGGCGAGCGCGGCGGCGAGCTGGTCCGCCGCCCGCACCGCCTCGGCGTCCTCCGTCTCCTCCGGGTCGCCGCCGGCCTGCGCCGCCCGGCCGGGGGCGAGGTACCCGTCCTCGAAGTCGATGCGGAGGTCCTCGATCGGCTCGGAACGCAGCTTGGCCTCGACCCGGGGCGCCACCTCGGCGGCCAGGTCGGGGGAGAGGCCCACGAGCTCGGCGAGTGCCCGCACGCCGCCGGCCTCTTCCGCGGCCGCGAGCGCGGCGGCGCCCCACTCCGCCGGGAGCGACGGCGTGAAGCGGTCCGCGGGCACGTAGACGGTGTGGACGGGCTGGCGCGACCCCGAGTCGCCGGGGTAGCCGACGGCGAGCAGGCGGTCGGTGTCGGCGAGGCCGGCGTCGATCCGCTCGTAGTCGGCTGCCCCGAAGACCGGGTGCGGCCGGGGGGAGTGGGAGCCCATCAGCCCACCAGCTCGTAGGCGGGGGTGGTGAGGAAGTCCGTGTACTCCTCGGACAGGCAGATGTCGGCGATGAGGCGGCTGGCCGGCTCGTAGAACTTCGCGAAGGCCTGCGGATCCACCTCGGTGCGCAGCCGCTCGGTCTCCTCGGCGAGGGCCTGCTCGACGAGCTCGCGGGTCACGGTGTTGCCGGTGTCCGCGAGGACCACCTTGTTCCGGATCTGCTGCCAGACCTGGGAACGGGAGATCTCCGCCGTCGCGGCGTCCTCCATGAGGTTGTGGATGGCCACCGCGCCGTTGCCCGAGAGCCACACGGCCGTGTAGGCGACGGCCACGTAGAGGTTCAGGTGCAGGCCCGCCTCGGTGGCCACGCCCTCCGTCGAGGAGACGTCGAGGAGCTGGTCCGCGGTCACGTGGACCTCGGGGCGGAGCCGGTCGACCTGGTTCGGCTTGTCGCCGAGGACCGCGTCGAAGACCTCCTGGCACGTCGGGACGAGGTCAGGGTGTGCCACCCACGAGCCGTCGAAGCCGTCGGTCGCCTCGCGCGTCTTGTCCGCGCGCACCTTCTCGATCGCGGCGGCGGTGATCTCCGGCTCCTTGCGGTTGGGAATGAACGCGGCCATGCCGCCCATGGCGAAGGCGCCGCGCTTGTGGCACGTCTGCACGAGGAGCTCGGTGTAGGCGCGCATGAACGGCGCCGTCATGACCACCGAGGCGCGGTCGGGGAGGGTGAACCTCTCGCCCGCGTCGCGGAAGTACTTGATGATGCTGAAGAGGTAGTCCCAGCGGCCCGCGTTGAGGCCCGAGGCGTGGTCGCGCAGCTCGTAGAGGATCTCGTCCATCTCGAAGGCGGCCGGGATGGTCTCGATCAGGACGGTGGCCCGGATCGTGCCCTGCGGGATGCCGAGGTAGTCCTGGGCGAAGACGAAGATGTCGTTCCAGAGGCGCGCCTCGAGGTGGCTCTCCATCTTCGGCAGGTAGTAGTACGGGCCGCGGCCGGAGGCGATGAGGTGCTTGGCCACGTGGAAGAAGTGCAGGCCGAAGTCCACGAGCGCGCCGATGGCGGGCTCGCCGTCGACCATCACGTGGCGCTCCTCCATGTGCCAGCCGCGCGGGCGGGTGACCACGACGGCGAGCGGGGCGTCGCTGCGGAGGCGGTACTCCTTGCCCTCGGGAGAGGTGTAGGAGAGGGTGCCCTGGGCCGCGTCGCGGAGGTTGAGGACGGAGTCGACGACGTTGGCCCAGTGCGGGCTGGAGGCGTCCTCCATGTCCGCGAGCCACACCCGGGCCCCGGAGTTGAGGGCATTGATGGCCATCTTCGCCGGGCTGGCCGGGCCGGTCATCTCCACGCGGCGGTCCTGCAGGGCCGCGGGGGCCTCCGCGACCTTCCAGTCCGCCTCGCGGACGGAGGCCGTCTCGGGCAGGAAGTCGAGCCTGCCGGTGCTGGCCGCCTCGGCCCGGCGGGCCTTGCGGGCGGCCAGGCGGGCGTTGCGCTCGGCGCCGAAGCGGGCGTGGAGCTCCTCGATGAACGCGAGGGCCTCGTCGGTGAGGATCTCCCCGGCGCGCGCGACGGGCGCCGTGTCGGTCACGGTGATGGCCATGCCATCCTCCTTCTCTCTCCCGGTGCCGGGAGGTCAGTGGGCCTGGGTGCTCTGCTGTGCGCCTGCGGGCTATGCGTGGGCGGCGGCGACGATCGCGGCGGCGACGTCCTGGGCGACGTGCGGATCGAACACGCTTGGGACGATGAAGCTCGGGTTGAGCTCCTCGTCCGAGACTCGGGCGGCGATCGCCTGGGCCGCAGCCACCAGCATGGCAGGGGTGATGTCGGCCACGCCAGCGTCGAGGAGGCCGCGGAAGACGCCCGGGAACGCAAGCACGTTGTTGATCTGGTTCGGGAAGTCGCTGCGGCCGGTGGCGACGACGGCGGCGTGGTCAGCGGCCGCCACCGGGTCCGTCTCCGGGTCCGGGTTGGCCATGGCGAACACGATCGCGTCCTCCGCCATGGTGGCGACGGCGTCGGGGCCGAAGAGGTTCGGCGCGGAGACGCCGATGAACACATCGGCGCCCTTGAGCGCCTCAACCAGGGTGCCGGAGAAGGACTCCGGGTTGGTGTTCTCGGCGATCCAGATGCGGTGCGCGTCCGTGTGCTGCTGGCCGCGGTGGATGGCCCCCTTGCGGTCGCACGCGATGACGTTCTTCGCGCCCTGCGCCTGGAGGAGCTGGATGATCGCGTTGCCCGCTGCGCCCACGCCGGAGACGACGATGCGGACGTCCTCGATCTTCTTCTCCACGATCTTGAGGGCATTGACGAGGGCCGCCAGGGTCACGATCGCGGTGCCGTGCTGGTCGTCGTGGAAGACCGGGATGTCGAGCTCCTCGCGGAGGCGGGCCTCGATCTCGAAGCAGCGCGGCGCCGCGATGTCCTCGAGGTTCACGCCGCCGTAGACCGGGGCGATCGCCTTGACGATCCTGATGATCTCCTCGGTGTCCTTCGTGTCGAGGCAGACCGGCCACGCGTCCACGTTGGCGAACTGCTTGAAGAGCGCGGCCTTGCCCTCCATGACGGGCAGGGCGGCGGCCGGCCCGATGTCGCCGAGGCCCAGCACGGCGGTGCCGTCGGTGACCACCGCGACGGTGTTCCGCTTGACCGTGAGCCGGCGCGCGTCCTCGGGGTTCTCGGCGATCGCACGGCACACGCGGGCGACGCCGGGCGTGTAGGCCCGCGAGAGGTCGTCGCGGTTGCGGAGGGGAACCTTCGGGACGACCTCGAGCTTGCCGCCCAGGTGCATGAGGAAGGTGCGGTCGGAGACCTTCCGGACCGCCACGCCCTCGAGCGCCTCGAGGGCCGCGGCGACCTCCTCGGCGTGCTGCTCGGAGGTCGTGTTGCACGTGATGTCGACGACCAGCTGGTCGTGGTGGGACTCGCTGATGTCGAGCGCGGTCACGGGGGCGCCGGCGGCCGCGACGGCCGCGGCGAGCTCGCTCGTGATGCTGATGCGGCTCGGGGCGTCCACGCGGAGGGTGATGGAGTTGCCGGGGCTGGGACTCGCCATTGAATCGTCCTTCTGTCGGGAGGCATCAGCCTCGGTCACGTTTTCCGTACTACGGATATTATTCTCTGCATCTTGGAAAATTCAAGTCCCGTCGCTTCCGCGCGTCCCTGTCTGGCGATGGGCTGGCGATGGGAGCGTGGGGTATCGTGGAAGAGCCGCAGATTTCCGGGATGCGGATAATTTTTGTCGGAAGCTGTGGCATTCAGGAGGAGACATGGCCGAGAAGGCATCGGGCGGCGTCCAGTCGGTGGAGCGCGTCTTCGAGCTGCTCGAACTCATCACCGACGCCGGGGGAGATGTCACGCTCAGCGAGCTGTCGTCGTCGACCGAGCTCCCCCTGCCCACCATCCACCGGCTGCTGCGCACGCTGGTCGCCCTCGGCTACGTGCGGCAGCTGCCGAACCGCCGCTACGCCCTCGGCCCGCGCCTGATCCGCCTCGGCGAGGGCGCCAACAAGCAGCTCGGCGCGCTCGCGCAGCCCCAGCTGAAGATGCTCGTGGACAAGCTGGGCGAGACGGCCAACATGGCGGTCCTCGACTCGGACATGGTCATCTACGTGGCCCAGGTCCCCTCGCCCCACGCGATGCGGATGTTCACGGAGGTGGGCCGGCGCGCCCACACGCACGACACCGGCGTGGGCAAGGCGATCCTCGGCGAGCTCGGCGACGAGCAGGTCCGCTCCATCGTCTCCCGCCAGGGCATGCCCACCCCCACGCCCTACAGCATCGGCGACGTCGACTCCCTCCTCTCCGACCTCGACAAGATCCGGGCCCGCGGCTACGCGATCGACGAGCAGGAGCAGGAGATCGGCGTCCGCTGCTTCTCGATGGCCGTCCCCCATGCGCCGACGCCCACCGCGATCTCCGTCTCCGGGCCCATCTCCCGCGTGGACGAGGCCTTCGGCGAGCGCGCCGTCCCGCTCCTGCGCCAGGCCGCGGAGGCCATCTCGGCCGAGCTCAACCGCACCTGACCCGCGCCCGTTCCGGGTACGGCACCTCCCCGCCCACGCCCTTTCGGGTACGCGGAAAGTGCGCCGCCGGCGTTTCGGGTACGAGCTCCGCGTTCTGACGCGACCGCCGCGGGCAGGCCATCCTCCGTCATCGAAGGCGGACGACGTCGCGCGCCGGCCCGACCGGGGCGCGCACCCGCCGTCGTGCGTACCCGAGATGGTGTGGGGCGCGATCTGGCGTACCCGAGATGGTGTGGGGCGCGATCTGGCGTACCCGAGATGGCGTGGGGTTCCGCGTGGCGGAAGCCGAATTCCAAAAAGTCCCCAAAGCCTATGGCGTCGGTCACACGCCCCTGCTACGCTCGATGAGTCACGGCGGGCACCCGCACCATCCGACCTCTCGGATTCCGGGCGCTATCTACCAGGCAACCTCACAGCACATGCCACAGGAAGTCTGGTCTTCAGCAGCGCCCCGTGCTCTGCAGGACCGGGCTTCCCCAAGCGAGGGAGTCCCCCCATGACCACCACCGCCCAGCCCCAGTGGACGATCACGGACGCCGGCCGCCTGCACCTGGCCCGCGCGGTCCAGCTGGCGGCCCAGAACGTCCTCGACGCCGGCGGCCCGTTCGGAGCGGTCGTCGTCACCGCGGACGGCCAGATCTTCGACGGCGTCAACCGCGTCACCGCCAACAACGACCCTACGGCCCACGCCGAGGTCACCGCGATCCGCAGCGCGTGCCGCCAGCTCGGCACCTTCGACCTCACCGGCGCCGTCCTCTACTCGAGCTGCGAGCCGTGCCCCATGTGCCTCGCCTCTGCGCTCTGGGCCAGGATCCAGACGGTCTTCTTCGCTGCCGGCCGGCACGACGCCGCCGCAGCCGGCTTCGACGACGCAGCCTTCTACGACTACTTCGACACCCCCGTGGAGCAGCGCAGCATGCCCGTCGCGGCGGTCGAGCCGGCGGGCATCAGCCGCACCGCCCCGTTCGAGCGCTGGGCGGAGTTCGCCGGGCGCATCGAGTACTGAGGCGGCTGCCATGAGCATCGAGCAGACTCTCACCGAGCAGCACCTCGCCCACGACACCCGCACGACGCCGCCCCCCACGCAGGCGTCCGGGGGCACCCCGCCCGAGGGCCGGCGTCGTGCGCCCCGGGCCGTGGACCGCTTCTTCCACATCAGCGACCGCGGCTCAACGGTCTCCCGCGAGGTGCGCGGCGGACTCGTCACGTTCTTCACGATGGCGTACATCGTGATCCTGAACCCGCTCATCCTCGGCGGCTACAGCGCGGACTCGGCCGCCACCGACGTGGCCGGAGGGTTCCTGCCCGCCGCCCAGGTCGGCGCCGTCACGGGGCTCACGGCCGGGGTGCTGGCGATCGTGTTCGGCGTCGTCGCGAACCTCCCGTTCGGCCTCGCCGCGGGGCTGGGCATCAACTCGTTCCTGGCCGTCGCCATGGTGAAGGACGTGACCTGGCCCGAGGCGATGGGCCTCGTGGTGATCAACG
Organism: Sinomonas sp. B1-1; assembly: GCF_050474465.1. Lineage (NCBI taxonomy): Bacteria > Bacillati > Actinomycetota > Actinomycetes > Micrococcales > Micrococcaceae > Sinomonas > Sinomonas sp. B1-1. The sequence continues at coordinate 120,040 of NZ_JBCHVF010000012.1, read as the reverse complement.
GCGTCCTCATCGTCCTGTTCGGCATCACCGGGGCGCGGACCGCCATCTTCCGGGCCGTCCCGCGCGAGCTCAAGGCCGCGATCACGGTCGGCATCGGCCTGTTCATCGCGTTCATCGGCTTCGTCGACTCGGGCTTCGTCCGCCGCACGCCCGCAGGCCCTCCGGTCCAGCTGGGCCACGACGGGTCGATCACCACCCTGCCCACCCTCGTGTTCGTCGTCGGGCTCCTGCTCATGGGCATTCTCGTTGCGCGGAAGGTTCAGGGCGGGCTCCTGATCGGCATCGTCGCCACCACCGTCCTCGCCGTCGCAGTCGAGGCCGTCTGGCACCTCGGCGCGGCCGGCCCGGACAACCCGGACGGCTGGCACCTGAACACCCCGGTCCTGGCGGGGCAGCTCGTCGCGGCCCCCGACCTGTCGCTCGTCGGCCAGTTCGACCTCTTCGGGGCCTTCGGGCGCATCGGCATCCTCGCCGCGGCCACGCTCGTCTTCACCCTCGTGTTCACGAACTTCTTCGACGCGATGGGCACCATGACCGGCCTGGCGAAGGGTGCGGGCCTTGCGCGCAAGGACGGCACGTTTCCCCGGCTCAAGAGCGCCTTCGTGATCGAGGGCTTCGGCGCGGTGGTGGGCGGCGCGGCGTCGGGCTCGTCCAACACGGTGTACGTCGACTCGGCGGCCGGCATCGGCGAGGGCGCCCGCACCGGCCTCGCCTCGGTCGTGACGGGCGGCCTGTTCCTCGGGGCCATGTTCCTCACCCCGCTCACATCGGTGGTGCCGCTCGAGGTCGCCTCGGCCGCGCTCGTCGTCGTGGGGGCGATGATGGCTGCCCAGATCCGCGAGATCGACTTCCGCAAGTTCCACGTGGCCCTGCCGGCATTCCTCACGATCGTCACGATGCCGCTCACATACTCCATCGCCAACGGCATCGGGGTCGGCTTCGTGACCTGGGCGCTTGTGAAGGCCGCGACCGGCAAGGCCCGCAAGGTGCACCCGCTCCTGTGGGCCGTCGCGGCAGGGTTCGTCGTGTACTTCGTCCGCGGGCCCCTCAGCGCGTTCCTCGGCGCCTGAGGGACGGCGCCTGAGGGCCGCCCCTGAGGGGCGGGCAACCAAGGCCCGCATCAGACCGCGCCCGCGGACTCCCGGAGGTGACGCGCCGGGAGCCCGCGGGCGCACCATTGACCTACACGCTGTCCCCGGCCTCGTGCCGGGGGAGTCCGGCCTCACACGCCGGGAAAGGGGGAGCGATGATCGAGCTCCTGTCAGCACTGCCCGCATGGCAGCCCGCACTGCGCGGCGAGCCGTGCGCGGTCGCGACCGTCGTCGGCGCGTCCGGGTCCGTTCCGCGCCCTGTCGGGACGTCCATGCTCGTCGCATCCGGGACGCCCGCGCCCCATGTCCTCGGGAGCCTTTCCGGGGGATGCGTCGAGGGGGCTGTGGTCGCCGCGGCCCTCGACGTCCTCGAGTCGGGCGCCGCCGCCATCGCACGGTTCGGGTACAGCGCGGAGGACGCGTTCGCCGTCGGCCTCACCTGCGGCGGGGAAGTCGAGGTGCATATCGCGCCGCTTCCGGCAGAGGTGCTCGCCTCGCTTGCCGCGCACGACGCCGGCGGTGCGGCTTCCGCCCCAGGCGCCCCGTGCGCCGTCGTGCGCTTGCTCGACCCCACGCACGACGGCGCTGGCCGGCTCGCGCTGCTGGGGCCGGCCGAGTGCGCCGGAGGAGAGGCGCTCGCCACGGCGCTGGAGACGCTGTTCCCCGGCGCCCCGCAGATGGCCGCGCGGGCTGCTGCCCTCGTCGGGCCGATCGTGGGCCGGGGGAGCTCGGCCGTGGTGGCCGTGGCGGCGGAGGGTGCGTGCGAGCTCCGGGAGCTGGATGGACGGGGTGACGTCGACGCCAGACGGGGTGACGTCGACGCCCGACGGGGTGACGTCGACGCCAGACGGGGTGACGTCGACGTCAGAGGGGGTGACCTCGGCGTCAGAGGGGGTGACCTCGGCGGGGTGGTGAGGCTCGTGGTCGAGTCGCGGCTGCCGGCGCCCCGGTTCATCGTCGTCGGCGCCAACGACTTCGGCGCGGCCCTCGTCCCCGCCGCCCGGCTCCTCGGGTACCGGGTGACGCTCGTCGATGCGCGGCCCGCTTTCGCCGCCCAGGAGCGCTTCGCGTGCGCGGACGAGGTCGCCGTCGCGTGGCCGCACGAGTACCTCGTCGCGGAGGCCCGTGCCGAGCGCCTCGACGCGCGGACCGCCGTCGCCGTCCTGAGCCATGATCCCAAGTTCGACATCCCGCTCCTGGACGCAGCACTGCGCCTGGACCTCGCCTACGTGGGGGCGATGGGCTCCCGGCGCAGCCACGAGCAGCGCGTCGCCGCCCTCCTCGAGGCCGGCCACGGGCCCGTGGACCTGGGCAGGCTGCGCTCGCCGATCGGCCTCGACCTCGGGGCGGTGGCGCCCGCTGAGGTCGCCGTGGCGATCCTGGCCGAGCTCGTGGCCGCCCGCCACCCCGGCGCCGGCTGCGGGCCCCTGCGCGACCGTCGCGGCCATGTCCACGCGGGCCGCCCCGCCGCACCTGACCCCCAGGAGGTGACCCCCAGACGGGAGGGGGAGGAGGTGGTCTCCCCGTGGACCTGAACACCATCGAGGCCTACGTCCCGACCGCGGACCCCGACGCATGGCGCGAGGGCGACGCCTGGCTCGCGGGCGGGACCGTCCTCTTCTCCTACGGGAGCCAGACGCTGCGCCGCCTCCTGGACCTCACGAGCGCCGGCTGGGAGCCCGTGACCGAGGACGACGGCGGGATCACCCTCGCCTCGACCTGCACGGTCGCCCGGCTGTGGGAGCTGGGCGACCCCGCCGCGGCGACCTCTGCGCGGTGGCCCGGGCTCGGCGTCGTGCGCCCGTGCTGTGACGCCTTCGTGGCCTCGTTCAAGATCTGGAACCTCTCGACCGTGGGCGGCAACATCGCCACCTCGCTGCCGGCAGGCCCGATGACCTCGCTCTGCGCGGGGCTCGACGGCGTGGCCACCCTCTGGGGGCCGGGCGGCACGGTCCGGGAGATGCCGGTCGCCGAGCTCGTGACCGGCGACGGCCGCAACGCCCTCGCCCCGGGCGAGCTCATCCGCTCGGTCCGGCTGCCGGCCCATGCCCTGCGCGCGCGGACCGCGTTCCGGCGCCTCTCGCTCAGCAACCTGGGCCGGTCAGGCGTGCTGCTCATCGGGAGGCGGGATCCGGACGCGGCCTTCGTCCTCACAGTCACGGCCTCGACGAAGCGGCCAGTCCAGCACCGCTTCCCCGCTGCTGCCGGGACGCCCGACGCCGGGCGGCTCGCCTCTGCGCTCGACGCCGCCGTCCCGGCCGGCCTCTACCACGACGACATCCACGGCGACCCCGCGTGGCGCCGCGACATGACCTACCGGCTCGCCGAGGAGCTCCGGCTCGAGCTGTGCAGCGACCTCCCGAACCTCGCCGAAGGAGCCTGACGTGACCGACGAGACCACCGCCGCCGAACACCCAGCGATCGAGGTCAACGGCGTCCCCGCCGATGCGGCGCCCCGGCCCGGGCAGTGCCTGCGGACCTTCCTGCGCGAGCAGGGAGCCCTCGGCGTGAAGAAGGGCTGCGATGCCGGCGACTGCGGCGCCTGCACCGTCCATGTCGACGGCGTCCCGGTCCACTCCTGCATCTACCCCGCCATGCGGGCCGAGGGGCGAGCGGTCACGACGATCGAGGGCCTCGCCGTGGCCGGTCCGAAGCACGGCCGCGGCCCGGGCGAGGTGCTCCACCCCATGCAGGGACGGTTCCTCGACGCCCAGGGATTCCAGTGCGGCTTCTGCACCGCTGGCATGGTCATGACGGCCGCGACGTTCGACGACGCGCAGCTCGCCGACCTGTCCCGGAACCTCAAGGGCAACCTGTGCCGGTGCACCGGCTACGCCGCGATCGAGCGGGCCGTGCTGGGAAGCGCAGACGCGACAGCCCCGGCCCCGCCTGACCGCGGCGCCGTGGGCGAGGACCTTCCGGCGCCCGCAGGTCGGCGCATCGTCACCGGCGCCGAGAGGTGCACGCTCGACGTCACCGACGCCGAGGTCCCCGGGGGAGCCGCCGCGCTCGTGCACCTCAAGCTCGTCCGCTCGCCCCACGCGCACGCCCGGATCCGCTCGATCGATGCGGCCCCGGCGCTCGCCGTCCCCGGCGTGCTCGCGGTCCTCACGCACGAGGACGCCCCCGACGTCCTCTACTCGACCGCGCAGCACGAGCTCGAGACCGACGACCCGGCCGACACCCGCCTCTTCGACACGACGGTCCGTTTCGTCGGGCAGCGCGTGGCGGCGGTCGTGGGCGAGACGGTGGCGGCGGCGGAGGCGGGGGTGCGCGCCGTCGTCGTCGACTACGAGGTGCAGCCCGCCGTCCCCACCGCCGGCGCCGCGCTCGCCCCGGGTGCCCCGCTGGTCCACGGCGACAAGGACGCCGCGGCAAGCGGCATCGCAGACCCGGCGAGGAACACGGTCGCGGAGCTGCACTCGGAGGTCGGCGACGTCGAGGCGGGCCTGGCCGGGGCGGACGTCGTGTACGAGAACACGTTCCGCACCCAGCGCGTGCAGCACGTCGCGCTCGAGACGCACTGCGCGATCGCCTGGACCGAGGGGGACGCCCGCGACGGCGGCGCGCTCGTGGTGCGGTCCTCGACCCAGGTGCCCTTCCTCGTCCAGCGCAGCCTCGCCCGCCTGTTCGGCCTGGCACGCGAGCGCGTCCGGGTGGTGACGGGGCGCGTGGGCGGCGGGTTCGGCGGCAAGCAGGAGGTGCTCACCGAGGACGTGGCCGCGCTCGCGGCGCTGCGCCTCGGCCGGCCGGTCCAGCTCGAGCTCACGCGGGCGGAGCAGTTCCAGGCGACCACCACGCGGCATCCGTTCGAGATCCGGGTCCGCGCGGGGGCGCGCCGCGACGGGACGCTGACCGCGCTCGCGCTCGACGTCGTCACCGACACCGGCGCCTACGGCAACCACGGCCCGGGCGTCATGTTCCACGGCTGCAACGAGTCCGTGTCCGTGTACCGGTGCGCGAACAAGCGGATCGACGCCCGCGCGGTCTACACGCACACCGTCCCCGCCGGCGCCTTCCGGGGCTACGGCCTGAGCCAGACGGTCTTCGCGGTCGAGTCGGCCATCGACGAGCTCGCGGCCGGCATCGGCATGGACCCCCTCCAGTTCCGGCGCCGCACGATGGTGCGGCGGGGCGACCCCATGATCGGCTCGCACGCGGAGCCCGAGGAGGACGTGCTGTACGGCTCCTACGGCCTGGACCAGTGCGTGGACCTCGTGACGAAGGCCCTCAGGCGCGGCCGTGCGCGGGAGACCCGAGAGCTCGGCCCCGACTGGCTCGTGGGCGAGGGCACCGCGCTGTCCATGATCGACACGGTCCCGCCGCGCGGCCACCACGCCCACTCGAGGATCGCGGTCCTCGCCGACGGGCGCGTGGCGCTCGACGTCGGGACCGCCGAATTCGGCAACGGCACGAGCACCGTCCACGTCCAGCTCGCGGCCACGGCGCTGGCAGGGCTCGGGGTCGCGGCGGCGGACATCATCCTCCGCAACGCCGACACCGCGCTCACCGACCACGACACGGGCGCCTTCGGATCGACGGGCACCGTCGTGGCGGGCAGGGCCACGCTCGCCGCCGCCGAGGAGCTCGCGCGGCGGATCCGCGCCTTCGCGGCGGAGGCTCGTCTGCCGCTCCCCGCGCACGACGGCGGTCTGGTCGCCATCGCCGCCGAGGCGAGCCGGCGCGGCGTCGTCCTCGAGGCCGAGGGCCGCTGGGGCGGGACGCCGCGCTCTGTGGCGTTCAACGTCCACGGGTTCCGTGTCGCGGTGCACCGGGGAACGGGGGAACTGCAGATCCTCCAGAGCGTCCAGGCAGCGGACGCCGGCGTCGTCGTGAACCCGCGGCAGTGCCGGGGACAGGTCGAGGGCGGCATCGCGCAGGCGCTCGGAGCAGCGCTGTGGGAGAACGTGCGGATCGACGGGACGGGCCGCGTCACGACCGACATCCTGCGCCAGTACCACATCCCCACGTTCGCCGACGTGCCCCGCAGCGAGGTCTACTTCGCCCAGACCGCCGACGCCCTCGGCCCGCTCGGCGCCAAGTCCATGAGCGAGAGCCCCTTCAACCCCGTGGCGCCCGCCCTCGCGAACGCGCTCCGGGCCGCCACCGGGATCCGGTTCACCGAACTGCCCCTCACGCGCGACCGGATCTATCTGGCCCTCCGGGAGGCGGGCCGGGCGCTACCGGCGCGGCCGGATCCCGTCACTGCGTGACGCCGGGGACCGTGCCACGAACCCTTGACCCGTGAGGTGGTATACCCATAAGATTTCATATAACAAGAAGAAGTTTCCACAATACGGTAACTATACGGCAATTTCACTGGACGAAAGGGGAAGTCGATGTCCGCGAAAGCAAGCACCGCGCAGGAAGCGCCGGTCCTGGCGTCTGCGCCGAGGGAGAGCTACATCCCGAAGGTCACGAACGTCGACCCCGACTTCGCGATCCAGCCGGACCGGCACGACCGCGCACGGGCGGAACGTCGCTCGTGGCTCGGCCGCATCCCGCTCCTCGGCTGGTTCGCCGCCCGCTAGCTGTACTAGCCGCCCGCGCTGGCCGCGCTGGCCGCGTCCGGGAAGCGGGGGGTCGAAAGCCCCTGCCCTCCCGCCGGGCGTGTGCGGTGTCATGGATCCATGGCACGGAGTGAGTCCGCCGCATCGGTCCGCGCCGGGGCGGTGCCGGGCATCATCGTCAACGGCGTGCTGCTCTATGCGGCCAACGTGTGGCCGGGATGGTGGTCAGTGCCGTTCCTGACGCCGAGCACGACGAGGGTCATGGATGCGGTCAACGCCGCGTGGATCGCGGGCCTGGTGGCCAACGCTGTCTACCTGCTCGCCGGGTCGCCGGCGATCCGGGCGCTCGGGGAAATGGTCGTGCTCGTCTTCGGCCTCCTCGCGACATTGCGCGTGTGGGACGTGTTCCCCTTCGACTTCGGGGACGGCTCCTTCGACTGGGCCCTCCTGATGCGCATCGTCCTAATGGTCGCCGTCGTGGGCGCGGTCATCGGGCTGATCGCCCAGCTGGTCGCGTTCGTGCGGGCGCTCGTGCGCCTCGGCGGGGGCGGCCGCGAGCTCAGGCACCCGTAGGGACCCCGCGGCCCCACCCATCCGCCCCTCCGGACGGCCCACGGCGCCGCTGACGCGAGGGCGGCCCTCCTCCCGCTCGGGGAGGAGGGCCGCTGCCTGGGGCCGGACGCTATGCGTCGCCGCCGGCGTTTCCTGTCGTGCCCGCGTTGACGTCGAGCAGGCGGTACTTCTCGATCGCCTCGCGCGGCGCCCCCGCGGGAACCTCGCCGCGGCGGGCGAGCTCCTGGAGCGTGCGCACCACGACGGAGTGCGCGTCGATCTTGAAGAACCGCCGGGCGGCCGCGCGGGTGTCGGAGAAGCCGAAGCCGTCCGCGCCGAGCACGGCGTAGTCGCGGGGGACGAACTGGCGGATCTGGTCCGGGACGGCCTTCATGTAGTCGCTCACCGCCACCACGGGTCCGGACGTTGCGGCGAGCTGCCGGGTCACGAAGGGAACGGGGGCCTCGAGCTCCGGGTGGAGGAACGCCTGCTCCTCGGCGGCGAGGCCCTCCCGGCGCAGCTCGGTCCAGCTCGTCACGCTCCACACGTCCGCGGCCACGCCCCAGTCCTCGGCGAGGATCTGCCGGGCCTTGAGCGCCCACGGCACCGCGACGCCCGAGGCGAGCACCTGCGCCCGGGGAGCGTCGGCACCGAGTCGCGTGAATGCGGAACCAGCGTCGTCCGCGGCGGTGTCGTCGCCCTCGCCGGGGGCGGGCAGCGGAAGCCGGTACATCCCGCGCAGCAGCGAGTCGACATCGAGGCCCGCCGGTTCCGCGGGCTGGACGATCGGCTCGTTGTAGACGGTGAGGTAGTACATGACGTTGGGGTCCTCATGGGCGCCCCCGTACATCCGCTCGAGGCCCGCGCGCACGATGTGCCCGATCTCGTACCCGAAAGCGGGGTCGTAGGCGACGACCGCGGGGTTCGTCGAGGCGAGGATCGGGGAGTGCCCGTCCGCGTGCTGGAGTCCCTCGCCCGTGAGCGTGGTCCGGCCGGCCGTCGCACCGACGACGAACCCGCGGGCCATCTGGTCCGCCGCGGCCCAGAACGAGTCGCCGGTGCGCTGGAAGCCGAACATCGAGTAGAAGACGTAGACGGGCACGAGCGGCTCGCCGTGGGTCGCGTAGGAGGTGCCTGCCGCCGTGAACGCCGCCACCGCGCCGGCCTCGTTGATGCCGGGGTGGATGAGCTGCCCGGCGGGGGACTCCTTGTACGCGAGCACGAGGTCGCGGTCCACCGAGAGGTAGTTCTGGCCCTTCGGGTTGTAGATCTTCGCGGTCGGGAAGAACGCGTCCATGCCGAAGGTCCGGCTCTCGTCCGGGACGATCGGCACGATCCGGGAGCCGAACTCCTTGTCCCGCATGACGTCCTTGAGCAGGCGCACGAAGGACATCGTCGTGGCCGCCTGCTGCTTCCCGGAGCCGCGCTTGGCGATCTCGTAGGCCTTCTCGGAGGGCAGCGCGACGGCGCGGTGCTCCTTGCGCCGCTGCGGCACCGACCCGCCGAGCTCGCCCCGGCGGGCGAGGAGGTAGCGGATCTCCGGGGCGTCGGGGCCCGGGTGGTAGTACGGCGGCTCGTAGGGGTTCGCCTCGAGCTGCTCGTCCGTGATCGGGATCCGCAGGTGGTCGCGGAAGTCCTTGAGGTCCTGCAGGGTCATCTTCTTCATCTGGTGGGTCGCGTTGCGGCCCTCGAAGTGCGGACCCAGGCCGTACCCCTTGACGGTCTTGGCGAGGATGACGGTGGGCTGTCCCTTGTGCTCGACGGCCGCCCGGTAGGCCGCGTAGACCTTGTGGTAGTCGTGGCCGCCGCGCTTGAGGTTCCAGATCTGCTCGTCCGTGAGGTCCGCGACGAGCTCCTTCGTCTCCGGCGACTTGCCGAAGAAGTGGTCCCTCACGAACGCGCCGTTCTCCGCCTTGTAGGTCTGGTAGTCGCCGTCGGGGGTCTCGTTCATGATGCGCACGAGGTGCCCCTCGCGGTCCTTGGACAGGAGCGAGTCCCACTCGCGGCCCCAGACGACCTTGATGACGTTCCAGCCAGCGCCGCGGAAGAACGCCTCGAGCTCCTGCATGACCTTCCCGTTGCCGCGCACCGGGCCGTCGAGGCGCTGCAGGTTGCAGTTGACCACGAAGGTGAGGTTGTCGAGGTTCTCGTTGGCGGCGAGCTGGAGCAGGCCGCGGGACTCGGGCTCGTCCATCTCGCCGTCGCCGAGGAAGGCCCACACGTGCTGGTCCGAGGTGTCCTTGATCCCGCGGTTGTGCAGGTAGCGGTTGGACTGGGCCTGGTAGATGGCGTTCATCGGCCCGATGCCCATCGAGACGGTCGGGAACTCCCAGAACTCCGGCATGAGGCGGGGGTGCGGGTAGGAGGAGAGGGCGTGGCCCTCGCGGGACTTCTCCTGGCGGAAGCCGTCGAGGTCCTCCTCGGACAGGCGCCCCTCCATGAACGCGCGCGCGTACATGCCGGGGGAGGCGTGCCCCTGGAAGAAGACCTGGTCGCCGCCGCCGGGGTGGTCCTTGCCCCGGAAGAAGTGGTTGAACCCGACCTCGTACAGGGTCGCCGCGCCGGCGTAGGTGGAGATGTGCCCGCCCACGCCGATGCCGGGACGCTGCGCCCGGTGCACGAGCACGGCCGCGTTCCAGCGCATCCACGCGCGGTAGCGGCGCTCGGTCTCCTCGTCGCCCGGGTACTCGGGCTCCTGGTCCGCGGGGATGCTGTTGACGTAGTCGGTGGTGTGCACCATCGGCACGCCGACGCTCTGGGCGCCCGCGCGCTGCAGGATGCTCTTGACCATGAACTGGGCGCGTTCGGTGCCGCGCTCCGCGACGAGCGAGTCGAAGGACTCGATCCACTCCGCGGTCTCTTCCGGGTCACGGTCCAGTCCGGCAGCTGCGCTGCCGCCAACCTGGCCGCTGAGGAACTGGGTAGGCTCTCCAGTCAACACGTCCAACCTCTTTCTGCGCGCTCAGGTGGTGCGCGCGGAGTCTGGGGGGACCTCGTCATCCCCAAAATTCCGTAATACGGAACGTAAATACTACGATGTGAAACTAGACTGGCGTCCTGACGTGATGCCCGTCAAATTCGCGACGAACGGAGACAAACGATGACAGACACCGCGGGGTCCCGTGTGGCCGTCGTGACGGGCGCTGGAAGCGGGATCGGGCGAGCGGTCGCCCGCCGGCTGCTCGCCGAGGGCTGGAGCGTGGCGCTCGCCGGGCGCCGCGAGGCGCAGCTCAGCGAGACGGCGGCTGCCGTCCCTGCTCCGGGCCGCGCGCTCGTCGTGCCCTGCGACGTGACCCGGCCCCACGACGTCGAGCGCCTCTTCGCCGAGGCGAAGGCCGCCTTCGGCCGCGTGGACGTCCTCTTCAACAACGCCGGGACGTTCGGGCCCGCCGGGGACGTGGGCGAGATCGACCTCGCCGACTGGGAGTCGACCCTCGCCGTGAACCTCACGGGGAGCTTCCTGTGCGCGGCGGCAGCCTTCCGGGTGATGAAGGCGCAGGAGCCCCAGGGCGGCAGGATCATCAACAACGGCTCGATCTCCGCGCACAGCCCGCGGCCCCGGTCCGTCGCGTACACCACGACGAAGCACGCCATCACGGGCCTGACCAAGAGCATCGAACTCGACGGCCGCCCCCACGGGATCAGCTGCGGGCAGATCGACATCGGCAACACCCGTACCGAGATCATGACGACGCTCGGCGTCGGCGAGGGCGCCCTCCAGGCCGACGGCACGCGGCGGGTCGAGCCCACGTTCGCCGTCGAGGAGGCCGCGAAGGCCGTGGCGTTCATGGCGTCGCTGCCCCCGGAGGCGACGGTCGGGAACCTGCTCATCACGGCGGCGGGCATGCCCTTCGTCGGCCGCGGGTAGCTACGCGAGCGGCAGGAACTCGCTCAGGTCCGTCCTGATGCCCGAGGCGCTGAGCTTCCCGGACGCCAGCGCCTCGGGCCATGCCTGGGCCCCCGTCGCGAGCGCGAGCCAGGTCTCGGCGTCGGTCTCCACCACGTTCGGGGGAGTGCCGCGCGTGTGCCGCGGCCCCTCGACGCACTGCGCGACCCCGAACGGCGGCACCCGCACCTCGACCGAGTTCCCCGGGGCCCGCTCGGCGAGCTCCTCGAGGAGGTAGCGCACCGCCGTCGCGAGCGTCTGCCCGGGAACGGTCCCGCGCACGACGGCGCCCTGGTCGCCTTCCCCGCTGCCGTCACCCGAGCGCGCGGCGCGCCAGTCGGCGACGGCGGCGCGGCCGGCGTCGTGCGCGATCCTGCGGCGGACAGCCATGGGCGTCAGTCCTCCTAGTCCAGCAGCGCCGAGACGGCGCGTCCGAGGCGGATGCGGCCCACCTGGCGCCCGCCGCCCATGACCGGTTCGACGACGCGCTCGAGGACGCGGGCCACCTCGGGGACATCCACGGCGTCGGCGGCGGCGAGCATGGTCAGGCCCACGAGCGTCGTGGCGCGGAGGCTGCCGTCGAGGACCTTGACCGCGGCGGCGGCTCCCTGCGGGGTCGCGAGCACGAGGACGCCCTCGGCCCCGATCTTGGCCAGGATCCCGAGCTCCTCCATGACCACGGTGTTCTCCCTGTCGCGGCCCTGGACGGCCCACGGGTAGTCGAGCATCGACGTCGCGACCGTTGCCGCCCGGGCGTTCGCCCCGGGGTCTCCCGGGGCCTTCGCGAGCTTCGAGTACGCCCTGGCCAGGCCCTGGAGCGAGAGGGCGGCCACCGGCGCGCCGCACCCGTCGATCCCCAGGTGGGCGATGAGCTCCTCGGCGTACTCCTCGATGGTGGCCCGGACCCGGTGCTGGAGGGGGTGGTTCGGCTCAAGGTAGCTGCGCCGGTCCCATCCGTTCTCCACGCACGCCCAGAGGAACGCCGCGTGCTCGCCGGAGCAGTTGTAGGCAAGCTTCCGCCGGCCCTGCCCGGCCCGGACGAGCCACGCGCGGGCGTTCTCGTCGGCCGGCCAGTCCGCCGGGCAGAGGAGGTCGTCCTCACGCAGGCCCGCGGCATGCAGCATGCCCTCCACGACTTCCATGTGGTCCAGCGAGCCGGTGTGCGAGGCGCACGCGAGCGCCACCTGGCTGCCCCGCAGCGGGACGCCCGAGATCATGGACGTGAGCGCCTGGAAGGGCTTGAGCGTGGACCGGGCGAGGATCGGGCTGCGGATGTCGCCCAGCTCGGTGACGACGCTGCCGTCCCCGGCGACCACGACGCCCGCGCCGAGGTGCCGCGACTCGATGAAGCCGCTGCGCTCGATCACGGCGAGCTCGACCGCGTCGTCCGCCGCGAAGGTTGCGTGAGAGGCCATGGCGACAGTCTATGGTCGGGATACCCTTGGGGGCGTGAAGGTTCTCGTGATCGGCCCGGGTGGCCGCGAACACGCCATTGTCCGCTCTCTCCTCGCCGACCCGGGCGTCTCCGAGGTCCACGCGGCGCCGGGCAACGCCGGAATCGCGCAGGACGTCCCCGTGCACACCATCGACGCCAACAGCCCCGAGGCCGTCACGGCCCTCGCGCAGGAGCTCGGCGTGGACCTCGTGGTGGTCGGCCCCGAGGCGCCGCTGGCCGCCGGGGTCTCCGACGCCGTCCGGGCGGCCGGCATCCCCGTCTTCGGCCCGAGCCGGGCCGCGGCGCAGCTCGAGGCCTCGAAGTCCTTCGCCAAGCAGGTCATGGCCGAGGCCGGGGTCCCGACGGCAATGGCACGCGTGGCTGTGAATGCCCAGGAGGCCGCTGACGCCCTCGACGCGTTCGGCGCCCCCTACGTCGTCAAGGACGACGGGCTCGCCGCCGGCAAGGGCGTCGTCGTGACCTCGGACCGTGACGCGGCGCTCGCCCACGCGCAGGCCTGCTTCGACGCGGGCGGCTCGGTGGTGATCGAGGAGTTCCTCGACGGGCCCGAGGTCTCCCTCTTCGTCCTCTCCGACGGCTCGACAGTGGTCCCGCTGGCCCCGGCCCAGGACTTCAAGCGGATCTTCGACAATGACGAGGGTCCCAACACCGGCGGAATGGGCGCCTACACGCCGCTCGAGTGGGCCCCCGAGGGCCTCGTCGACGAGGTGGTCGAGCGGGTCGCCCAGCCCACCGTGGACGAGATGGCCAAGCGCGGCACCCCGTTCGTGGGCGTCCTCTACTGCGGCCTCGCCCTCACCTCCCGCGGCACGCGCGTCATCGAGTTCAACGCGCGCTTCGGCGACCCGGAGACCCAGGCCGTGCTCGCCCGGCTCACGACGCCGCTCGGCGGGCTCCTGCTCGCGGCCGCGACCGGGCGGCTGGACCGGGCCGAGGAGCTGCGCTGGGCGCCCGAGACCGCGGTCGCCGTCGTGCTCGCCTCGAAGGACTACCCCGACACGCCCCGCACGGGCGACCGCATCCGCGGCCTGAAGAAGGCCAACGCCCTCGAGGGGGTGCACGTGCTCCACGCGGGGACGAAGCTCAACGACGCCGGCAAGGTCGTCTCCTCGGGCGGCCGAATCCTCGCGGTCGTCGCCCTCGGGGACGGGCTGGCCCAGGCGCGCCGGCGCGCGTACGAGGGCATCGCCCTGATCGAGCTCGACGGGGGCCAGTACCGCACGGACATCGCCGCCAAGGCCGAGCGCGGCGAGATCACCGTGCCGGGAGGGCACCATCCGGTCGAGTCCGGTGCTGCCGGGACGGGGGCCGAGTGATGGCCGGCTACCAGACCAAGACGCTCGATCTCCCGGGGTGGCGCCACGTCTACTCCGGCAAGGTCCGCGACCTGTACGAGCCGGCGGACTCCGGGCCGGGCGAGAGCGACCGCGTCCTCGTGGTCGCGAGCGACCGCATCTCCGCCTACGACTTCGTGCTCGCCAGCACCATCCCGGACAAGGGCCGCATCCTCACCCAGCTGAGCCTGTGGTGGTTCGACCAGCTCAACGTGGCCAACCACGTGCTCGGCTCGACCGCCGACGACGGCGTCCCCGCGGAGGTCGAGGGCCGTGCCATGATCTGCCGCCGGCTCGAGATGTACCCCGTGGAGTGCATCGCGCGCGGCTATCTCACGGGATCCGGCCTCGCCGAGTACCGCGAATCCGGCACGGTCTGCGAGATCCCGCTGCCCGCCGGGCTCGTGGACGGCTCGCGCCTGCCCGAGGCCATCTTCACGCCCTCGGCCAAGGCCGCCGTGGGAGAGCACGACGAGAACATCACCTATGAGGACGTGACCGGGATGGTGGGCGACGACGCCGCCGTCCAGCTGCGCGACCTCACCCTCGAGATCTACCGGGAAGCCGAGAAGATCGCCCGCGAGCGGGGCATCATCCTCGCGGACACGAAGGTGGAGTTCGGTCTCGACCCGGTGACCGGGTACATCACCCTCGGCGACGAGGTGCTCACGCCGGACTCGTCGCGCTTCTGGGACTCCCGGACCTGGGAGCCGGGGAAGGCGCAGCCCTCGTTCGACAAGCAGTACGTCCGCGACTGGCTCACCTCGGCCGAGTCCGGGTGGGACCGCGCCTCCGGCCAGGAGCCGCCCGCGCTGCCGGCCGCCGTCGTCGAGCGCACCCGCGCCCGCTATGTCGAGGCCTACGAGAAGCTCACCGGCCGCACCTTCGCGTGACCAGCTGGCGCGGACCGGCCGCCTGACGCATCCCCCGGGCCGCGTGCGCGGCGGAGGCGCTCAGCTTCCGTTCGAGACCGCGCCCTTCTCGGCCCGCTGCTCGGCGAGGCGGATCTCGAGGATCGCGTCCATGGTCTGCTGGACCTTGTCCGAGGCGCCCGCGTAGCTGAACTGCTCGCGGGCGTCCTTGAGCATCTCGAGGGCTTCGTCGTTCCGGGCGAGGGCCTTGAGTGCGCGACCGTAGAGCAGCGCGACCTCGCCGGCCGTGTGCCGCCCGAGCACTGACTTCTCGGCGTGGATCGACTTCAGGATCTCGATGGCGCGCGAGATCTCCCCGTTGAGGTAGAGCCAGCGCGCGCGGATGAAGCTCACCTCGAGCTGCTCGGTGCGCGAGCCGCCCACGATGCTCAGGGCGAGTTCGGCGCGCTCGATCGCGGCGAGGGTCTCCGGCTCGATGATGCCGCCCGAGAGGCGGACGGCCGCGGAGGCCTTGTTGAACCGGGCCCACAGCTCGATGTCGTTCGCGGGGGAGAGGAGCTTGGCCGCACGCTCGTGGTGCTTGACGCCCTCCTCGTAGTCGGCGCGCATGAAGGCGACGTTCCCGATCACCCATTCGACCTCGCCGGCGAGCTGGCCCATGGAGTCCTCGTCGATGAGGGTTGCGAGGATGCGGCACTGGTCCCACGCCTCCTCGAGCTTCCCGCTCTCCGCGAGGGCGCCGATGAGGGCGCGGAGCGCCCCGACGTAGATGGTCGAGCCGGCCGGCAGCTGCGCGCCGAGCCGCACCGCCTCGCGCGCGTGCTCGATCGCGGTCCCGAGCTGCCCGAGCCCGTGGCAGACGGCAGCGAGCATCTGGCGCGCGCGCACGGCCAGGCCTTTGGACTCCGAGACGATCGGATGCTCGAGGAGGTGCTGGACGATCCGCTGGCACTCCGCGAGCTCGCCCTGCTTCATGAGGCACTCGGCCTGCATGTAGGTCATGTTCCACCACGCGCTGTTGTTCTTCCCCTCGAGGGCGAACTGGGCCGCGGTGGCGGCGTGGGTCGCGGCCTGCGCGTAGTCCCTCAGGTCCCACGCCTGGCGCGCGTAGAGGCCGGCCAGCACGTACTCGGCATCGTTGGCGCTCACAGGCTGGCTCCAGGCCTCGAGCGCCTTGGGCGCGAGCTGCAGCCGGCGGGCCAGCTCCTGGATCACCTCGGCCGTGGGCTCGCGGCGGCCGGTCTCCAGGAGGGAGATGTAGCTGGGCGAGTACAGGTCTTTACCGAGTTCGGCCTGCGTGAGCCCGCGTTCGAGCCGCTCCGCGCGCAGCTTCTCGCCGAATCCACTGCCCACACTGTCCTCCTGGCCCCCTGCGCCGGGTAGTACCGGCCATCAACACCTTCTACTATGGACGATCATCGCGGACCCCGCCGCGTCTTGACAGGCCATGTGGAAATTATTTTACTTGGTGTGTCAATCATGACAAAGCACGCTCTGCCCGATCCACGCACCCTTTCCCGGGTCGTTCCCGGGATGAACCCACAAGGACATGATCATGCTCAAGAAACTCATTGCCGCCCTGGCCGTGGCCGGTTCTCTCGCGATCTCCGGGGTTGCCGTTGCTCCCACCGCGATCGGCAACTGGCCTGACCCGATGAGCGCCCCGGTCGCCGGCTCCGCCAAGGGCGGCTCGACGACCCCGATGATCGGCAACTGGCCGGACCCGATGTAAGAGGCACGCACTTCAGGGGGCTTCCAGAGGGGCGCTTCGGAGACATTCTCCGGAGCGCCCCTCTGCTGTGTCCGGGGGCGGCTGTCTCCGGGTTGTCCGCCGTGGTTCCGAGCGCGCCGCCGCGGGACCTTCGTCCCCTTCCCGCCCCGGCCCTGCTGACGAAGAATGAATGGCGTGAGCGCAACGGACCATGCACCGGTCGGGTCCCGCCGTCCTCACTCCGCCGCGCATGGCATTCCCGCCGGGCTGGACGAGGCCGCCGCCGCAGCGCTCAGGGAACGGGTGGGACCGAATGTCCTCCCGCGGGAGAGGCCGCGTCCCTGGTGGGTCCGGCTCGGCGCCGAGCTGGGCCACTTCTTCGCGCTCATGCTGTGGGCGGCGTCGATCCTGTCGTTCGTCGCCGGGATGCCCGAGCTCGGCTGGGCCATCGCCGCCGTCGTCGTGGTGAACGGGCTCTTCGCGTTCCTCCAGGAGGCCAGGGCAGAGCGCGCGTCGGCGAAGCTGCGCGAGCTGCTCCCGAACCGGGTCCAGGTCAGGCGCGGGGGACACACGCGCGTGGTCGACGCCGCGGAGCTCGTGCCCGGGGACATCGTCCTCCTCGCGGCGGGGGACAGGGTGCCGGCCGACCTCGACCTCGTCTCCGCCTCGTCCCTCACCCTCGACGAGTCAATGCTGACCGGCGAGAGCCTTCCGGTCCCCCGCGAGGCGGGCGAGGCAGCAGCCGGCGGAACGTTCGTCGCGGCGGGAGACGCCGTCGGACGCGTCAGCGCCACCGGAGCGGCCACGAAGCTCGCGGAGATCGCCAGCCTCACCACGCGCGCGGTGCCGCCGGCGAGCCCGCTCGACCTCGAACTGCGCCGCATCGTGAGGATCATCGCCATCGTCGCGGTGACAGTGGGCGCGGTGTTCTTCGTCATCTCGCTCCTGATCGGGAACCCGATCACAGGGGCGTTCCTGTTCGCCATCGGAGTGACCGTGGCGCTCGTGCCCGAGGGGCTCCTCCCGACGGTGACGCTCTCGCTCGCCATGGGTGCCCAGCGCATGAGCCGCAGGCACGCCCTCGTCCGCAACCTCGAGGCCGTCGAGACGCTCGGGTCGACCACGTTCATCTGCACCGACAAGACCGGGACGCTCACCCAGAACCGCATGAGCGCCGTCGAGGTCTGGACCCCGCACGGCACCGTCCTCCTCGAGGGGACCGGGTACGCCCCCACCGCGGCGGTCGAAGGCACGGACGCCGCGCGGTCGGCGGCTGCGCGGCTCGCGACGGGCGCCCGGGCCGCCTCGCAGGGCGACGTCGAGGAGCACGACGGCGAGTGGCGCGCCGTGGGCGACCCGATGGAGGCGGCCCTCGTGGCCCTGGACCGGCGACTCGGCGGGACGGAGGCCGGCGCCGTTCCCACGGCGGGCTTCGCCTTCGACGAGGAACGCAAGCGCCAGAGCGCGGTCCTGGCGGATGCGGGCGCCGCGGAACTGTGGGTCAAGGGCGCGCCCGAGACCCTGCTCGGGCTCTGCACCGGCGACGGCGTGGAGCGCGGCGTGCAGGGCGGAGCGGACGACGGCGCGTGGCTCGCCCGGGCCGAGGAGGCCCTCGAGGCGCTCGCCTCGCGGGGCCTGCGCGTGCTTGCCGTGGCGTCCCGCGGGCTCGCCCCCGCCGAGGCGGCCGACGCCGAGCAGGGCCGGGCGGACGCCGTCGTGCTCGAGGAACGGCTCGTGCTGCGCGGGCTCATCGGGCTGCACGACCCGCCCCGGCCCGCCGTCGCGGGAGCGATCCGGCAGGCGCGGGACGCCGGGATCCGCCTCGCCATGGTGACCGGGGACCACCCGACGACCGCGGCGGCGATCGCCCGCGAGATCGGCCTCATCGGGCCCGGCCGCGGCACGGACGCGGTGATCGAGGGCGGTTCGCTGCCGGAGGACCTCCAGGTCCTCGGCGCACTCCTGGACCGGGACGGCGTGGTCATCTCCCGGGTGAGCCCCGAGCAGAAGCTCGACGTCGCGCGGGCGCTGCAGGCCCGTGGGCATGTCGTCGCGATGACCGGCGACGGCGTCAACGACGGCCCGGCGCTCGAGGCAGCCGACATCGGGGTGGCGATGGGCCGCAGCGGGACCGACGTGGCGCGGAACGCGGCCGACCTCGTGCTCCTCGACGACGACTTCGCGACCATCATCGCCGCTGTCGAGCAGGGCCGGGCGACCTACGCCAACATCCGGCGCTTCCTCACCTACCACCTCACCGACAACGTCGCCGAGCTGACGCCGTTCATCGTCTGGGCGCTCTCGGCCGGGCACTTCCCGCTCGCGATCGGCGTCCTGCAGATCCTCTTCCTCGACATCGGCACCGACCTGTTCCCGGCGCTCGCCCTCGGGAGCGAGCGGCCGAGCGAAGGGGTGCTCAAGCGGCCTCCCGAGCGGCGGCACCTCATGGACGGGAGCCTCCTGTTCCGCGTGTTCGCGGTCCTCGGCCCCGTCGAGGTGCTGTTCGAGATGGCCGCGTTCACCGTGGTCCTGTGGCTCGGGGGCTGGCGGCCGGGCGGGGACCTCCCGGCGCCCGACGTCGTGGCGGTCGCCTCGGGGGCCGCGTTCACCGCCGTGGTGCTCGGCCAGCTCGCCAACGCCTTCGCGTGCCGGACGGCGAGCAGGCCCGCCTGGCGGCTTCCCTGGGCAGGGAACCCGCTCCTGCTCTGGGCCGTCGCGGTCGAGGGGGCCCTCCTCGCGGTGTTCCTCTTCGTGGGGCCGATCGCCCAGCTCCTGGGCCAGGCGCCGCCGCCATTGGCGGGGTTCATCCTCGCGGCGCTCGCGATCCCGGGAGTCCTCGCCGTGGACGCGCTGCACAAGTGGTCCCGCCACCGGCTCGGACGGGGACTCACGCATCCCGTGCTGCCGCACCACTGACCCCGCCGACTTCGGGCGCGGTCCGGGCATGCGAGAGGCCCCGCAGCTCTGGCTGCGGGGCCTCTCTGTGGTCGGGATGACAGGATTTGAACCTGCGACCTCTTCGTCCCGAACGAAGCGCGCTACCAAGCTGCGCTACATCCCGATCCGTCACCCGAGTCTCCCCGGAGCAACTCATCCAGAGTACCCGATTCGCCCCTGAAGGCGAAATCGGCGCACCCCGCGTTGAGGGGTCATGTCCCCGCGTCGAGGGGTCATTTCCTCAGCGCAGGGCGGGCCGGGTCCATGCTGTGCGAGGAGGGGCCGCGGGGGTCAGACGAGCGAGTCGCGCCACGCGCCGTGCAGCGCTGCGAAGCGGCCGCCGCCGGAAAGGAGGTCTGCGGGGGAGCCGTCCTCGACGATCCGGCCCCCCTCCATGACGAGCACCCGGTCGGCGATCTCCACCGTCGAGAGCCGGTGCGCGATGATGATCGCCGTCCGGGCTGCGGGTGGCGCCGGACGTCCGCTGCCAGCCCCGGGCGAGCGGGCGCCGTCGTGCGCGCTACCGCCCAGCAGCCGCGCCAGCCCGGCCTGGACGAGCCGCTCCGAGGGGATGTCGAGCGAGCTCGTGGCCTCGTCGAGGATGAGCACGGCCGGGTCCGCGAGCACCGCCCGCGCGAACGAGATGAGCTGCCGCTGCCCCGCCGAGACGCGGCCGCCGCGCTTGGTCACGTCCGTGTCGTAACCCTCGGGGAGGGCGGCGATGAAGTCGTGGGCGCCGACGGCGCGGGCCGCCTCCTCGATCTCGGTCCGGGACGCCTCGGGCCGGCCGAGCGCGATATTGTCCGCGACGGAGCCCGAGAAGAGGAACGCCTCCTGCGTGACCATGACCACCGCCCGGCGCAGGTCCCGCGTCGAGAGCCTGCGGAGGTCGACGCCGTCGAGCGTCACCGAGCCTGCCGCGGGGTCGTAGAACCGGGCCACGAGTTTGGCAAGGGTCGACTTCCCCGCACCGGTCGCGCCGACGAGCGCGACGGTCTGCCCGGCAGGGATCCGCAGCGAGAACTCCGGCAGGACCTCTGGACCCTGGCCGTAGGCGAACGCGACCGACTCGAATGCGATGTCGCCGCGGGCCTGGGGGAGGGGGATCGGGTCCCGGGGCGGCTGGACTGTCGGGACCTCCTCGAGCAGTCCCGACACCTTCTCGAGGGCGGCCTGGGCGCTCTGGAAGGAGTTGTAGAACATCGCCATCTGCTCCAGCGGGGCGAAGAACCGCTTCGTCGAGAGCACGACGGCGAGGAGCACGCCGACCTCGAGGCTTCCCCCGAGCACACGGAAGCCCGCGACCAGGAGCACCACCGCGACCGTCACATTCCCGATCAGCACGAGGCCCGGCTGGAACACCCCGTGCAGCCTGATCGAGCGGAGGGTCACGCCGGCATAGTCGTCGGCGAGCCGCCCGTACGCGTCCGCGTTCTCGCGCTCCTTCCGGAACGCCTTGACGGCGCGGATCCCCGTCATCGTCTCCACGAAGTGCACGATCAGCCGCGCCGACACCACCCGCGACGCCCGGAAGGCCCGCTGCGAGCGGATCTGGTACCAGCGGGCCAGCAGCGCCATGGGGACCGCGGCGCCGAGCATGATCAGCCCCGAGCGCCAGTCGAGCAGGAAGACGGTCACCGCCGTGAAGCCCATGAACAGCAGCCCGGACGCGAGCGCGCTCACCCCCGAGTCCAGGAGCTCGCGCAGGGCCTCGAGGTCGGAGGTCTGTCGGGAGATGATCCGCCCCGAGGTGTACGACTCGTGGAAGTCCAGGCTCAGCCGCTGGGTGTGCCGGAACACACGCACACGCAGGTCGAGGAGCATGCTCTGGCTCATCCTCGCGGTGGAGGTGACGTAGCCCGCGGTGAGCAGCGCCGTCGTGAGCGCGGCCGCGAGGTAGCCGCCCCCCGCGAGCCAGAGGGGCGCGGAGTCGCCGGCCGTGAGAGCGGGAAGCGCCCGGTCGATCCCGAACGCGATGAGCGCCGGGCCGGTGGCCCGCGCTGCCTGCGAGACGACCACCATCGCGAGCGTCGCCCACAGCCGGGCCCGCACCGGCCGGATGAGGTCGCCGAGGAGCCTGAGCGAGCGCCGCCGCGCGGCGCGGCTCTCCTCCCGGGAGAGGTCGACGGCGTCTTCCGCCGCGGTGCCGCGGCCCACCGGCCGCCGCGGCTGCCCATGCCCCGCGCCTGTCCCGTGCCCTGGGCCTGTCCCGTGGCTCACCGTGCCTCCTCCAGCGTCTCGTCGAGGTCCGGGTCCGCGCGGCCGTCCAGGTCGCGCGGTCCGGCCGGGAGGCTCGCGATGACCCAGCGGTAGTGGGCGCTGCGCCCGAGCAGCTCCGTGTGGGTCCCCACGTCCGCGACCACGCCGTCGCGCAGGAGCGCGACGCGGTCCGCGAGGGCAACGGTCGAGGGCCGGTGGGCCACGATGAGGGTCGTCACGTGGGCGAGGGCGTCGCGCAGGCGTGCCGAGACGCGCTCCTCGGTGGCGACGTCCAGTGCGGAGAGCGGGTCGTCGAGGACGAGCACGGCAGGCCTGGCCGCGATGGCCCTCGCCAGCGCGACGCGCTGCCGCTGGCCGCCCGAGAGGCTGAGCCCCTCCTCGCCGATCGTCGTCGCGAGGCCGTCTGGGAGCGAGTGCGCGAACTGGGCCTGGGCGACCTCGAGCGCCTCCTCGAGCGCGGCATCCGCCTCGGGCCCTTCCCGCACCGGAGCCCCGAGCAGGACGTTGTCCCGCACGGAGGAGGAGAAGAGGGTCGTGTCCTCGAACGCCACGGCGACCAGTCTCCGCAGTTCCGCGAGCGGCAGCCGGCGGACGTCGACGCCGTCGATCTCCACGGCACCGCCGGTCACGTCGTAGAGCCGCGGGACGAGCTGCAGGAGGGTGCTCTTCCCGGAGCCCGTCGCCCCGACGAGCGCCATCGTCTCGCCCGCACGCACCTCGAGGTCGACGCGGCGCAGCACCTCCCCGGACGAGCCGGCTCCCGCCTCAGTCCCGTCCGCGCCCGGCCGGGCGGCGCCGTCGTGCGCGAACCCGAACCGCACCCCGCGGAAGGTGAGCGCACCGCGGGGGGACGGAAGGTGCACCGGCTCCGCAGGGTCGGTGACGGTGCTGCGGGCGTCCATGACCTCGAAGTGCCGGTCCACGGCGGTCTTCGCGGTGAGCGCCATGCCCACGAGCATGCCGCTGGCCTCGACCGGCTGCGCGACGGCTGCGGCCGTGGCGAAGAAGGCCGCGAGGGACCCGATCGAGATCTGCCCTGTGGAGGCCAGCCAGATCCCGGTCACGAGCCCGGCGCCGAGGGCGAGCTCGGGCAGGAGCGTCACCACGAGGCTGAACAGGGCCTGGTGCCGGGCCTTCGCGACCTCCGTGTCGCGCAGCTGCTCAGCCTGCTCCGCGAAGTTCTCGAGCGCCTCCCGTGCGCGGCCGAACGCCTTGAGCACGCGGATGCCGTGCACGGACTCCTCGACGGTCGTGGCGAGGTCGCCGGCCTGGTCCTGGCTGCGTCGTGTCGCAAGGGAGAACCGCCGGCGGAACACGGCCCCGTACACCATGATGGGCAGCGCCGCGGCGAGGAAGATGAGTGCGAGCTGCCACGAGATCGAGAACAGGAGCACCACCCCGAGTGCCACCGTGCTGACGGAGACGACGAGGAAGATCGCTCCGAAGGCGAGCCAGCGGCGCAGGAACCCGAGGTCGGCGACCGAGCGCGAGAGCAGCTGCCCCGAGCCCCAGCGGTCGTGGAAGGCCACCGGCAGGTCCTGCAGGTGGCCGTACATCTTCAGGCGCATCTCGCGCTCGAGCCGGACGCTCGGCTCGATCACGAGGCGCCGGCGCAGCACCATCATCCCCGCCTCCGCGGCACCCAGCACGAGCACGACGCCGGCCGCCCACCACACGGCGGACGGCTGGGTCCCGGGGCGCACGAGCTCGTCGATGACGCGGCGCAGCACCTGCGGGATCGACAGGGCGAGGGCGGCCCCGGCGAGGGCGACGACGAGGCCGAGGACGAGCCGGGGCACGATGGGGCGCACGGTCGGCCCGAGACGGGCGATGGAACGGATGAACGAACTCTGCGGGACCTGCTGGCGCATGCCGGCGCTCACGACCTTCCGGGGAGGAGGAAGTCAGCTGGGGGTACCTACCCTACGCCCGAGAACCGGGCTCCGGCGCGCCGACGTCAGGGGCGGGCGGTGAGGGTCAGCAGGACGGCCTCGGGCCGGCAGGCGATGCGGACGGGCGCGAAGCGGGAGGTCCCGATGCCGCCCGAGACGTTGAGCGGCACGACGCGGCCGTCGTTCTCCCACGGCGTCAGGCCCTTGGCCCGCCACGTGGGCAGGTCGCAGTTGGAGACCAGGGCGCCGAAGCCGGGGAGGCAGATCTGGCCCCCGTGCGTGTGGCCGGCCAGGATCAGGTCCGCGCCGGCGTCGGTGAAGTGGTCCAGGACGCGCTGGTACGGGGCGTGGATCACCGCGACCCTGACGTTGGGCTTCGTCTCGTGGCCCGACGCTCCGCGGGGCCAGTCGGCGTACCGCTCGCGCCTGAGATGGGGGTCGTCGACTCCCGAGAAGTCGAAGCGGACGTCGCCCAGGTTCAGCGACTGGGAGCGGTTCGTCAGGTCGATCCACCCGCCGGCGCCGAAGCCGGTGAAGAGGCGCCGCCAGTCGAGCTCGATCCTCCGCGGCAGCGGCTTCCTGTTCGAGGGCCCGACGAGGTAGCCGGCCGGGTTCTTCAGGACGGGGGCATAGTAGTCGTTGGACCCGGGGACGAAGACCCCGGGGAACCGCAGCAGCGGTGCGACCGCCGCGAGCAGCGGTGCCACCGCGTCGGGGTGGCTCAGGTTGTCCCCGGTGTTGACCACGAGGTCCGGCTCGAGGTCGGCCAGGCTGGAGAGCCACCGCGCCTTCTTCTCCTGGCCGGGCACGAAGTGGATGTCGCTCAGGTGCAGGACCCGGACGGGCCGCGACCCGGCTGGGAGGACTTGGACGGTCTCCTCGCGGAGCACGAACTGCTCCTTCTCCCACCATCCGTAGGCGGCCGCGGCGGCGCCGGCACTGGCGCAGAGTCCGGCGGCCAGCGCAGCCCGGCGAGCCCCGGTGAGCGTGGCCGCGGACAGCCGGGCCGCCGTCGTGCGCGGTGCGGTGCGGTGCATGCGGCGGCTAGCCGTTGCCGTTGCCGTTGTTGCGCTTGGTGCTGTTCCCGCCGGGCGCCGGAGCAGGCGCGGGCTGGGGGGCCTGCGGCTGTGCCGGCTGCTGCTCAGGCGTGGACGCCTGCGGGGACGTGGTGGTCCTGTTCGTGGTGCTGCCGCCGGTCATCGAGGCGGGCGGGGCCTCGAAGGGGTCGGTCTTGTACAGCTTGGCAACCTGGGCCATGTAGTCGCCCCACTGCGGACCGGCGATGTACGCGCCGTCGACCACCGGGTAGAACTTGCCGTTGATCGTCACGTTTCGGCCCAGCCGCGAGCTCGGATCCTGGAGCGCCTCGCCGAAGAACGACGCCGTGACGAGACCCGTGGTGAAGCCGAGCACCCACGTCTGGCTGTTGAAGTTGTTCGTACCGGTCTTCGCGGCCGAAGGCGCGCCGATCTTCGGGATCTGATAGCCGGAGCCGCGGATCAGGACGTCCTGGAGCGCGAAGTTCACGCCCTTGGCGACGTCCGGCTTGATGACGTTCTGCTGGCAGCTCGGGGCCTGCCCGCCGATCTTGTCGCCCTTGACGTCCGTCACTTCGGCGATGCTCATCGGGGCGCAGTAGGTGCCGCCGCTCGCGAACACCGCGAACGCGCTCGCCATGGTCATCGGGGAGACGTTGTACGGGCCGAGGAGGCTCGAGAGCGTGGACATGTCCAGCTTCTCCTTGCCCTCGCCGTCATGGAGCTGGACGGCGTCCGCGATCCGCTGGATGTCGCAGAAGTCGTTCAGCCCCGCGGCCGTCGCGTACGTGGCGGTGTTGATCGAGTTGTAGAGGCCGTAGTTGATCGGCATCGACCGGTAGAAGCCCTCGTCGTTGTTCTGCAGCGTCGGGGCGGCGCCGAGGCTCTCCTCGGCGCTGTTGAAGGCGCCGGTGACCCGGTTGCACGTGGTCTTCCACGGGTAGTTCAGCGGGTACACCCGCCGGGACGCATCGATCGTCTGCGTCGCGGACTTGCCCTCCGTGAGCCACGCGGAGAACGTGAACGGCTTCATCGTCGAGCCGGGCTGGAACCCGCCGGCCCCTCCGATGTCATTGCCGTTGGCGTCCTTGCGGTCCACGTTGAAGTTGTAGACGGTTGAGAAGTTGGAGCCTTGGCCCGCCAGCATCCGGGAGTTCTGCGCCATCGCGAGGACCTTGCCGGTGCCCGGCTCGATGGTCAGGAGCGAGGCGCCCCACTTGTCAGGGTTCGCGCCGGCGGTCGCGTCCACCCGGGCCTGGGCCGGGGCCTGGAGCCGCGGGTCGAGGGTGGTCTTGATCGTCAGGCCGCCGCGGAAGACCTTCTTCTCGCGATCGTCCGGCGTGGCCCCGTAGGCCGGGTCATTGAGGATCTGGTGCAGGACGTAGTCGCAGAAGTACGCGGCCTGGGATGCGTACGCGCAGCCCTGCTTCGGCGGGTTGACCTTCAGCTGGATCGGCGTGGCGATGGCCTCGTCGTGCTGCTGCTGGTTGATCTTGCCGTGCTGGAGCATCGCGTCGATCACGAGGTTGCGCCGCTGCAGCGCGTTGTCCGGGTTGATCTCCGGGTTGTACATCGTCGGGCTGTTCACCAGCCCCGCGAGCATCGCGGCCTGCGGGATCGTCAGGTTCTTGGCGTCCGTCGAGAAGAAGTACTGGCTCGCTGCCTGGATGCCGTACGCGTTGCGGTTGAAGAACACGATGTTGAGGTAGCCCTCGAGGATCTGGTCCTTCGAGTACTGCTTCTCGAGTGCGATCGAGAGCTTCATCTCGCGCAGCTTGTCGCCCACGCCCTTCTGGCCGTTGAGCACGACGTCGGCGTCCTTGCCCTGGGCCACGAGCGACTCGTTGATCACGTTGGTCACGTACTGCTGGGTGATCGTCGAGGCGCCCTGGCGGCTGCCGCGGACGTTGGCCGCGAGGGCGCGCAGGATGCCGGTGGTGTCGACGCCGCCGTGCTCGTAGAAGCGCGCATCCTCGATCGCAATGATGGCGTCCTTGATGTTCGGCGACATCTGGTCCAGCGGGACGCGCGTGCGGTTCTCCGCGTAGAGGCTCGCGATCTCGGAGCCGTCCGCGGCGAGCACCCGGGTCACCTGCCCCGGCTGGTCCACCTTGAGCTCGCCCGGGAGGCTGTCGAAGAACTGGACGGAGCCGTTCGCCGCACTGCCCGTGACCGCGGCCGCGGGCACCATGAGCCCGGCCACGAGCACGCCGCAGATCGCACTCACGCCAAGGAATGCGAGGATCTTGCCCAAGGTGGTGGCCGTGTCAAAGACAGGGTTCTTGCCAGACGCCATGTGTGCCAGTCTACCGGGAGGGGCTAATCTGGCCTCATGACCGCCTGGGAATACGCCACCGTGCCGCTGATCGTGCACGCCACGAAGCAGATCCTCGACCAGTGGGGCGCGGACGGCTGGGAACTCGTCCAGGTCGTTCCCGGGCCCGGCGGAAACGGGCTCGTCGCCTACATGAAGAGGGAGAAGCAGGCATGACCCAGGAGGCATCCAAGACCGGCACGGACGCCGAGGTGGCCAGCGCCGTCGAGCGGCGGCTGGCAGACCTCGGCCTCGCGCTGCCGGAGGTCGCCGCCCCCGTTGCCGCGTACGTCCCCGCCGTGGTGACCGGCTCGACCGTGTACACGTCCGGCCAGCTGCCCTTTGTCTCCGGCCAGCTTCCCGCCACCGGAAAGGTGGGCGCCGAGGTGACCGCGGACGACGCGAAGAAGTACGCCGAACTGTGCATCATCAACGCGCTTGCCGCGGTCAAGGCCCAGATCGGGGACCTCGACCGCATCACGCGGATCGTCAAGGTCGTGGGCTTCGTGGCCTCCGATCCGCAGTTCACCGGCCAGCCCGGGGTCGTCAACGGGGCTTCGGAGCTGCTCGGCAAGGTCTTCGGCGATGCGGGGACCCACGCCCGCTCCGCCGTCGGCGTCGCGGTCCTGCCGCTCGACGCCCCAGTGGAGGTTGAGTTGATTGCCGACTTCGCTTAGGCGCCGTTTCATCCTGCCCAAGCGCCTGCAGGGCGCGGCGCGCAGCTGGCTCGACGAGGTCGAGCGCGCGCCCCGCAAACCCCGCTTCGCCTCGTCCGTGGCGCTCGTGCGCGATTCCGCTGACGGGACCGAGACCTGGCTGAGCTACCGCGGGGGTGAGTCGCCGCTCGGCGTCGTGGGCTTCCCCGGCGGTTCGGTCGAGAACACCGACCTCGACAGCTTCGACTGGTTCGGCCCCTCCGTGGGCCAGTGGGCCGAACTCCTCGGCACCGAGGACTACGCGCTGGCCCGCACGCACGTCGTCGCGGCCATCCGCGAGCTCTTCGAGGAATCCGGCGTCCTCCTTGCCGGGTCCGACGAGTCCGTCGTGGTCGAGGGCACGAGCACCCCGGACTGGACGCGCGCCCGCGAGGCCCTCGCCGGGCAGGAGATCAGCTTCGCCGAACTCCTCGCCAAGAGGGGACTCGGGCTGCGCACGGACCTCCTGCGGCCGCTCGTCCACTGGGTCACACCGGACTTCGCCCACCGCCGCTTCGACACGCGCTACTTCGCAGCGACCCTGCCGGTCGGGCAGACCCCGACCATGCTGCCGAGCAAGGGCGTGTGGGGCCAGTGGGTGTGCGCCGGGAAGGTCGTCGCCGAGCGCGAGACCCCTGCCCTCGGAGACGAGATCGGCCAGCCGGACACCCGCGGGCTGCCGCTGCCCGAGCTGCTGGTGCCGGCCACGGAGATCATCCTGGCCAAGATGGCCAAGGCCAAGGGCTGCATCGCCTACCTCAACATCCGGCGCACCACCCACACCTACCAGGCCCAGCTGGCCGAGGACTCGGGCCAGCTCTTCCTCGAGGTCGAGGCACCGGGCGCGGTCGCGCCGCCCACCGAGGCGCTCCACACCGTTCCGCACGGCGGCGCTGCGCACCCGTCCGCGGTGGCGCACGACGGCGGGGCCTGACCGCCGCTGCGTCCTCGCCCGAGCATGGGGCGCGGCGAACAACGAAACAAGGAGCCGGTCCCCTGCAGGGGACCGGCTCCTTGTCTTGTCGGCGGCGCCTTGCGGCGGCCGGGCGGTCAGCGCGAGCGCTGGCGGAGGCGCTGCATGTCCAGGATCACCACGGCGCGGGCCTCGAGGCGGATCCAGCCGCGCTGGACGAACTCGGCGAGGGCCTTGTTGACGGTCTCGCGGGAGGCGCCCACCAGCTGGGCCAGTTCCTCCTGCGTGAGCTCGTGGGCCACGAGGACCCCGTCCGTCGCGGGACGGCCGAAGCGGTCCGCGAGGTCCAGGAGGGCCTTCGCGACGCGGCCCGGGACGTCGGAGAAGACCAGGTCCGAGAGCGAGTCGTTCGTGCGCCGCAGGCGCCGTGCGAGGGCCTGGAGCAGCTGGGCCGAGACCTCGGGACGCGAACGGAGCAGGGCGTTGAGGGACTCGTTCTTGAGGCCGGCGAGGCGAGTCTCGGAGACGGCGGTGGCCGTCGCGTTGCGCGGAGCCGGGTCGAAGAGGGCCATCTCGCCGAACAGTTCGCCGGGGCCGAGGATGGCGAGGAGGGATTCGCGGCCGTCGGGGGAGGTGCGCCCGAGCTTCACCTTTCCGGAGACGATGAAGTAGAGCTGGTCGCCCTGGTCGCCCTCGCGGAACACCGACGCGCCGCGGGACAGGTCCACCTCGGTGAGCTCGTCCGTCAGCAGGCGGAAGGCGTCGTCGTCGAGAGTCGCGAAGAGGGGGGCCCGGCGCAGTACTTCGATGTCCAATTCAATCTCCTCTGGTGATGTTCAGTGCAGGCGCTGCGGTCATTGTTTCAGATTCCGCGCGGGTTTGTGACGTACTTGGCAGGCGACACAGGGGCGGCGAACCCGAATTGGGCGGCACCACAGCTATAGCAAACGTAAAGCCCTCGCGTTCTGTTCCGCTATTGCGGTCAGTGTGCGCTCAGGCGCCGCCGATAGACTCCGAGGGTGCTTCTCGGCGTGAACCTCCTCGACGTGCTCCTCCTGCTCGTCCTCGTCGGCTATCTGGCCAACGGGATCCGGGCCGGGTTCGTCGTGAGCCTCGGCGGGATCCTCGGCTTCGTGGCGGGCGGGGTCGCGGCGTTCTTCGCCGTGCCTCTCGTGAGCGGCTGGCTCGTGGACTCCGGGTGGCGCGTCGCGGGGATCATCATCACCGCCGTCCTGCTCATGGCGGCCGGCAACGCCGTCGGCTCCGCGCTTGGCCACCGCGTCAGGCGGGGGATCCGCTGGAAGGGGGCCACCGCCGTCGACCGTGGGCTCGGCGGGCTCGTGAGCGTCGTCGTCGCCGCCCTCGTGATTTCGATGACGGCCTTCACGGTCTCGAGCATCGGAGTCCCGCTCCTGTCCCAGCAGATCGCCGACTCGAGGGTCGTGCGCGCGATCGACGACCTCACGCCCGATCCGGTGAAGGAGCGGGCGGCAGGGCTGCGCGCCTTCGTGATCGGGGACGGCCTGCCCAAGCTCATCGAGGGCATCGGTCCGATCCAGCCGGTCCCGGTGCCCGACTCCGTCGACACTCCGGAGCTGCGGACGGCGTCGGAGTCTGTGCTGAGGATCACGGGCACGGCCTACCAGTGCGGGCAGAACCAGACAGGCAGCGGCTTCGTCGTCTCGCCCGGGCGTGTCGTCACGAATGCGCACGTGGTGGCGGGCGTGTCGGAGCCCGTCGTCGAGGTTCAGGGGGGAGGCGCGCGGACGGGGCGTGTCGTGTACTTCGATGCAGTCCAGGATCTCGCCGTGATCGCCGTCGACGGACTGCGCGCGCCGCAGCTCCCGCTCACCTCGACGAGCCCGTCGGGGACCACCGCGGCGTTCGCCGGCTACCCGCTCGGCGGCCCGTACCAGGTCCGGCCGGCCGTCGTCCAGGGCACCACTACGGTGCTCGCCCCGGACATCTACGGCGCCAATGAGGTGCCCAAGCGCGTGTACCAGCTCTCGGGCAACGTCCAGCAGGGCAACTCCGGCGGCCCGCTCCTGACCCTCGACGGACACGTCACCGGGGTGGTCTTCGCCAAGAGCGAGTCGACGGCGGACGTCGGCTACGCCCTCACGATGGAGGAACTGGGCCCGGTGGCGCAGGAGGCTGCGTCGCTGAGCCAGCCCGTCCAGCCCGGGACCTGCACCCGCAAGTGAGCCGCGGCCGGGCTCAGACCTGGACGGGAAGGCGCGTGTCCGTGAGGTCTGCGAGGTAGTCGATGCCGAAGCGGTACCCGAGGACGCCCGCACCCGCGATCACGGCCTTCGCGATGTCGCTCAGGTACGAGTGGTGGCGGAAGGGCTCGCGGGCGTGGACGTTGGTGATGTGGACCTCGACCGTCGGAAGCTGCGCCGCGGTGATCGCGTCCCGGATCGCGATCGACGTGTGGGTGTAGGCGCCGGCGTTGATGACCAGGCCCAGGGCCGTGCCCCGGGCGGCGTGGATCGCGTCGATGATCTCGCCCTCGTGGTTGGACTGCACGCAGTGGACCTCCAGGCCGTGGGCCGCGGCCGCTTCCGCGCACAGCCGCTCGACATCCATGAGGGTGTCTGTCCCGTACTTCTCGGGCTCGCGCGTCCCGAGGAGGTTGAGGTTGGGTCCGTTGACCACGAGGATCATGCCGCGGGGGGTCTCTTCCGTCATGGCATCACTCTAGGTGCTCCCGCCATACGACGGCGGCGCCCCACCCCGGGGGGTGAGGCGCCGCCGTCGTGCGCTGGCCGGGTGCGCTACTTGCGCAGGTCCGCGGCGATCTTCAGCATGACGGTGGGGTCCGCGAGGGTCGTGGCGTCGCCCGGATCGCGGCCCTCTGCGACGTCCTTGAGGAGGCGGCGCATGATCTTGCCTGAGCGGGTCTTGGGCAGCTCGGGGACCACCAGGACGTGGCGCGGCTTGGCGATCGGGCCGATCTCGTGGCCCACGTGGGCGCGCAGGACAGCGGAGGGATCCTCTCCTTCGGCGATCTGCGCTTCGCCGCGCAGGATCACGAACGCCACGACGGCCTGGCCGGTCGTCTCGTCCGCTGCGCCCACGACGGCGGCCTCGGCCACCCACGGGTGGGAGACGAGGGCAGACTCGATCTCGGTCGTGGAGAGGCGGTGGCCGGAGACGTTCATGACGTCGTCGACGCGGCCCAGCAGCCAGATGTCGCCGTCGTCGTCCTTCTTGGCGCCGTCGCCCGCGAAGTACATGCCCTCGAAGCGGGACCAGTAGGTGTCCTTGAACCGCTCCGGGTCGCCCCAGATGTTGCGGAGCATGGCCGGCCAGGGCTCGCGGATCACGAGGAAGCCCCCGTGCCCGTTCGGGACCGCCTGCCCGGCCTCGTCCACGACATCCACCGCGATGCCGGGGAGCGGGACCTGCGCCGAGCCGGGCTTCGTGGCCGTCACACCGGGGAGCGGGGCGACCATGATGGCGCCGGTCTCGGTCTGCCACCACGTGTCGACGATGGGCGCCTTCCCGTGCCCGATCACCTCGCGGTACCACATCCAGGCCTCGGGGTTGATCGGCTCGCCCACGGACCCGAGCACCCGGATGCTCGAGAGGTCGTACTTCGCGGGGATGTCCTGACCCCACTTCATCATGGTGCGGATCGCCGTCGGGGCGGTGTAGAGGATCGAGACCTTGTACTTCTCGACGATCTCCCACCAGCGGCCCTGGTGCGGGGAGTCCGGGGTGCCCTCGTACATGACCTGGGTGGCGCCGTTGATGAGCGGGGCGTACGCGACGTAGGAGTGGCCCGTGACCCAGCCGATGTCCGCCGTGCACCAGTACACATCCGTGTCCGGCTTGAGGTCGAACACCGCGGAGTGGGTGAAGGCGGTCTGCGTGAGGTAGCCGCCCGTGGTGTGCAGGATGCCCTTGGGCTTCCCCGTGGTGCCGGACGTGTAGAGGATGAACAGCGGGTGCTCTGAATCGTGGCCCGCCGCGGCGTGCTCGGGGGAGGCGGCGGCCATGACATCGGACCAGTGCAGGTCCCGGCCCTCGGTCCACTCGACGTCCTGGCCGTTGCGCTTGACCACCACGACGTGCTGGACGGTGTGGCCGTCCTCGGCCAGGGCCTCGTCGACGGCCGGCTTGAGGGAGGAGGGCTTGCCACGGCGGTAGGTGCCGTCCGCGGTGACCACGAGCTTGGCCTCCGCATCGTCGATGCGCGAGCGCAGCGCCTCGGAGGAGAAGCCGCCGAACACGACAGAGTGGACGGCGCCGATGCGGGCGCAGGCCAGCATCGTCACGACGGCTTCGGGGATCATCGGCAGGTAGACCGCGACCCGGTCGCCCTTGGTGACCCCGAGGGACTCGAAGGCGTTCGCCGCGCGCTTGACCCGCTCAGTCAGGTCCGCGTAGGTGATGGTCTCGGTGTCTCCGGGCTCGCCCTCGAAGTAGATGGCCACCCGGTCGCCCAGGCCGTTCTCGACGTGGCGGTCCAGGGCGTTGTACGCGGCGTTGACCTCGCCGCCGACGAACCACTTCGCGAACGGCGGGTTGGACCAGTCGAGCGCGGTCTCGAAGTCCTTGGACCACGTCAGAAGGGCCCGGGCCTGATCGGCCCAGAACGCGGGGCGATCGGCGTTGGCCTCTGCGTAGATGCCCTCCTGGACGTTCGCGGAGGCCGCGAACTCCTTCGACGGCGGGAACTGCCGCTCCTCGCGGAGCAGGTTCTCGAAGGCGTCTCCTTTGACGGTTTCCTGGGACATTGATGTCCTTTCGGCTCGTTCCTCGCGTGTTCCAGCCGGCGCATTGCCCAGCCGGAGGACTTCCGCCCCCAGATGTGACGCCGCGCACTTCTGCTGCCTCTTCCACAGTAGCGCGGCTGGAGTCGCACGAACGTTGCGTCGATCACATTCCGGCGGTGGGCGGTCCGTTCCCTGCGCCGGGCGGTACGCGTCCGACGGCGAGCGGTCGCCTTCCGGGGCCCGTCCATCTAGGTGGAGGCGCCGGGGTTTGGCTAGGCTGAACGGGAAGACCGAAGGAGTGACTCATGTCTGTTCCCAGCAAGAGCCCGTCCGAGGGGCGCCACAGCCAGGCCGTTCTCGGGCCGTTCACCGTCCGCGACCTGACCCTCTTCGGCGGTGTCCTCATCCTCTTCGTGGGCTCGCTCCTTCCCCTCCTCGAGCGCACCGTGCTGCTGAACCTGTGGAATTCGCAGAGCATCTTCTTCCTCGCGATCGGATTCCTCGTCCCGGCGGCGGCCGCTGCCCTCTTCGCATGGCGCCGCGTCGAGCCGCACCGGCCCCTGCGGGTCGGGTCGCTCTCGGTGGACCAGTTCGCGTCCGTGGCGGCTGTGCTCTGCGCCTCCTACTTCTTCGTCTTCACGGTCATGACCCTTACGCCGGGCGCCATCGTCGGCCTCCTGGGCGCCGCGGGACTCCTGGCCTCCACGACCTTCGCGAGGCTGATCCCGGCGTTCGCGGCCGACTTCGCCGACCGGCCGGAGTCGCCCGCGCACATCGTGGCCCGTGACGCAGCTCGCCCCGCTCCCAAGGCCCCTCACGGGAAGTCGGAAGACCGGGCTGCGGGCGAGCCCCGAGCCTCAGTGCCGGCGGGGGGTGCTGTGCCGGCGGGGGGTGCTGCGCCGGCCGCAGGGAGTGCTGCCGCCGCCGCAGCCGCCGCAGGAGCATGGGGAGCGTCCACTGCCGGAGCGTGGGGCTCGCACCCGGGCGAGCCCGAGGGCGCGGGAGAGCCGTCGCCTGCCGAGTCTCCACGCCCACCAGCGGCGTGGGCGCGCCCGGCCGAGGCGGCCTCGTCCCCGAGCGGCGCCTCGTCGGCGGCCCGGGAGCTGCCCGAGGACACCCCCGTCGCGGACGACATCGCTGCACCCGACACGGACCAGAGACCCTCTGCCGGGCGCGGCGCTGAGGGCGGCTCCCATGCGGCAGATGCCCCCTCGGAATCCGACGGCGCCGCGCAGGCGGAGGTCGCCGAGGCCGCACCCACCGATGCCCCACCCGCCGAGGCCGTCCCCACGGGTGCGCCGAACGCGGGCGACAGCGACCTCGCCTCGCGGATCCTCGCGACCGAACCGGAGCCGCCCACTCGCGTCTCACCATCGGTGGATCCCACCCTCGGTGGGGGAACCTACGCGCAGGCAGACGGCGAGGCCTACGGTGCTCCGCAACCCGCCGTCGCCGAACCGGTCTCGGTCGAACCTGCAGCACCAGGGCCG
Organism: Sinomonas sp. B1-1; assembly: GCF_050474465.1. Classification (NCBI taxonomy): domain Bacteria; kingdom Bacillati; phylum Actinomycetota; class Actinomycetes; order Micrococcales; family Micrococcaceae; genus Sinomonas; species Sinomonas sp. B1-1. The sequence goes on along the minus strand of NZ_JBCHVF010000012.1, from coordinate 85,406 downwards.
GCAGCGCCCGAGCCGGTGGCACCGACGGCTCCTGGAGTCGGGCGGGAACCGGAGGAATCCGTGCGCTCCGCTGGCGAGCCTGCGGCGTCGGCACCTGCAACCGCAGTCTTCCCGGCGTGGTCCAGCCAGTCAGCGGACGAGCCCGACCGTTCACGGGGAATCGAGGCGAGCCGGCCCTATGAGGAACCGGAAGCCCAGTATGAGGCGTTCTGGTTCGCGGTGAGCCAGCCCCGCACTGCCGTGGATCCCACCACTGGCCAGCCCGCGTTCCCTCTCGAGCCCGGCCAATGGATCCTCGCCCTCCAGGACCGCGGGCACGAGTTCGTGGTCCAGAGCACGGACGGGCGCGTGGGAGTCCTTCGCGACCTGTCCGGAATCGAGCGGGGCTGATCAGGCCGGCGGGGGCGCCGACGCGTCGCCGCCTCACCCCGGACGAATCCCCGCTCGCGCTCAAGCGGCGGGCCCGGAAGATCAACCGGGTGCTCGCCGAACAGTATCCGTACGCGCACGCAGAGCTCGACTTCGGGAATCCGTTCGAGCTTCTCGTCGCCACCGTCCTGAGCGCCCAGACCACCGACGTTCGCGTGAACCAGGTGACACCCGTCCTCTTCGCCCGCTACCCGGACGCGCGGTCCCTCTCTGAAGCCGAGCTGCCGGACATCGAGGAGATCATCCGTCCCACGGGGTTCTTCCGGGCCAAGGCGAAGAGCCTCCACACCCTCTCCCAGCGCATCGTGGACGAGTTCGACGGCGTCGTCCCCGGCACGCTTGCCGAGCTGGTCACGCTTCCGGGAGTGGGACGGAAGACGGCGAACGTCGTCCTCGGCAATGCCTTCGGCGTTCCCGGCATCACGGTCGACACACACTTCGGGCGGCTCGCCAAGAGGTTCGGGTGGACGGCCTCGGACGACCCCGTCATGGTGGAGCGCGACGTGATGGAGCTCTTCGAACCCCGCGACTGGACCATGCTCTCCCACAGGGTCGTCTTCCACGGCCGACGGGTGTGCCTGGCGCGTCGGCCCGCCTGCGGCGCCTGCGCGGTGGCGACGCTGTGCCCCTCTTTCGGGGAAGGCGAGACCGATCCCGCGACGGCGCGGAAACTGCTCCGCTTCGAGCTCGCCCCGGGGAAGGAAGCACTCCACGCCGAGATGCTCGCGAACACCGACAACGCCGCGGCCATCCGGCAGCGGACCGAGTCCGACGCCGCGGGGGTTTCCCCGTGAGCGCGCGCAGCGACCTCCAGGCCCTCGTGGCCGCAATCCTGTCCGGCGAGAAGGATCCCTTCGATCGGCGGTGGCACCCCCGGACGCTCCAGGGGGACTACCGCTCGGCCGCGGTGCTCGTCCTCTTCGGCGTCCTCGACGAAGTCCCTGCCGTCTCCCAGCGCCCGATCGCCCCCGCCGACCTCGACGTGCTGCTCCTCGAGCGCGCTCCGGAGCTCGACGCCCACCCCGGCCAGGTGGCCTTCCCCGGCGGCAGCCGGGACCCGGAGGACGCCACGCTCGTCGCCTGCGCCCTTCGGGAAGCGGTCGAGGAGACCGGACTGGACCCCGCAGGCGTCGAGGTTCTCGGTGAACTCCCACCCCTGGGCATGGCGTACACCGGGTTCCTCGTGACCCCGGTGATCGGGTGGTGGGCATCGCCGTCGCCGGTCGATGTCGTGGACTACCGGGAGTCCGCGCAGGTCTTCAGGACCCCCGTGCGGGACCTGCTCGACCCGGACAACCGGGTCATGGTCGTGTTCTACCGGGGCGGTTCCCGGTTCGCGAGCCCCGGCTTCACCGTCAACGGTGTGCTGGTCTGGGGGTTCACCGCCATGGTGCTCGACTCGCTGTTCACCGCCCTCGGCTGGACCGTCCCGTGGGACCGCACCCACGAATACCGCCTCGAGCTGTGACCCGCGGTCCCGCCCGCGTGCGCTATTTCGCCTGATCGTACGAGTCGACCACGGCGACGCTCAGCGGGAACTCGACCGGCGCCCCGGGGAACAGGAGCCTCCCTGCAGCACGCGCTGCGTCCCGTACCGCTTGCGCGCACGCCTCGGCGGCCGCCGCTTCTGCGTGGACCATGACCTCGTCGTGGAGGAAGTACGTGAGCTCGGCGTGGAGTCCCCGCTCGCGGAGCCCGCGCAGCCGTCCGCGCAGTTCCGCCATCCAGCACTCGGCCCACTCCGCGGCCGTTCCCTGGATGACGAAGTTGCGCGTGAACCGCCCCCGCTCCCGAGCGAGCGCGTCAGCGCGGCGCTGCTCCTCGGCGCTGCCCGTGCGCTGGGACGCCGTCCAGCGCGCGGATGGCGGCGGTGTGCTGCGGCCGAGGTGCGTGGTGACCGTGAGGCCGCGTTCGCCGTCGCGCGCGGCCTGCTCGACGAACCCGACCGCGCGGGGGTAGAGCCGCGCGAGCTTCGGCATGAGGCGCCCCGATTCGCCGGTGGTGGCGCCGTAGATCGCCCCGAGCAGGGCGACCTTCGCCTGCGACCGGTCACCGCCGAACCCGGCCGCGGCAATCCCGGCGTAGAGGTCCCGGTTGCGTGCGGCTTCCGCCATCGCGCTGTCCCCGGCGAGTGCGGCAAGGATCCGCGGCTCGAGCTGGGAGGCATCGGCGACGATCAGGCGGTGGCCCGGGCGTGCCCTCGCCGCTGGCCGGACCTCTGCGGGGATCTGCATCGCGCCGCCGCCGCGCGAGGACCAGCGCCCGGTCACGACACCTCCGACCGTGTAGTCGGGACGGAAACGGCCGTCGCTGACCCATGTGTCGAGCCAGGCCCAGCCGTGCGCGGACAGCAGGCGAGCCATCTTCTTGTACTCCAGCAGCGGCAGGATGGCCGGGTGGGTGTACCTGCGGAGTTCCCACGCCCGGGTTGTCTGCGCCTCGATGCCCTCGCGGCGCAGGGCGCGCATGAGCTCCTGAGGCGAGTCGGGGTTGAGCGCAGGCGCGTTCAGCAGGGAGCGGAGCTCGCGGGCCTTCTGCTCGAGCAGCGCGGGGCGGGCTGTTCCCACGGGACGCGGCCCCAGACGGTCGCGGAGGAGGGCGTCGTGGACCGTGGCGTCCCAGGGCACTCCGGCGTGCCGCATCTCCGCAGCGGCCAGGGCCCCGGCCGATTCGGCGGCCAGGAGCAGGGCGAGGCGGAGCCTGTGGGGCGAGCCGGCGGCGGCCGACAGCTGGCTGCGCAGCTCCTCGGCCAGCAGCTCAGGCCCGAAGCCGCCCGCTGGCCCGTTCTCGACAGGCACCTCGTCGAAGAGCGCGTCCTGATAGGGCGATGCGCCTGACGGCAGGCGGTGCGGAATCCCGTCGCCGGCGTCGGGAGGGGATCCGGCGACGGCGGCAGCCGGGGCGTACTGGCCTTCGGCGACGTACGACGAATGCCTGAGGATCGCCGCGCAGAGCGACAGGTCATGGCACCGTCCCAGGGGGACGCCGGCGTGGAGCAGCCGGGGATACCAGTCCCCGGTGCGCAGCCACACCCACCGCGGGCCGTCCTGTGCCTCGATGCGCGCAGCCTCCGCGGGGAAGCGGCTTCGTGGGACCACGTCCGGTCCCGAGACGGGGCGGCCTGCACGGTCCAGCCTCTGCAGCGCCGCGCCTCCGTCCGGAGTGGTTGCCACGAGTTCGTACACCCGTCCATTCTTCCTTGCGATCAGCCCTCTCTTTCCTCCTCCACAGACGCGGGTCGGGCGTGTTGTCCACATAGGCGCAGCCCAGCTTCCGGCGGTCGCGCTGCCCCGTGAGGCTGGGGGCATGGACAGGCAAGAGCAGGGCAGGCCGGAAGCGGGGGGATGGGTCCCCGGCACTGCCGCAGCGGTGTGCTGCATCACCGCGGACGAGGGGCTGAGGGAGGACTGCGCGCGGGCTGCGGCGGTTGCGGGCGCGGCGTTCGAGGCGGCGCCGTCCGCGGGGGAGGCTGCGGCGCTCTGGTCCCGAGCCGACCTGGTGCTCGTGGGTGCCGACGTGACGGAGCTTCCGCCGCAGCGCAGGGATGCCGCGGTCCTTGTCGGGCGCGGGTCCGACCGCGGCCTACTCTGGCAGCGCGCGGCGGACCTCGGCGTCGACCACGTGGCGGAGCTGCCCGAGGCCGCCGAGTGGCTGGTCGAGTTCCTGGGACGCCGCGGATCGGACCGGTCATCGGGGTCCGTCGTCGGCGTGGTGGGCGGCTGTGGGGGAGCGGGGGCAAGCACGGCGGCGGCCCTGATCGCCGGGGCCGCCGCGCTCGACGGCGCTTCCGTCCTCCTCGTCGACGGGGACCGCTTGGCGGGGGGCCTTGAGGCCTCGGTGAGCGAGCGCGGCGCCGAAGGGCTTCACTGGCCGGATCTGATCTCAGCGAGCGGGACGATCAACCCGGAGCAGCTCCGTTCGGCGCTGCCCCGTGTCAGGGGCGTCGGGCTGCTGTCCTGGCCGGCGAGCTCCCAGCGGGCAGCGAGGATCGGCGCCGCGGCGGTGTCGGGGGCAATCGGGGCAGCACGGTCCGCGTTCGACCTCGTGGTCGCGGACGTCGGTCGGGGACGGGAAGGACTGGAGGACTTCGCGTGGGCGTGCGACCGTCTCCTCGTCGTCGTCCCGGGCCGTCTGGGCGGCGCGCTGTCCGCGGCGCAGCTTCTCCACGAGCTGCCGCCGGTGCCGGTGGGAGCCCTGGTGAGGGGACGCCCCGCCGAGGGAATCGATGCCGAGCAGCTCGCCCAGGCGGTCGACTGCCCGCTGGTGGGCACGGTGCCGCACGTCCGCGGCATCCCCGCCGCCGCGGAGGCAGGGCGCCTCCTCGAGTTCTCCCGGCTCCGGGCCTTCCGCCGGCTCGCGGGCACGGTGCTGGACGGAGCTCACCTGCCCATGGACGACGGCGAGGCGCTCGCGGTAGGCGCGAGGCTGGCCTCACGCGGTCGGAGGGCCGGGCGATGAGGACGCAGCGGGGCATCGACCGCGACCTCCTCGACTCCGTGCGCCGGACTGTCCTGTCGGAGCCGGGTCCGGTGACGACGGCGCGCATCGCGGCAGCCGTCCACGACAGCGGCCGGCTGCTGGGGACGGCCGGTGCGCTTGCCGCCGTCGAGCTCATCTCCGCGGAGCTGCGCGGACTGGGCCCCCTGCAGGTGCTCGCCAACGACCCCGCAGTGACGGACATCTTCGTCAATGCCCCGGACGACGTCTGGTTCGATCAGGGACGCGGTCTGGAACGGAGCCGTATCTCGTTCCCGTCCGAGGACGCGGTCCGCTCGCTGGCCGTGCGCCTCGTGGCCGCCGCTGGACGCCGACTGGACGAGAGCTGTCCGTGCGTGGATGTCCGGCTTCCCGAGGGATACCGGGTCCACGCAGTCCTGCCGCCCGTCTCCACGGGTGGGACGCTCCTGTCCGTGCGCATCCGGCGGGAACGCAGCCTGACCCTCGACGAACTCGTCGATGCGGGCACCGTCCTGCCCGACCAACGGCTGGTCCTCGAGGCCCTGGTCGAGCGGCGGTGCAGCTTCCTCGTCAGCGGTGCCACCGGGTCGGGGAAGACAACACTGCTGAGCACCCTCTTGGGACTCGTCCCCCAGAACGGGCGCATCGTCCTGATCGAGGACGCAGCAGAACTGGCGCCCGACCACGATCACGCCGTCACCCTGGAGGTGCGCCACGGCAACGTCGAGGGGGCCGGGAGCGTGGACCTCGCCGACCTCGTCCGGCAGGCGCTGAGGATGCGGCCGGACTGGCTCGTGGTGGGCGAGTGCCGGGGTGCGGAGGTCCGCGAGCTGCTTGCTGCCCTGAACACCGGCCACAGCGGCGCAGGCACGATCCATGCGAACACGGCCCGGTCCGTCGTGGCCAGGCTCGCGGCGCTCGGCGCTCTCGCGGGGCTCGGCCCCGAGGGAACGGCCCTGCAGGCCGCCAGTGCACTCGACGCCGTGGTCCACCTCGAGCGCGGCGCGGCGGGGCGGAGGGTCGCGAGCATCGCAGCAGTCCGCGAGCAGGACGGCGTGCTCGTCATCGAGGACGCCCTCGTCCGGCCACCCGGGGAGTCTCGGTCGTGCCGGCGCGGACCGGGATGGGCGGCGCTCGCTGCGCTGACCGGAGCGGGCCTCGGAGGGGAGACGGGGGCATGAGCGGCGACTGGGGTGCCTCCGCTGCTGTCGCGATAGGCCTGTTCGCGGGGGCCGTGCTCGCCCAGCACCGTGCGGGAGCGGCCCGTCTGCGGAAGCCCCTGTGGTCCGCCGATGGCGCCGTCGGAAGGGCAGCGGGGAGGCGGAGGGGAGTCCCGGCGTCCGTTGCCACGGGTCGGGCCCCGTGGCGCGGCAGGGGGCATGCGAGTCCTGCGGAGGAACTCCAGAGCGTCGCGATCCTGGTGGCCCAGCTCTCGGCGCTCCTCCGGGCCGGCCGCAGCCCCGTCGAGATGTGGCACCAGGCCGCGGCAAGCCAAGCCGCTCCGGGATCCAGCGAGGAACGGGGAGCGCGGGCGGGCCGGAGCGAATCGGGCGGCGCCACCGACCCCGAGGGCGCGGACGGGCCCGCGGGGGAGGCCGCGTTCGTCCTCTCGGCCGCTGCGCGCGCCGCGCAACTCGGGCGACCCGTCGGCGACGCGATCCGTTCGGCGGCCGTCGGCCGGCGCCGGGGAAGCCGTGGCAGCGCAGTGTGGGAGGGGCCGTGGACCAGCGTCGCAGCGTGCATTGAGACCGCGGAGGCCTCGGGCAGCCCGCTGGCAGGAGTTCTCGACCGGCTGGCTGCGCTCCTCGAGGCAGACGCGGATGCGGCGGCTGCGCGCGCCGTCGCCCTCGCCGGACCCCGCGCCACAGCGCAGGTGCTGAGCGTCCTCCCCGTGGCAGGGCTCGGTCTCGGGTTCCTCATGGGAGCCGATCCCGTCGGGGTGCTGCTGTCCACGCCGGTGGGTGCCGCGTGCCTCTCGCTCGGCGCGATTCTCACCCTTGCCGGGCGCTGGTGGTCAGCCCGGCTGGTTCGTTCCGCATCGGAGGCCCGATGAGCGTCCTCCTGGCGGTCGGCATCGTGGCTGGGGTGCTGGGGAGTTCACTCGCGCTCCGCGGGGCCACCTTCCGACTCCCTCTGCATCTTCCACCGGACTCTCATGGGCGGCAATCTTCCGCGCGCGATGCGGGAACCCGTCTCCTGGGTGCGCCGTCGGTCCCCTCGGGCGCCGACGAGGTCCCGCTGCTCCTGGAGCTGTTGGGGGCAATGCTCCAGGCGGGACTGAGTCTGCAGCGCGCGCTGGCAGTCGCGGCACGCATTCCCGGGCCCGAGTCAGAGGCCCTGGGGAGAGCGGCGGCCGCCCTCGAACTCGGCGTCGCATGGGAGCACGCCTGGCCGGTCTCGGGCCAGGACATGTCGGCGGCGGGCCGTGAGATCAGGGATGCGCTGCATTTCGCCGCCTCGACCGGCGCGCCCTCCGCCGAGCTCCTCTTCTCCAGAGCAGGCCAGATCCGCCGGCGCCGGCACCGCGAGCTTGAACGCCGCGCCGCCGCTCTGGGAGTCCGGCTGGTCGTGCCCCTGGGCGTCTGCTCGCTGCCGGCGTTCCTCTGCCTCGGCGTCGTGCCCGTCCTCCTCGCCATGCTTCCTTCCCCCTGACCCACGCCCCGCCTGACCGGCCACGAAGACTCCTGCCGCTTCCCGGCAGGCGGCGTCCCGACGCCACCTCCTTCCGACAGCAGTCGGAGGGATCCCACCCACAAGGAGGAACCATGTCCACCACCGCGATGGCAACCGCTTGGCTCGACCCCAGCGCCGGCCCGGCTCCAGAAGCACTTCCGCGCCCAGAATCGCTCACGGCCCCAGAATCGCCCACGACCGCAGAATCGCTCCAGACCCCGGAACCGCTCCGGGGCTCCGCATCACTCCCGGTGCACGCAGGGAGCCTCGGCCAGGTCGTCGAGCTGTATCCGGCGGCGGGCAGGCGACGCCTCCACGGCGCTCCCCGCCGCTCCAGCAGGCTGGTGCCCCGTCGCTGGTCGGCCAGGCTCCAGAGGCTCGCCCGGGGACTCGCGCGGCGGATGTCTGGGCAGGCCGGCATGGCGACCGCAGAGTATGCGATCGCCACTCTGGGCGCTGTGGCCTTCGCAGGGCTGCTCGTGGTGATCATGCGCAGCGACGAGGTCCGCGGCTTCCTGCTCGGCATCATCCGCGCGGCCCTCGCCCTGCCGTGACCAGGACCCCGAGGGACGTCAGGCGCGGGAAAGGTCCGGCGTCCCTCCGGGGAGCAGTCACCGCAGAATTCGCGGTGGCCATCCCGGCGGTCATTCTGCTCCTCGGCCTCCTGCTCGCAGCCGTGTCGGCCGGCGTGGCGCAGATACGCGTCGAGGAGGCCGCCCGTTCGGCGGCCAGGACGCTTGCCCGGGGAGACGATCCGGATGCCGTGGCCCAGGAGGTCCGCCGCATCGCGGGAGGGGAGGCGGAGCATACCGTCGAGCCGGGCGCGGGCACGGTGACCGTCAAGGTCTCCTCTGCCGTGCCGGGTCCGGTCGCCGCGGCCGCCGGACTGCGCGTCGCGGCCTCGGCGACCCTGGCCCTCGAGGGACCCCGATGACCACGGCCGGGTACCCATGACGGGCCGGCTCGGAAGGATGCGCCCGAGGAGAACCGAACGAGAGCGCGGCGCCGGCACCGTCCTTGCCCTCGGACTGGGCCTGCTCCTGATCGCGGCCTGCGCGGCCGTGCTGACGCTTGCGCAGGCTCTCTCCTCGGCAGCCAAGGCGGCGTCCGCCGCTGATCTCGCGGCCCTTGCGGCGGCCGACGCCGAACGCGGCCTCCGCAGCGGGAATCCGTGTGAGCTCGCGGGGACAGTGGCCTCCCTCAACGGTGCAGGCCTTGCCTCGTGCGAGGTCGAGGTCCCCGGACGCACCGTGCGCGTCGTCGTGCAGGTCACCACCGGAGCACCGTGGGGGCCGGCGATCGGACGCGCCAGAGCCGGCCCCCCGCCGTGAGCACCCCCCCACAGCAGGGCTCGCCCGGGGGATCTAGGCTGCGCACCTACCTCGCGCATCTACCCCTGGGGCCTACCGCTGCGCATCTACCCCTGCCGGCCTATCCTGCGGCGGGCGCGGCCTGCGCGGACGACTCCGGGCGACGCGAGTGGGCGAGGACCGTCGCGAGCAGGGATACAGCCCCCGCCTTGTCCAAGGGATTGTTCTTGTTGCCGCACTTGGGACTCTGGACGCACGAGGGGCACCCGGCCTCGCATTCACAGCCCTCGATGGCCTCGCGGGTCGCAGTGAGCCACTCCCGGATCCTCTCGTACCCGCGCTCGGCGAACCCGGCGCCGCCCGGGTGCCCGTCGTAGACGAAGATCGTCGGCTGCTCGGTGTCGGCGTGCAGAGCCGTTGAGACGCCGCCGACGTCCCAGCGGTCGCTCGCCGCCACCAGCGGGAGGAGACCGATTGCGGCGTGCTCAGCTGCATGCAGGGCTCCCGGGAACTGGGCCTCGAGCAGGCCGCCCGAGGCGATCGTCGGCGCGGGGACGGTCAGCCAGACTGCCTTGGTGAACAGGTCGCGCGCGCCGAGGTCCAGTGGCTCCTCGCCCAGGACCTCATTCGAGACGAGCGCCTTGCGCTGGAAGGAGACCACCTGAGTCGTCACCCTGACCTCGCCGAAGTGCACGCCTACCGGGCCCCACTGCTCTGCACGGAGCTCGCTGATCACGTCGACGGTCGTGATGTCGCGCGCCGTCGTGTAGTAGTCGGGGTTCACCCTCTCGACCACCACGCAGTGCTCCGCCTCGTTGAGCTCGCGTACGAGGTAGCTCGCGCCCTGATGGACGTAGATCGCGCCCTCGTGGGCCTGGTAGTGGGTCTGAGGCGAGTCCATCGAACCCAGCAGCAGCCCGGTCTCCGCCTCGATGATGCTCACCGGGCCACCCCCGTCTGCGCGCAGGCTGACCATCGCCGCCGCGCTTTCCGGGTGGGTCCAGAACCAGCCGGACGGTCGGCGGCGGAGGTAGCCCTGGGCCTCGAGCTGGGCAAGGAGCCCCTCCGCGGCGGGGCCGAACAGGGCCAGGTCGGCCGGACCGATCGGCTTCTCCGCCGCGGCTGCGCACAGGTGGGGCCCGAGGACGTAGGGGTTGGAGGGATCGAGGACGGTCGCCTCGATCGACGTGTCGAAGATGGCCTCCGGATGGTTGACAAAGTAGGTGTCCAGCGGATCGTCGCTGGCGACAAATGCGGCAAGCGCCTCCTGGCCCGAACGGCCGGCCCGGCCGATCTGCTGGAAGAACGACGCGCGGGTCCCCGGCCACCCTGCGACGAGCACGGCGTCGAGCCCCGAGATGTCGATGCCGAGTTCGAGCGCCGACGTGCTGGCGACACCGAGGAGCTCCCCCGAGCGGAGCCGACGCTCCAGCTCCCGGCGCTCCTCCGGCAGGTATCCGGACCGGTAGGCCGCCACGCGGCCTGGAAGGCTCGGGTCCACATCGTCCAGGAGCCGCTGCGCGATCGACGAGATGGACTCGGCTCCGCGGCGGGACTTGATGAAAGCGATCGTCCGCACCCGCGCGGAGACCAGGTTCGCGAGGAGGTCCGCGGTTTCGGCGATCGCCGTGCGCCGCTGGGGGGCGCCGTTCTCCCCCTTCGCCTCGGTCAGCGCCGGCTCCCAGAAGGCCACCTCCGTCGCGCCGTGGGGAGAGCCGTCCCCGGTGACGGCGCAGACCTCGGCGCCGACCAGCCGCCCCATCGACGCCTCGGGGTCGCCGGAGGTGGCGGAGGCGCCGATGAAGGTCGGGGCGGAACCATAGTGCTGGCAGATCCGGCGCAGGCGGCGGAGCAGGTTTGCCACATGGGAGCCGAAGACCCCCCGGTAGCTGTGCGCCTCGTCGATCACCACGAAGCGGAGCCGGCGGAAGAACGAGGACCACCAGGCATGATTGGGCAGGATCCCGAAATGCAGCATGTCCGGGTTGGCCAGGACCACGTTCGCGTGCTCGCGGATCCACCTCCTTGCCGACTGCTCCGTGTCGCCGTCGTAGGTCTCGGCCCGGACTGTCGGGAGCCGAAGCGCCCGGATCGCGGCGAGCTGGTCCGCCGCGAGCGCCTTGGTGGGGGACAGGTAGAGCACGACGGCGCCGTCGTCGTGAAGGCGGCCCGGATGTGCGGCGGTGCGCAGTTCGGACCGGTGGACGGCGTCCAAGGCGGGCAGCTGGTAGGCAAGCGACTTCCCGGAGGCGGTGCCGGTGGCGAGGACGACGTGGGTGCCGGCATGGGCGAGATCGGCCGCGGCGACCTGATGGGTGTACGGCTCGTGGATGCCCAGGGTGCGGTAGGCCTCGACGAGGTCGGGATGGGCCCACTGCGGCCACGGCGCGAACTGGGCGCTGCGGGCAGGCAGGACGCGGAGGTGGCGCAGCTGGTCAGGATCGGCGGAGAAGCCGAGGAGGGTCACGAGGGAGTCATGCGCTGCCACCCGAGCATTCTGCCAGCCTCGGCTGGAGAGCGTCGGGGAGCGCTGCAGTGCCCGGGGTCAGTCGCTGAGCGACCCGCCCTTCGTGGTGCCGGGGTTGGCGAGCATGAGCACCCCGGAGATGTCGCTCCACCCGAGGTGGTGGTACAGGTGCTGGCCGTCGGTGGAGGCGATCAGGAGACCCTGCTCGAGATCGTGCTCGCTCATGGCGGCAGTGAGCGCGCGCATCACGAAGCTTCCGAGCCCGCGGCGGCGGAAGTTCGGCTCCGTGACAATCCGGTCGAAGACGGCGTAGCCCTGGGTGACGGCGACATGTCCGCGGGCCGCCAGAGTCCCGTCCACTGTTCCCACTGTGACCGTCGCACTGTGGTCTTCGAGGTCCGTGGTCAGCTTCAGCTCGTCGTCGTTGAGCCACGGCTCTTCGACGTCCTTGCCCTCGAAGTCCATGATCATGAGCTCCTGGTCCGCGGCGAGGACCGCGAGGCCGTGCTTCTCAGCGAGGGAGCGGTAGGCTGCGTGGTCGTCGGTGAGGACCGTCAGCAGGCGCGGCGCGGAGTCCTTCACGAACGCTGCGAGACGGGCGAACTCGTCATCGCTCGGGTTTGCGGCGAAGACCTCCCAGTCCCCGGACTTGTCGACGAGCTGCACTGCCTTGAAGGCATCCACGTCTCCCACCGGGTAGTGGCGCGTCGAAGCCCACCCTTCGACCCAGATGCCCAGAAGTTCGCTCAGAGTTGCCTCGCCCATAGCCATGACCATAACGGGTACGACCGAGGCCTGATAAGGGCCGTGACAGAACTGTCACCGCATCGCCCAGGCACCGCCCGGCTACCCTTGATGGGTGGCTCTGCACCGTATTGTCCTTTTCTACTGCTTCACCCCTCTGCCGGATCCGGAAGCCGTCCGGCTGTGGCAGCGCGCCCTGGGCGAGGGGCTCGGACTCCGCGGCCGCATCATCGTCTCCCCGGACGGGATCAACGCGACGGTGGGCGGCGAGCTCACCGCCGTGAAGCGGTACGTGCGCGCCACGAAGGAGTATCCGGCGTTCCGTGCGCTCGACGTGAAGTGGTCGGAGGGCGGCGCGGAGGACTTCCCCAGGCTCAGTGTGAAGGTCCGGCCCGAACTCGTCTCCTTCGGAGCACCGGACCGACTCGCGGTGGACGCTCAGGGAGTGGTAGGCGGCGGCACGCACCTCACGCCGGAGCAGGTGCACGATCTCGTAGACGCGGGCCGGTCGGCGGGACGCGAGGTCGTGTTCTTCGACGGGCGCAACGCGTTCGAGGCGCAGATCGGTCGCTTCAAGGACGCGGTGGTCCCGGACACGACGACGACGCACGACTTCCTGGACGAACTCGACTCGGGCAAGTACGACCACCTAAGGACAGGCCTGTCGTCACCTACTGCACCGGCGGGGTGCGCTGCGAGGTCCTGAGCGCGCACATGCGCACCCGCGGGTTCCAGGAGGTCTACCAGCTCGACGGGGGGATCGTGCGCTACGGCGAGCGGTTCAAGGACTCAGGACTGTGGGAAGGCTCCCTGTACGTCTTCGACCGCAGGATGCGGATGGAGTTCAGCGAGGATGCCGTGACCATCGGCCGGTGCGCCCGCTGCGCCTCGCCCACGAGCGACTTCCACAACTGCTCGAATCCTGCGTGCCGCAGCCTCACCCTGTACTGCAGCGACTGTGCCTCCTCCCCGGCGACGCTCCGCTGCCCCGAGGGCTGCGACAGCGCGTCCCCCACCCCTGTGGGATCGGCCGTGCCTCAGGGGCGCACCAGCCGATAGGCGACATTCGACGGCGTGCTCCCCGCCACGAAGGCGATGTCGACCGCCCCGGACCCCGCCAGTGCGACGGTGCGCGCCCAGGGCCGATTGCAGTCGAAGGCCAAGTCGACCGCGGGAGCGCCCTCGACGGTGGCGATGATCCTGGCCGTGGTCGTGCCCCGGCAGGCGAACCTCAGGGTGGCATCCCCGGGAGTTCCCTGCGCCCTCAGGGTGAACCTCGCCCCGTCCGGCCAGACGGCACCGGAACCGGACGCAACCGAGGTCCCGCCCTCGTCGGGGAGCACGGTGTCGGCCCACCCCCGCAGCGCATAGCCCGAGAGGATCTGGTCCAGCGGCGCCCGCAACGCGCTCCTGGCTGCTCGCTCCCGCCGCTGCGCCGCCTCCCCGGCAGCGGAGGCAGAGGCGGAGGCCTGAGCGGCTTCCGCCGAGGCCTGGGCTGCCGCCTCGCGCTGGCCCAGCGGCGGCAGGCCGTCGTCGTACTGGTAGGAGCAGCCCGCCGCGGCGAGGCCCACCACGACGGCGGTGAGCCGCCGCGCGGCCTTCGCGGCGGGCATCGACACCATGCCCCCATTCTGGACCCGCGAGGGCCTACAGCCTCCGGACCACCGGTGCCGGGCAGCCTCCGCCTAGACTTTCGGGGTGACAAGCGCGCCCCCCGACCAGCCCGCTCCCGGATCCGTCCCGGGTCCGGAACCGCTCCCGGCCCTGCGGGATGTCCCCCGCTCGGACCGCCCCGGCCTTCTCGCGGCCCTCGCGGAGGACCTGGCCGCCGCCGAGTACCGCGTCGACGCCGTCGCCGGGCTCCTGGGCCCCGAGGCCCACGCGGCGCTTTCCCGCGACCAGATCGTGCCCGCCCTCGTGGCGACCCGTCGCGCCGGCGAGGATCCCGCCCGACGGCACCTGACCGCCGTCGTGCGCTTCTTCCTGCTCGCCCGGCCCGCGTCGCGGGAGGAGCTCGACGTCGCCCTGCCCACGCTCGGCGCCGAAGGCCTGGTCGCGCTCGGGCTCGCGGAGGCGCACGACGACGGGCGGCTCGCCGCCACGCTCGACCTCCGCCCGTACGCGTGGGACGGGCCGGAGGGCCAAGTCGAGATGTGGGTCGCGTCCGACCTTGCAGCCCACCAGAGGCCGGGTGTGCTCCGGGCCGACCACGTCCTGGGGATCGGCCACGCGTCGGCGACGCTCGTGCAGACGACTGCCCGCCGGCCGGTCGCCCGCGCGCTGGACCTGGGCACGGGATGCGGGATCCAGGCATTCCACCTGCTGGCCCACGCGCACCACGTCGTGGCGACGGACGTCTCCGATCGGGCCCTGGCCTTCGCGCGGTTCAACGTCCTCCTCAACGCGCAGGTCCTCGGCGTGGACCCGGACCAGCCTGAACGGCGCATCGAGCTGCGCCACGGCTCCCTGCTCGAGCCGGTGCAGGGGGAGCGCTTCGACCTCGTGGTCTCGAATCCGCCGTTCGTCATCACCCCGCGCAGTGCCGAGGAGAGTGCCGAGGACAGGTTCACGTACCGCGACGGGGGCCTGCCGGGGGACCGCCTCGTGGCTGACCTCGTCGCCGGGCTGGGCGATGTGCTCGCGGAAGGCGGCACCGCCCAGCTCCTCGGCAACTGGGAGATCCCCGACGGCGCGCCGTGGCACGAGCGTGTGCGGACGTGGGTGCCGCCCGGCGTCGACGCGTGGGTCCTCCAGCGCGAGCAGCTCGGCCCGGGACAGTACGCGGAGACGTGGCTCGCCGACGCGTCCCAGCAGCGCGACCCGGATGCCTACGAGGAGGCGTACGCGGCCTATCTGGACGACTTCGCCTCGCGGGGAACGGCCGCGATCGGCTTCGGCGCGGTGTGGCTGAGGCGCCCCGGCCCTGGGCAGGCGCGTCTGGACAGGTTCGAGGAGCTGACCCATCCCCTCGAACAGCCCATCGGCCCCCACTGGTCTGCGGCCATCGACCGCGCCGACTGGCTCGCCGCACACCCGGACCTCGGCCCGGAACGCCTCGTCGTGGCCGAGGACGTGACCGAGGAACGCCACCAGCGGCCGGGGGCCGAGCACCCCGGGGTCATCCTCCTGCGCCAGGGTGCCGGCTTCCGCCGCACGAGCCTGATGAGCACGGAGCTGGCCGGGTTCGTCTCCGCGTGCGACGGCGAGCTCACGGCTGGGCAGATCGCGTCGGCGCTCGCGGCACTCCTGGAGCGGGACGACGACGCGTTCCGCCCGGGCCTGCTGGCCGAGGCCGCGAACCTGGTCGCCGACGGGTTCCTCGTGCCCGCGTAAAGCGTGAAAAAAGAGCTTGACATCTCTGGAACTGTGGCGTTAATTACATTCAACATCCGCACGACGAAAAAGCAGCATGACTGAGAAGAAGCGCAGCCCCCGCACCGAGAACCCCGTGCGGATCACCGATCCCAAGGCCATCCGAGCCCTCGCGCACGCGGCGCGGCTTGAGGCCATCAACGAGCTCTACTCGAGCCAGAAGAGCCGCACGGCCACGGAGCTGGCGGCCTTCACGGGCCTCACCCCGAGCGCCATGAGCTACCACCTGCGCGCCCTGAAGAAGTGGGGCATCGTGGTCGATGCGCCGAGCGACGGCGACGGCCGTGAGCGCCGGTGGAAGGCTGCCGGCACGGACCTCAACCTCGACACCGCGACGACCGGCCAAACGCCGGGCCTCGCCATCGTGGACATCGAGCTGGAGGCGCTGCGCAAGCGCATCGCCAGCCACGCGAAGCTGCGCGACGCCGCGCGCCGCCGCGGGGAGCCCGACGAGACGCCGGTGATGGTCGTCTCCGGCAACGTCCTCAAGCTCACCCTCGAGCAGCGCGCGGAGTTCAAGCGCCGCATGTCGGAGCTGCTGGACGAGTTCGAGCCGGACGACACAGGGGAGACGGACCCGGAGGGCACGGAACGGATGTACGTCCTCTGGTCGATGC
Source organism: Sinomonas sp. B1-1 (assembly GCF_050474465.1). Lineage (NCBI taxonomy): Bacteria > Bacillati > Actinomycetota > Actinomycetes > Micrococcales > Micrococcaceae > Sinomonas > Sinomonas sp. B1-1. The sequence continues at coordinate 69,336 of NZ_JBCHVF010000012.1, read as the reverse complement.
TCCCCGAGGGGCGGGAGGCTGCCAGGCCCAAGTCCTCGCCGAAACGGGTCGCCGAGAAGGTCGCCGAGAAGAAGGGTGCTGCGGGCTCCTGACGACGCCGGCCATGCCGGACGTTGTCCACAGGTGAGGGCCGCGGCTTGCACTCCGACCGCAGTCGTATGGTGAACTAGGGACTTGCGCGGTCCGCCGCGCCCCCACGCTCCCGCAAGATCGGGCGGGAGCGGTGCAGCTGTTCTCGAGGAGTACCGTGGCCACCAAGGCTAAAACCGGCAAGAAGCTCGTGATTGTGGAGTCGCCGGCCAAGAGCAAGACCATCGCCCAGTACCTGGGCGAGGGCTTCGAAGTCGACGCCTCGATGGGCCACATCCGCGACCTCCCACAGCCCTCCGATCTCCCGGCGGAGCTCAAGAAGACCTCGGTCGGCAAGTTCGCCGTCGACATCGAGAACGGGTTCGAGCCCTATTACGTGGTCTCGCCGGACAAGAAGAAGAAGGTGGCCGAGCTCAAGGCCAAGCTCAAGGACGCCGACGAGCTCTTCCTGGCCACCGATGGCGATCGCGAGGGCGAGGCCATCGCGTGGCACCTCCTCGAGGTCCTCAAGCCGAAGGTGCCGGTGCACCGCCTGACCTTCCCCGAGATCACCAAGGAAGCGATCCAGCGCGCCATGGCCGAGCTGCGCGACGTCGACGAGTCGCTCGTCGACGCGCAGGAGACCCGCCGTGTCCTCGACCGCCTCTACGGCTACGAGATCTCGCCGGTCCTGTGGCGCAAGGTGGCCAGCGGCCTGTCCGCAGGCCGTGTCCAGTCGGTCGCGACCCGCCTCGTCGTCGAGCGCGAGCGCGAGCGCATGGCGTTCCGTGCTGCTGACTACTGGGACCTCACGGCCATCGTCGCCCCCGCGTCCGGCGGCGCTTCACAGCCGCACGACGCCGCCGCGCGGCAGAGCTTCCAGGCCCGCCTCGCGCAGGTGGACGGCAAGAAGGTGGCCTCGGGCCGCGACTTCGACGACCGCGGCCGGCTGACCGCCAAGAACGCCGAGCTCCTCACCGAGGCCACCGCACGGGCCCTCGCCGAGGGGCTTGAGGGCGCCGCCTTCGCGGTCCGGGCCGTGGAGGAGAAGCCCTACACCCGTCGGCCGGCTGCCCCGTTCACCACGTCGACCCTCCAGCAGGAGGCGGCGCGCAAGCTCCGCTTCTCCGCCCGGGTCACGATGCAGGTCGCGCAGCGCCTGTACGAGAACGGCTACATCACGTACATGCGAACCGACTCGACGGCGCTCTCCGACCAGGCGGTCACGGCTGCGCGCCGGCAGGCCTCCGAGCTGTACGGTCCCGAGTACGTGCCCGGCCGTCCGCGCGTGTACGCCTCCAAGTCCAAGAACGCGCAGGAGGCCCACGAGGCCATCCGCCCCGCGGGCGACTCGTTCCGCACGCCGGCGCAGGTCGCCAAGCAGCTCTCGGGGGACGAGTTCCGCCTCTACGAGCTCATCTGGAAGCGCACGGTCGCCTCCCAGATGGAGGACGCCAAGGGCTCCACCGCGACCGTCAGGCTCGGCGCGCAGGCGCTCTCCGGCGAGGCTGCGGGGCGCGACGCCGAGTTCACGGCCTCCGGCACGGTGATCACGTTCCGCGGGTTCCTCGCGGCCTACGAGGAAGGCCGGGACGAGGTCCGCGAAGACTCGGAGAACGGTGCGGGCGGATCCGCTGCGGGCGAGAGCGCCCGGCTGCCGGTGCTGGCCAAGGGCCAGGCACTCGACGCGCTCGAGCTGACTGCGAACGGCCACCAGACCTCCCCGCCCCCGCGGTACACCGAGGCCTCCTTGGTCAAGACGCTCGAGGAGCGGGGCATCGGCCGCCCGTCCACGTACGCGGCGACGATCTCGACGATCATGGACCGCGGCTATGTCCGCAGCCGCGGAACGGCCCTTGTGCCGAGCTGGATCGCGTTCTCGGTGGTGCGGCTGCTCGAGGAGCACTTCCACGATTACGTCGACTACGACTTCACGGCGGAGATGGAGGAGGACCTCGACCGGATCGCTGCAGGCGAGCAGGCCGGTGCGGACTGGCTGAGCCACTTCTACTTCGGCGACGACCACAACCCGGGCTTGACCAAGATCGTCGGCGGCCTCGGCGAGATCGACGCGCGGGAGGTCAACTCGGTCGAGATCGCGCCGGGCATCGTGCTGCGCGTGGGCAAGTATGGGCCGTACCTCGAGAAGCCACTCCCGGCAGACGCGCCTGAGGGCACGGCCCCCGAGCGGGCGAACGTTCCGGAGGACCTCGCCCCCGACGAGCTCACCGCCGACAAGGCGCGCGAGCTCATGGAGAGCGCCGGTCCGGAAGAGCGCGTGCTCGGCACGGACCCGCTCACGGGTCACACGGTGGTGGCGAAGAACGGCCGGTACGGCGCATACGTCACCGAAGTCATCCCCGAGCCCACGCCTGAGCAGCTCGCGGCCCAGCCCGTGGAGTACTACAAGAACGGCAAGCCCAAGCCGCCCAAGAAGCCGGCGAAGGTCAAGCCCCGCACGGGTTCGCTCTTCAAGTCCATGTCGCTGGACACCGTCACGCTCGAGCAGGCGCTGGACCTGATGAGCCTGCCGCGCCGCCTCGGCGAGGACGCGGAGGGCAACGCCATCACCGTCCAGAACGGCCGCTTCGGCCCGTACCTGAAGAAGGGCACTGACTCGCGCTCGATCGGCTCCGAGGAGGAGATCTTCACGATCACCCTCGAGCAGGCTCTCGAGATCTACTCCCAGCCCAAGACGCGCGGGGGCCGCACGGCGGCGGCCGCCCTGGCCGAGTTCGGCGAGGACCCAACGTCGGGCAAGCCGATCGTGGTCAAGGAGGGCCGCTTCGGCCCGTACATCACCGACGGCGTCACGAACATCACCGTCCCGCGGTCGACCTCGATCGAGGAGCTCACGCGCGAGCGCGCCATCGAGCTGCTCGCCGAGAAGCGCGCCAAGGGGCCCGTGAAGAAGCCCGCCCGGCGCACCGCCGGCCGGACAAAGGCGGCGGCGAAGTGAGCGCGCACGACGGCGAGCATGTTCCGGCGCACCTCGACCCCACCCCATTGACGCGCCTCGAGGAGGTTCTCGACTCGGCCTCCCGCGGCCAGTCCGAGGAGGACCCGATGGCGCCGATCCTGGAGTTCCTCAACAGCCTCGTGTGCCTGCTCGTCCCGGAGCCGGCCACGGGGGAGACGGAAACGGTGGAGCCTCTCGTGCTGAACAACGCCGACGGGAATCCGGTCGTGGCAGCCTTCACGCATCGGGCCCGCATCCGGCCGGACTTCCTCGAGTTCGCCCCGACCGTGGTGGAGACGCAGGGCGCGCTCCTGCTGCAGAACCTCGGCACCGAGCTCGGGCTCGTGCTCAACCCGGGCAGCGCGTTCGGGTTCGAGCTGAGCACCGAGCACGTCGCCGCGGTGCTGCGCGACTTCCGGCCCGCGGAGCCGGGCGAACACCCAGACGTTCCGCCCGGTCGGGCCGGGGAATAATGGGCTCATGCGTCTAGGCGTCCTCGACATCGGTTCGAACACCGTGCACCTGCTGCTGGTGGACGCCCATCCCGGCGCGCAGCCCGTCGCCTACGCATCGCACAAGAGGCCGCTCTCGCTCGTGAAGTTCCTCGAAGATGACGGAAGCATCAATGAGAAGGGCCAGGGCGAGCTGGTCGACTTCGTCAAGGAGGCCTGGGAGTTCGCCGGGCGCCACAAGGCGGAGGACCTCCTGGCGTTCTGCACCTCTGCCATCCGCGAGGCCGCCAACGGCGACGCGGTCCTCGCCAGGGTCCAGAGTGAGGCGGACGTCGTCCTCCAGGAGCTCACCGGACGTGAGGAAGCCGCGATGACCTTCTTCGCGGTCCGCCGCTGGTACGGCTGGGGTGCCGGGACCATCCTCGACCTCGACATCGGCGGCGGCTCGTTCGAGCTCGCGATGGGCCATGACTCCCTCCCCGCGGCGGCGACCTCGGTGCCGCTCGGGGCCCAGAGGCTCACCCGCGACTGGCTCCCCGAGGACCCGCCCACGGCGAAGAGCATCAAGGACCTCCGCCGCTACGTCCGGGACACGCTCAAGCCGGTGGTGAAGGAGTTCAAGGACCTGGGCGTCCCCAACCTCGTCGCCGGAACGTCGAAGACCTTTCGCTCGCTCGCGCGCATCGCCGGTGCGGCGCCCTCCGGTGCAGGCCCCTATGTGCGTCGCGTGCTGACCCGCACCGACCTCGGCCTCTGGGCCCAGCGGATGTCCGCGATGGCCGCCTCCGACAGGGTCCACCTTCCCGGCGTCTCCGAGGCCCGCGCCAGGCAGCTCCTCGCCGGGGCGCTCGCCGCAGAGGCAGCGATGGAGCTCTTCGACATCGATGAGCTCGAGATCTGCCCCTGGGCGCTCCGCGAAGGCCTCATCCTCCGCAGGCTCGACCAGCTCGTCTTCGAAGGGCCACTCGAGCCGCCTGCCCACATCGGTCCGATCCAGAGCGAGCGGCAACGCGCCGAGCGCATGCACCCCGCGAGGTCCCGCGTATGAGCATTGCCGAGTCCACCCCGACCCCCCGCCACATCCCCGTCGCGCTCTCCAGCGCATCCGTCTACCCGCTCAGCGTCCACGACGCCTTCGCGGTCGCGGCGGACCTGGGCTTCGACGGGGTCGAGGTGATGGTGACGAACAATTCGACGAGCCAGAAGGCCGACGAACTCGTCCACCTCGCGGAGCGGTACGAGCAGCCCATCGTCTCCATCCACGCCCCCACCCTCCTGCTGACCCAGCAGGTGTGGGGTTCCGCGTGGAACAAGATCAGCCAGTCCTGCCGGATGGCGCTCGACGTGGGATGCGACACCGTCGTCGTGCATCCGCCCTTCCGCTGGCAGGGCTCGTACGCGGAGACCTTCTCCCAGGGCGTCCGGGACCTCGCAGAGGCGTTCGGCGTCCACATCGCCGTGGAGAACATGTACCCCTGGCGCGTCCGCGGCCGGGAGACCCTCGCGTATCTGCCGCACTGGGATCCGATCGGCCAGGGCTACCAGGACATCACCTGGGACTTCTCCCACGCCGCGACCGCCAGGATGGACAGCCTCGCGGCACTCAAAGCCCTCGGCGATTCGATCCGCCACGTGCACCTCACCGACGGCTCGGGGCGCTCGTTCCGGGACGAGCATCTGGTGCCTGGGCAGGGGACCCAGCGCGTCGGGGAGTGCCTCGCACATTTGGCGGGGAACGGGTTCGAGGGCGCGGTCGTCGCGGAGATCAGCACCCGCAAGGCCCGCGGAGCGGGAGACCGCGAACATCTCCTGGCGCAGACGCTCGACTTCGCCCGCACGCACCTGGGCCAGCAGGCCGGTGTCGAGGCGGTCTGACGCGCCAGCAGACCCGCACCCGAGTTGCACCTCTGAGATGCGAAACGCCGGGCGGCCGGTAGGAGACATTGGGGGGAAATCTCCTGGCCACCCGGCGCTCGGGGTCCAGCCGGCTAACCGGTGGAACCCGTCACTCGCACCTAATGAGTGAGTTCACTGTATGAGCCGTCCCTCAAGGGAAGCCCCGATTTCTCTGAGAGAAGTCTGAGAATCAGCAGGGCGCACATCAGATCCTTAAATGAGTTCGGCACTGGCAGTCGAGCGAATCCGGAGGGATTCGGAACCCGAACTGCCAGTGCCGCGGCGGCCGGCCTTGGGGGGAGGCCGGTCGCCCCATCACTCGCACCCTGTGAGGTAGTTACTACTCTAAGGACCGACCTTGTGAGGGCCCTTGGGGACGCATGGGAGGATGCTGGGAATGCGGGCCGCACCCCGGGACTGGCAGGATGGGCAGCATGACGAATCACATCGCATTCCTCGGCACAGGGTCCATGAACGAGGCCATCATGGCCGGGCTCCTCGCGGCGGGCTTCCCCAAGTCGGACGTCACGGCCACCGTTCGCCGGGGCGAGCGGGCCGCGGAGCTCGCCCAGCGGTACGGGGTGACCGCCATGGCCACGGCGGAGGACGACGACGTCAACGCCCAGGCGGTCCGCGGCGCCTCGGTCGTGGTCCTCGGGGTCAAGCCTGTCGGCATCGCCGACGTCGCCCGCGAGATAGCATCCGCGCTGCGTCCCGACGCCATCGTCGTCAGCGTCGCCGCCGCCGTCTCGATCGCCCAGCTCGAGAAGGCGCTCCCCGCCGGCCAGCCGGTCGTCCGCACCATGCCCAACACGCCCGCGCGGCTCGGACACGGCGTCGTGTCGGTGTCGGGTGGCACCAACGCCTCGCGCGACCACGTCGAACGCGTCGTCAAGCTCTTCAAGTCAGTGGGCCTCGTCGTCGAAGTGCCCGAGGACCAGGTCGAGGCTGTGGGCGCGCTGAGCGGGTCGGGCCCCGCGTACGTCTTCTACCTCGCCGAGGCCATGGCGAAGGCCGGGGAGTCGCTCGGGCTTGACCCCTACCTCGCGCTCAAGCTGGCCCGCGAGACGGTGGTGGGCGCCGCCCACATGCTCGCCGAGCCCGGTGCGGACCCCGTGGCGCTGCGCCGCGCCGTCACGAGCCCGAAGGGCACCACTGAGCGGGCCATCGCGGTCTTCGAGGAGCGGGGCCTGCCCGCCATCATCGCCGACGGCGCCCGCGCGGCCGCCGAGCGGTCCCGGGAGATCACCCGCGAACTCGACTGACCCTCGAACGAGCTCGACTGAGAGACTCAGCCCCGGCTCCCCGCACCGGGACGGGCTACAGGAGATCGTGCTCGACGGCGAACAGGGTCGCCGCCGCGCGCGAGGAGACCCCGATCTTGCCGTAGATGTGCCGGACATGGTGGTCCGCGGTGCTGGGTGAGATCCGCAGGGCCGCGGCGACGTCCTTCTTCCGCGCGCCGCGGCACAGGAGCCTCAGGACCTCCACCTCGCGCTCGGTGAGCCCTCCGGGCCATGCGGGGCGCGTCCGCCGTGACCGCACGCCTGCGGAGGCCAGCACGGCGTCGACCGCGTCGGCGTCGAGCTGGGCCGGCGCGAGCCGCAGGAGCCCCTCCGCCGCCCGGGCGGGCGTCCGGGCCTCGTCCGGACGCCCCGGAGGTGCGAGGAGGAGGGTCTGGAAGGCGTCGGCTGCGGCGAGGATGCGCGCCTCCCACGGGATCTCGGCCGCGATGGCTCCGCGGTAGTAGCCGGACCCGTCGAGGCGCTCATGGTGCATGCCGGCCAGCCGCGCGAGGGGAGCGGAGGCCGCGAGGCGTCCGAGGATCCGTTCGCTGTAGTAGGGGTGGAGCCGGAGCCGCTCGTCACGGGCTGGGGACGCCGTGCCGGCTGGACCGGCGGGGACGGCGGCGCGGCCCAGATCTTGGGCCAGGCCGGTGCTGTGCAGGACGGCCCGGTGGTCCGGCGCCGCCCCGGCGGCGAGGGCGGCCACGTCGCGGGAGAAGCCCGCGCGGGCCGGGTCCTTGAGGTCGGCGAAATCGGCGAACACGCTCAGCACCTCGTCGAGCCGATCAGCCGGGATCGAGGCGGCGGGATGGGGCTCGCGCGCGAGCACCGCCTCCCACGGCATGTCCGTCAGGCTGGCGTAGATAAGGGTGTCTAGGGCGCCCAGGGCGGCCGAGGCCAGCTCCGGATCGAGCGCGGCGCCTGCCCGCTCACGCAGCACCGCTGCGAGCGCCTCGCGCCCGCGCAGCCGCCCGATCACCTCCACGTCCCTGGCGATGAAGACGATGCGGGCCGCGAGCGGGATCCTCTCGCCGGAGAGCCCGAGCGGGAACCCGCTGCCGTCCCAGGCCTCGAACGAGGCGGCCAGGGAGGCCCGGGTCCCTTGGGGGAGCCCGAGCCGCACGGCGAGCATCTCCGCAGCCTCGCAGTGCGCCCGCACGCCCTCGCGCATCCGCTGCTTCCCGGTGGCGAGGAAGCGGGCGGCGAGCGCCGCGCGACGGGGGGCCGGCATCCCGCCGCCCAGTGCCGGCAGCACCGCCGTGAGGAACTGCGCGGGCGGCGCCCCGAGGACAGGGGCGATCGCCGCGCGGAGGGCCGTCTCGTCGCCTCCGGCGAGGGACGCCGCGTCAGAGGCGTCCGCGGTGCAGCCGAGGAACCGCAGGAGGGCGGTGTAGTACACGGTGCGCAGGTCCTCGGGAGGGAGGCGGGCGTCGTCGGCAAGCTCGAGCGCGATGAGGCATGTCCGCAGCCCTTGCTCGAGGGGCTGCCCCATGCCCAGGTCCGTCGCGAGGGACATCGCCGCGATGAACTCCGCGAGGCGCAGGGGCTGGGTCATGGTCCGATCATCGCCCCGCGCGGCGCCCGCGGATAGCCCCGGCGCGCGAACGCGCGATGCGGCCTGGACAGCCTCGGGCACACACTCGGTCCATGGACATCACCCCAGCATCCCCCCACCGCGTGATCCTGCTTCCCGGCAGCGTCCTCCCCGCCGCGCCGGCCTACGGCGCGCTCCTCGCCGCGCTCCGCACCAGGCTCGGCGACGCGGTCCAGGCCGTCGCGAAGGACCTCGAGGTGTACTCCGGCCCGACGCCACCCCGGGACTACTCCCTCGACGCCGAGGTCGCCGGCGTCCTCCGCACGGCCGACGGCCTCGGGTGGGACACGTTCCACCTCGTCGGCTACTCGGGCGGGGGAGCCTCCGCGCTCGCCGTCGCCGCGAAGCACCCCGAACGGCTCGAGTCGCTCGCACTCCTCGAGCCCGCGTGGGCGGGCCGGTGGGGGTGGAGCGCGGCGCACCGGGCGCTGTGGGAGCAGTACCGCCAGCTCGAGGGGCTCGGCCCGGAGGACTTCATGCGGCGCTTCGTCCGGCTCGGCGTCCGTCCCGGGGTCACCGCCGGGCTGCCCACCGGCGGCGGCGAGCAGCCGCCGTGGATGGCCCAGCGGCCCGCCGGCATACGCGCCTTCCTGGCCACCTTCGCCACCTACGACTTGGACCGGGAGGCGCTCGCCCGGTTCGACCGGCCGGTCTACTTCGCGCTCGGGGCGCTCTCGAATCCGGACGACTACGGCGAGATCGCCGAGCGTCTCTCGGCCGTCTTCCCACACTTCCGGCTCGAAGTCTTCCCTGGCCGCCACCACTTCGATCCCCCGCACCGGGTCGAGCCGGAACGCGTGGCGGCGTCGCTAGCGGCGCTCTGGGCGGAAGCACGCACTACTCCGGCGCGCAGCACGCCGGCAGGCCCAAGCAAGGCTTCCACTTCGCCGAGCGCCAGCGGCGTGCGGATGGAGGCGTGAGATGGAGCCGACGCGCAGGATGACTGTCGCCTCCGCAGACGGGACGCTGATCGCCGTCTGGATCACCGGGGTGGGCCCGACGCTGCTCGCGGTCCCCGGAACCGCGGCCGACCACACCGCGTGGGACCGGGTTGTGCCGCTCCTGGCGCCACACGCGACAGTCGCCGTCGTCGACCGTCGCGGCCGCGGCGAGAGCGGGGACGTCGAACCCTACCGGATCGGGCTTGAGGTGGACGACCTGGTCGCCGTCGCCGCCGCACTCCCCGGCCCGGTGCACCTCTATGGACATTCGTTCGGCGGATACCTCGCCCTGCACGCCGCACCGCGGGTTCCGAACCTCGCGAGCCTCGCGCTGTACGAGGGCGGACTCCTGCCGCGCGGTGTGCAGCTGTTCTCGGCCTCATTCATCGCCGAGCTGGACCGGCTCGTCTCTGCCGGACTCCGGGAACAGGCACTCGACCTCTTCATGCCCCATGCCGCTGGCTTGCGAACCTCGGAGCTGGCCGCTCTCAGGGCGCAGCCGAACTGGCAGGGGCGGCTCCGGTCGGCGCACACCATCCCGCGCGAACTCAGAAGCCTCGCCGAGCACGGCGCCGATCCAGTGCCGACAGAGCAGATCGCGGTGCCTGTGCTGCTCATCGTCGGGGCCGAGACCGAAGCGATGCGGCGGTCCTGGTTCGAATCCATGGCCGGCCTCTTCGCGGACGCCCGGGTTGCCGTGCTTCCGCGGCAGGGCCACGCCGCCCACATGACGGCCCCAGAGCTCCTCGCGGGAGCCCTCGCGGAGTTCGTAGGCACGGGGACGGCCGCCACGGCCCGCTGATCTCCCCGCCGCCCCGGCCGCGGCACCCCCCCCAGCGGTCCAGCCGCGGGACGCCGAGGCTCGCGGGACGCCGAGGCTACGGTGGACCCATGCACGCCGAACCCCACCCGATCACGGGCCAGCCCTTCGACTCGCCCGTGCCGCCGGGGACGGGGTGGCCGGGCGACCCCGCGACGGCGCAGACGCCTGTGGCGCACACCGCGGCCGAGGCCGCGAGCCTCGCGGCGTCCGCCTCCACGGTCCGCGACCTCGATGCCCTCAGTTCGGTGTGCCGGGCATGCCCCCGCCTGGTCGCGTGGCGCGAGTCGGTGGCCGTCTCGGGGCGCCGGGCCGCCTTCGCCCATCAGCCGTACTGGGGCCGGCCGGGGCCCTCGTTCGGCGACGCGTCGGCGTCGCGCCTCATCGTGGGCCTGGCACCGGCGGCGAACGGCACCAACAGGACGGGACGGATGTTCACCGGAGACCGCTCCGGCGACTGGCTCTACGCGGCACTGCACCGCACCGGCTTCGCAAACCAGCCCGCCTCCACGGGCGCCGGGGACGGGATGGTGCTCACCGGGGTCCGCATCGTCGCCTCAGTGCGGTGCGCCCCGCCCGAGAACCGGCCGACGCCGGCCGAGCTCGCCGCGTGCGGGCACTGGCTCGACCGCGACCTCGGGCTCACCGCCGCATCCCCGGGGCTCGACGCGGTCGTGGCCCTCGGGGGAGTGGCGTGGAACGCCGTGCTCGCCGCGGCCCGGCGGCTCGGCTGGGCCGTGCCCCGGCCCAAGCCGCCGTTCGGGCACGGCGCCGAGGCGCGGCTCGGCCTGCCGAACGGCGGCGAGGTGCGGCTCCTCGGCTGCTACCACGTGAGCCCGCACAACACCTCGACCCGCAGGCTCACCGAGGAGATGCTCGACGCCGTGCTCCGCCGCCTGTGAGCGGACCCGCCGCCGGCGGGCGGCGGCAGGCCACGCGCCGTCGTGCGGGATGGGGGCGGTACAGCCTACGGCCGTGCGGCGAACCGCTCGAGCAGGTCCACGTGGCCGGACACGATCAGCATGTCCCGGCTCGTGACCTTGGTGTGGGGCTGCGCGTACGTGAAGTCCTCGCCGGGGCTCTTCACGCCGACGATGGTCACGCCGTACTTCGAGCGCACCGCCGATTCGGCCAGCGTGAATCCCTGGGTCTCCTTGGGCGGGTACATCTTCACGATGGCGAAGTCGTCGTCGAACTCGATGAAGTCGAGCATGCGACCGCTCACGAGGTGCGCGGCGCGCACCCCCGCGTCCGCCTCCGGATAGATCACGTGGTTCGCCCCGATGCGGGCGAGGATCTTGCCGTGCGAGGGCGTGATCGCCTTCACCCACAGGTGCTCGATGCCGAGGTCCACCAGGTTCGCCGTGATGAGCACCGAGGACTCGATCGAGGTGCCCACCCCCACCACCGCGGACTGGAACTCCTGGGCGCCCAGCTGCCGGAGCGCGTCGATGTTCGTCGCGTCCGCCTGCACCACATGCGTGAGCGTCCCCGACCACTTCTGGACGAGGTCGACGTCGCGCTCGATCGCGAGGACCTCGCGGCCCTGCTTCACGAGCTGCTCGGCTGTGGCGGACCCGAACCGGCCCAGGCCGACCACGAGCACGGGCGCGTTGGGATTGGGGCGGCGGCTCGCGGCCGCTGCAGAGGTAGTGGGATTAGCCAATGATCGGCCTCTCTTCCGGGTAGTGGTACAGCTGGATGCGCTGTCGCACCGCGAGGGCGGACGCGAGGGTGATCGTGCCGAGGCGGCCGGCGACCATCAGGCCCGTCAGGACGTACATGCCGGCCGGCGGTGACTCGGCGCTCAGGCCGGAGCTCAGCCCACAGGTCGCGAAGGCGGAGATGACCTCGAACAAGACCCTGTCGAGGGACTGCTGGGTGATCGCGGACATGAGGAACGAGCCCACGAGCACGAGGGTCGCTCCGGCGACGATGACGGAGATCGCCACCCGCAGCGCGCTCTGGGGGATGGTCCGGCCGTAGACCTTCACGTCGGAGTCGCCCCGGCCCTCGGCCACGATGGCCAGGAACAGCACGGCGATGGTCGTGACCTTGATGCCGCCGGCGGTCGACGCCGAGCCGCCGCCGGCGAACATGAGCGCGTCGGTGAGCAGCTGCGTGGTGCCCTCCATCTGGTTCTGGTCCACGAGGTTGAAGCCGCAGGAACGCGTCATGATCGACGCGAAGACGGCATGGATGAGCTTGTCGCCCACTCCCATGGCGCCGATGGTGCGCGGGTTGTCCCATTCCATCCAACCCCACAGCACGCTCCCGACCAGGACCAGGATCGCCGAGACCTGGATTGTCAGCTTCACGTGGAGGGTCCACTTCGACCAGCGCAGCCCGGACTGGCGCAGCCCGAGGATCACGGGGAAGCCGAGCGATCCCACGAAGGCTCCGACGGACAGCGGCACGAGGATCCAGAGGTCCTCCTCGTACGGGACGATCCCGTCGGAGTGCGGCGTGAAGCCCGCGTTGTTGAACGAGGAGATGGAGTAGAAGACCCCGTGCCACACCGCCTGCCACCAGTCCTCGCCCAGGCTCAGGAACCTCCCCGTGAGCACGACGGCGAGCGAGCCCTCGATCACGACCGACGTGATGATGACGATCCGCAGAAGCTCGCCGACCTCCCCGAGGCGGCTCGAGTTGTTCAGCGCCTCCTGGGCGATGAGCTTGCTGCGCAGGCCCAGCCGGCGGCTCACCATGAGGGTCAGGAGCGAGGCGATCGTGAGGGTTCCGAGGCCTCCGACGAAGATGGCCAGCAGGATCACGAACTGGCCGAAGAACGACCAGTGCACCGCCGTCGAGACGACCGTGAGGCCCGTGACGCACACCGCGGAGGCGGCCGTGAACAGGGCCTCGTGCAGCGGCGTGACCGCGCCGTCGGCCGCCGAGACCGGCAGCGAGAGCAGGAAGGTGAAGACGACGATCACGACGGCGAACGCCAGCATCGCGAGGCGGGCGGGGGAGGACGCGGCGAGCCGGTCGACGACGTCGCGCAGCCCCGTGAGCGGACCGAGGCCCTCCCGGTCAGGGGCTGGATGCCATGTCGGCGGGGTCTCGGGCATGGAATGCGCGTCCTGTGGAGGTCCGGGCAGCCCGGGTGCCGGGCGGCGCTACGTGTCACAGTAAACCACCAACCGCCCGCGGGAGCGGGACGGGGAGGCCCTTCCGGTAGCCTAGGCGCATGTCCGAAGGTGCACCGCCGCAGCAGGCTCCGACGTCTGCGAGCGCCGTGGTCCGGACGGAGTACACCACGCGCGTGGTGTGGGGCGAGGACCTCCTCGAGTACAACTTCGGCAAGCACCATCCCATGAGCCCCACGCGCCTCGACCTCACGGCTCGACTGTGCCGGGAGCTCGGCCTGTTCGACCTCCCGCGGGTGAGCGTCGCCGAGCCCTATGTCGCCTCCGACGACGAGCTCGCCACCGTGCACACGCGCGAGTACGTCGCCGCCGTCCGGCGGGTGAGCGCCGACCCGGACCGGCCCGAGCCGGAACGCGGCCTCGGGACCGAGGACGATCCGGCGTTCGCCGGGATGCACGAGGCGAGCGCCCGCATCGTGGGAGGCTCCCTCCTCGCCGCGGAGGCGATCCTCGAGGGCTCCGCGGTCCACGCCGTGAACTTCGCTGGCGGCATGCACCATGCAGCCGCGGACCGCGGCTCGGGCTTCTGCATCTACAACGACGCCGCGGCCGCGATCCAGCGGCTGCTGGACCGGGGCGTGGGGCGCGTCCTGTACGTCGACGTCGACGCCCACCACGGCGACGGCACCGAGCGGATCTTCTGGGACGAGCCGCGGGTCATGACCATCTCGCTCCACGAGAGCGGCCTGACGCTCTTCCCCGGGACGGGCTTCCCGAGCGAGGTCGGCGGACCCGGGGCGGAGGGCACGGCGGTCAACGTGGCCCTGCCCGCCGGGACGCGCGACGTCGGGTGGCTGCGCGCGTTCCACGCCGTCGTCCCGCCGCTCGTGGAGGCTTTCCGGCCGGAGGTGATCGTCAGCCAGCACGGCTGCGACGCCCACCACCTCGACCCCCTCACCAATCTCAAGGTCACCGTCGACGCCCAGCGCGAGCTCGCCCTGTCCGTCTCGGCCCTGGCCCGGCGGTTCTGCGACGGCCGGTGGATCGCCACCGGCGGGGGCGGGTACGAGGTCGTGCAGGTCGTGCCGCGGGCGTGGGCCCATCTCGTGGGCATCGCCGCCGGCCACCCGGTCCACCTGCAGACGCCCACGCCGCAGCCGTGGCGCGACTACGTCCGCGAGCGGTACGGGAAGGACGCCCCGACCCTCATGGGGGAGGGCGCGGACACCTGGTGGCGTTCGTGGGAGATCGGCTTCAACCCCAACGATCCGGTGGACCGGGCGGTGATGGCCACGCGCAAGGAGGTCTTCCCCCTGCACGGCCTCGACCCGTGGTTCGACTGAGCGGGTGGAACAGGCGGCAGGGTCAAGGGGGCGCTCGACAGTGGGTAGGCTGGAGGCATGGTGACTGACATCTTCGCCGTCATCGCGGACCGCACCCGCCGGGACATCCTGGACACGCTGCGGTCGGGGGACAAGGCGGTGGGCGAACTCGTCGAGGCGCTGGCTGCGAGCCAGCCGACGGTGTCCAAGCACCTCAAGGTCCTCCGCGACGCCGGCCTCGTCACCACCCGCGCCGTGGGACAGAAGCGGTACTACACCCTCCGGCTCGAGCCGCTCGACGACGTCGGCGCCTGGCTCGCCGGCCTGCGCACGACGCCGGAGTCCCCGGCTCCCGACGCCTCCTCGCCCGCCGCGGCGGCCGAGGATGGCACGCGGGGTCGGGACGGCCTCGCGTTGGCGGGCGGCGTTGCTCTGGCGGACGCCACGGTTGCGGACGCTGCCTTCGCCGCGGCGGACGGCCGGCACGCTGACGATGGCCTCGGCGCCGCCGACAGCCTGGCGAGCCCGATGGGCCGTCCGGAACCGGCGGCGGCTGAGGTCCGGGAGGCCCCGCTGGCACGGGCCGAGCCGATCGAGGCGACCACGACGACCGGCGACGAGCTCGTCCTGGTGCCGGCCGCCGTCGTGCCTGCCCCGGTCCAGAAGCCGTCGGCGGCGGGCGACCACAGCCGGCCTGCCCAGATCCAGCGCACGGTGGAGCGCACCGTGGAGCGTGCTGCCGCCCGCGCCACCGAGATCATGGCGAACCTGCCGAAGTTCGGGCGCCGGGGCAAATAGGCGCTAGGGTCTTTCGGCCCTGTCCGGGGCGCCGGCGATTCGGCGATCCTATGGAAGACGCGCCTCCCTTCGATGACGGAGGCCGAACCGTGCATGCGGCAAGGGACCGAGGACGTCCCGCAGTCCTGCTTGGCGGCGCGACGTTGCCTCGCCTCAGGCCTCAACCCCCGGTCCACTGCTCACGACCGTGACGCCCTCCGGGGCCCGACCGAAGCCGAGGACTGAAGACATGCATCGAGCCACCGCCCGTCCGTCCGCCGCCCAGCACCCCGCCCCCCACACCGGCGGGCCTCACGGAGGCGGTCCTCACCCCGGTGAAGGGGGACTCGTGCTGCCGCACCGCGCCGAGCTGCACTCCCACGGGTCGCGCGAGCGCCGGGCCCACGGACGCGGGCTGGAGAGCCTGGTTCAGGCCGGGCTCAGCCATGAGGACGCCCAGGCCCAGATGGTCCGGCTTGCCGCGGGAGACGTCTGGGGAGGCTGACCCCCACGGCGCCCGTCAGCGCCCGCGCCGGGGCCTGGTTCAGGGCCTCGGCGCGGCGATCGCGGTCGAGAGCCTGTGGGCCTCCGCCAGGAGCAGTTCGCCGAGCTCCTCGCGCCGCCCGGGCCGGAAGCGCGGCTCGATGCCCGTGAGCGACAGCGCCCAGGCGGGGCGCCCGGCCGGGTCGAACACCGCTGCCCCGAGGCCGTAGGACCCTTCCACGACGAGTCCCGG
Organism: Sinomonas sp. B1-1; assembly: GCF_050474465.1. NCBI lineage: Bacteria > Bacillati > Actinomycetota > Actinomycetes > Micrococcales > Micrococcaceae > Sinomonas > Sinomonas sp. B1-1. The sequence goes on along the minus strand of NZ_JBCHVF010000012.1, from coordinate 53,395 downwards.
ATTCACCGAGTAGCCCAGCTCGCGCGTCTGGGCCAGCCGATCCCGCAGGGGACCAGCCGCGTGGGTGGGCCCGAAGCGCTCGGTGCGCTCGCCGTCGTCATCGATGATCGCCTCCGCCTCCGCCTCGGGCAGGAAGGCGAGGATCGCGATGCCCGCCGACGCGACGCCGAGGGGGAAGCGCACGCCCTCGTAGAGCACGAACGAGCGGACGGGGAAGCTGCCCTCTTCCCGGGCCAGGCAGACGGTCTCCTCGCCGCGGCGGATCGAGAGGAACGCGGATTCGCCGGTGGCCTCGGCGAGCCGGCGCAGGGCGGGCCGGGCGAGGTGCTCGACGGCGAAGCGGCCGGCCGCGACCGTGCCCATGACGTAGAGCTCGGGCCCGAGGTGCCATCGGCCGGATGCCTCGTCGAGGTCGAGGAGGCCGTTCGCGGCCAGGGCCTTGAGGAGCCGGTGGACCGTCGGGCGGGAGAGGCCCGAGGTGCGGACGATCCCCGGGAGCGAGAGGCCGGTGCCGCCCGCCTTCGCCACGATGCGCATCAGCAGGGCGACCCGTCCCACCACCTGCGTGCCCTGGATATCGCTCACGATGCGCTCCTCCCGGAAATCAGCCACATTGTGGACATTCTAGGGGTGGACTGCCATCAAGTGAACACTTGGGCGGGGGAACGGTTGTGACGCACGCGACATCCTGCCTAGGCTCGCTCATCAGAACAGTCCACAACGTGGATAGACCGCCAGCTCGAGGAGGAGCACATGCCCACGCTGCACACGGACGCCACCGAGGCCCTGGCCGGAGCGCTCGCCGACGGGATGACGCTAGCAGTCGGAGGCTTCGGCCTCAGCGGGATCCCCGCCGACCTCATCGACGCCGTCCGCGACTCGGGGGTCCGGGACCTCACCGTCGTCTCGAACAACATGGGTGTCGACGGGAAGGGCCTGGGCGTGCTCATCGAGGCCGGCCAGGTCGCGAAGGTCATCGCGAGCTACGTCGGGGAGAACAGGCTCTTCGCGGAGCAGTACCTCGCCGGACAGCTCGAGGTCGAGTTCACGCCGCAGGGCACCCTCGCCGAGCGGCTCCGCGCGGGCGGCGCGGGCATCCCGGCCTTCTACACGAAGACCGGCGTGGGCACCCTCGTCGCCGAGGGGAAGCCGCACGAGACGTTCGACGGCGAGCTGTACGTGCGGGAGCGGGGGATCGTGGCCGACGTCGCGCTCGTCCACGCGCACACCGCGGACACCGCGGGCAACCTCGTCTACCGCTACACCGCCCGGAACTTCAACCCCGTCGCCGCGACGGCAGGCCGGCTCACCATCGCCGAGGCCGAGCACATCGTGCCCGCCGGGGAGCTGGACCCGAACCACATCGTTACCCCCGGCGTCTACGTCCAGCGGCTCGTCCAGGCCACGGAGCGCGTGAAGCACATCGAGCAGGTGACGACCCGCCCGCGGCCAGAGGCCCAGAAGGCGGCGGCCACCGTCGCCGGCTGACCCCCTGTCTCCCTCTGGGGGGTCACCTCCTGAGGGTCACCTTAGGTGACCTCCAGAAGGTGAACTCCAGAAGGTGACCTCCAGAAGGTGACCCCCAGAACCTCACTTACAGACTTCGACTTCCCAAGGAGACCTCCATGCCCTGGACCCGCGACGAGATGGCGGCCATCGCCGCCACCGAGCTTTCCGACGGCGACTACGTGAACCTCGGGATCGGCATCCCGACCCTCGTGGCCAACCACCTGCCTGATGGCGTGACCGTGCACCTTCAGAGCGAGAACGGTCTGCTCGGCATGGGCCCGTTCCCCTACGAGGGCGACGAGGACGCCGACCTCATCAACGCCGGCAAGCAGACCGTGACCATCCTTCCCGGCGGCTCCATCTTCGACTCGGCGACGAGCTTCGGCATGATCCGCGGCGGACACGTCAAGGTGGCGATCCTCGGCGCCATGCAGGTCTCCGGTTCCGGCGACCTCGCGAACTGGCAGATCCCCGGCAAGATGGTCAAGGGCATGGGCGGGGCCATGGACCTGGTCGCCGGGACGCCACGCGTCGTCGTGCTCACCGAGCATGTCGCCAAAGACGGCACCCCCAAGATCGTCGCCGACTGCACGCTCCCCCTCACGGGGGTCGGCGTGGTGGACCGCATCATCACGGACCTCGCGGTCTTCGACATCGTGACGGCGCACGACGGCGCGCGGCGGCTGACGCTCGCGCGGCTCGCCCCCGGCGTCGGGATCGAGGAGCTGCGGGAGAAGACCGGCGCGGCCTTCGACGTCGACCTCGAGGCCGCCGCCGCAACGGGCACCGAGGCCCTCGCGGAGGCGACCCGCTGATGCCGCTCAAGGACCAGTTCGGAACGGACGTCCTCATCGCCGGGTGGGCCCACACGAGGTTCGGCAAGCTCGAGGGCGAGACGCTGGAATCGCTCCTCGTCGCGGCGGCAGGCGAGGCCATCGCGAACTCCGGGCTCGAGCCCGGCCAGATCGACGAGGTCTATGTGGGCACCTACAACGCCGGCATGGTCCCGCTCGCGTTCGCCTCCTCGCTCGCGCTGCAGGTCTCGGACGAGCTGGCGAACGTACCGGCGACCCGCGTGGAGAACGCCTGCGCCTCCGGGTCCGGGGCGTTCCAGCAGGGCGTCAAGGCGCTCCTGGCGGGCACGGCCCGCAACGTGCTCGTGGTCGGGGCCGAGAAGATGACCGCGGCCGGGCCCGAGGTCGTGGGCGCCGCGCTGCTGGGCGCGGGCTACGAGTCGGCGGGCCACCCGTCGCGCACGGGCTTCACCGGCCTGTTCGCCGAGGTCGCCCGGGCGTACGAGGACCGTTACGGCCCCGTCTCGGACGTGCTCGGCTCGATCGCCGCCAAGAACCACCGCAACGGCATGGCCAACCCGTACGCCCACATGCACCGGGACTTCGGCGAGGAGTTCTGCCGGACGGTCTCCGAGAAGAACCCGATGGTCGACGCGCCGCTGCGCCGCACCGACTGCTCGCCGGTGTCCGACGGCGCCGCTGCCCTCGTCCTCTCGGCCGGCCACGCGCCGTCGGGCGCCGCGGCCGCCCCCGTGCGCGTGGCTGGCTTCGGGCACGCGAACGACTTCCTCCCCGCCGCCAAGCGGGACCCGCTCGAGTTCGCGGGCAGCCGCGCCGCGTGGGCCCGCGCCCTCGGCATGGCGGGCGTCGGCCTCGCGGACCTGGACCTCGCCGAGGTGCACGACTGCTTCACCATCGCTGAGCTCATCATGTACGAGGTGATGGGCCTGGCCGAGCGGGGGAAGGGGAGCGTGGCGGTCGGGGACGGGTCGGTGTACCGCGGCGGCCGGCTGCCGGTGAACCTCTCGGGCGGGCTGAAGGCCAAGGGCCATCCCGTCGGCGCGACGGGGGTGTCGCAGCATGTGGTCGCAGCCATGCAGCTGTCCGGGACGGCGGGGGAGATGCAGCTGCCCGGGGCCGGGCGGGCGGCGGTGCACAACATGGGCGGTCTCGCGATCGCGAACTATGTGAGCGTGCTCGAGGCCGTTTGACACGGCTGGGGCCCGCCCCGATCCCCCACTGTAGGGGATCGGGGCGGGCCCCGAGACCGTCCTGAGCCGGGTCGCGCCGGCTCCTATTCCGCCGGCCGCTCGCCGCGGTTCTCGCGCAGGGCCTCGCCGTCGCGGATCATCTGCTCCTCCTGCTTCTGCCGCTTGTCCGAGGCCTTGGTGTCCTTCGGTGGCAGCTGGAGCGTCTTCTCCGCCTCCATGCCGGCCTGGAGCTCGCGCCCACGCTCGACCTCGGCGTCGAACTCCGCACCGAAGAGCAGGGACATGTTCAGCAGCCAGACCCACAGGAGCAGGATGATGACGCCGCCGAGTGCGCCGTAGGTCTTGTTGTAGTTCGCGAAGTTGGCCACGTAGAAGCCGAACCCGGCCGTGGCGATCGCGAAGACCAGGAGCGCGATCAGGGAACCGAGGCTCATCCAGCGGAACTTCGGCTGGCGCACGTTCGGCGTGAAGTAGTACAGGACCGCGATGAGCGAGATCGCGAGGGCGATGGCGACAGGCCACTTGGCGATGTCCCAGACCATCACCGCCACGTCGCCGAGCCCGATGGCGCCGCCCACGGCCTTGGCCACCGGCCCGCTGAGCACCAGCATCGCCGAGACGACGGCCGCGACGACGACGCCGGCGACCGTCACGCCGAGCATGGTGCCGCGCAGCTTGATGAAGGGCCGCCCCTCGTCGATCTCGTAGATCCGGTTCATGGCACGGCCGAACGCTCCCACATAGCCCGAGGCGGACCAGAGGGCGCCCACGACGCCGCCGACGAGCGCGAGGCCGGCGGCGGGGCTGTGGACGAGCTCTTCGATCGGCTTGCGGACCGTGTCAGCCGTCGATCCCGGCGCCACACTCTCGATGATGTCCATCACGCCGTTGGTTGTCGTCTCGGCCTGCCCGAAGAGGCCAAGGAGGGAGACCAGCGCGAGAAGCGCTGGGAAGAGGGAGAGGATGCCGTAGTAGGTCAGGGCCGCGGCGAGGTCGGGGCACTGGTCCCGGCTGAACTCGCGGAACGTCTTCTTGACGATGAACTTCCACGAGGGCTTGGTGACCTTGGACGGACTCTTCGGCTTCCGGGAGTCATTGGGGTCCGGCGCCGTCATCTCCTTGTCGGTGCTTGCGGTGCTCGAGGTGCTCGCGTCGTCAGACGCTCCGGTTCTGCCGGACGTGCTGGCGCTCGCCGAATGTCGCTGGCTCACGGGATCACTCCTTCGAGGGACGGGTACACGTCCACTCCCCAAAGGCGCCCCACCTGAAACCGCCCGGCTGTCCCACCGCCACGTCCGCGCGGTGTCTCGTGGCTTCCACCAGCCGGGCGTTGGCCTCGTCTGCGCGGAGCACCCATTCCCGCGCGTTCTCCGGCGTCTTGCCGAACTGGACATGGCGGGCGATGAGCCGTTCCCGCCGCAGGGCGGGATCCGCGTCCACGTACCAGACTTCACGCATCCAGGACCGCGCGGCAGCCCACTGGGGGTCCTCGAGGAGAAGGTAGTTCCCCTCGGTGACCACCAGGCGCGTTTCGGGAGGAACGGCGATCGCCGCGGCGATGGGCTGCTCGAGGTCGCGTTCGAACCCCGGGGCGTACACGACCGCGCCGCTGCCGGAGGCTAGCCGGCCCAGCAGCGCGGCGTAGCCGTCGGGGTCGAAGCTCTCGGGGGCGCCCTTGCGGTCCGCCAGCCCGAGCTGCCGGAGCTGGACGTCGGCGAGGTGGAACCCGTCCATCGGCACGTGGACGGCCCAGCGCTCCCCATGGCTGTCCGTGAGGCTCCGGACCAGGTCCTCCGCGAGCGTCGTCTTGCCCGCCCCGGGCGGCCCGCAGATCCCGAGGATGGCCCGCCGTCGTCCATCGGCGGGGACGAGGGCTGTGGCACGGCGGCTGAGCTCGCGGAGTTCCATGAGCCCATGATGGCTGGCCGTCCCGCCGTCCGCGCACCGGTCTGGAGCTCTGGAGGGCCAAAAGTCCCGACTCCTGCCGCGCAGCCCGCCGTCAGGACCGCCTCACTCGCTGAAAGCGGTCTCCGGCAGGGCGGGGTGGATGCGCTGCACGAGCTCAGCGGCGACCGTGTGCAGCTTGACGTTGCGGTTGTTCGAGGCGCGCCGGAGGACATCGAAGGCCTCCGCGGCGGAGCAGCGGCTCTGCGCCATGATTACGCCGATCGCCACATCGATGACGGTGCGGTTCTGCATGGCCTGGGCGCGGTGCTCGGCGAGCTCGTTCCAGTCGCTGAGCCTCACGGCGAGCTGGAGGGCCCAGGAGGCCTGATTGCGCACACGTCCGACGGCGGCCAGCAGCGTGCGCCGCGCGTCGTCGTCGACCGGGTCGGTACCCACGACGGCGAGTGCCGCCGCCGCGGAGGAGCCCGCCGGGGCGGGAACCACGAGGAGGCCTGCGTCGACGCCCCACGCCATCCCCGAGGTCCAGGACGCGGGCAGGCGGGGTTCCATCGTCAGCTGGGAGCGCTCGAGGGCGGCGGCGAGCCGCTGGTCGTCGTCGGACAGCCGCTCCTCGACGACGGCCGCGAGCGCTTCGCTGCTGGCGCCTGTGATCGCGGGCCGGTTGCGGCGGCGGAGGATGAGGGCACAGTCATGCGTTCCGAGGGAGGCCAACCGCCGGTGTGTCCTCTCCGCGAGCGCGGGGAGGAAGGCCGTGAGCGACGAGCATGCCAGCAGCAGGTGCATCAAGTCGTGCGTGGCGTCGTCGTTCTGAGGCCGGGCGGCCATTGGTGCGCTCCTTCAGGGCAGCAGCCACTGCGGGGGGCGTGGCCGCGTGGATAGCGGATGCCCATTTCTTGAGCGCACGGGGGCCACGCGAGCGTTGCCCTGCGGATCATCTTTGACGAAGTGCGAGGGCCGGTCAAATCGGGGGCCCGTGCTGTGAAGGGCGGTGACGGCGGCGTCGGCTCTCGGGATGTGACTCCCAGGAGGTGACCTTCAGGAGGTGACCTTCAGGAGGCGACTCGCAGGAGGTGACCCCCAGACGGGGGCGGGGGTCAGCTGCGGGCGGGGGCACCGGTCGAGGCGCGGAGGACGAGGTGCGGCTCGGAGCGCCTCTCCATGGCGGGGGCCTCGGGCTGGGCGAGCCGTTGGAGCGCTGCCTCGCCCGCGGCCTTCCCCAGCTCCCGGGCGTGGAGGTCCACGGACGTGAGGTCGATCCCGTGGAGGCGGGCCAGCCGCGAGTTGTCGTAGCCGATGAGGGACAGGTCCTGTGGGACCCGGAGCCCGAGCGCGTAGGCCGCTTCGCGGACGCCCAGCGCGAGTTCGTCGTTGTGCGCGAAGACGGCGGTGGGGCGCTCGGGTGCGGCGAGGAGGGCGTGGGCTGCGCGTTCGGCGGCCTCCTGGGTGTAGTCCTGCGCTTGCACGACCCGGGGCTCGAGCCCGGCGGCGACCATGAGGCGCTCGTACGTCCTGCGGCGCTCGAGGTGCCCTTCGTGCGGCGGCCCCGCCATGTGCGCGATGCGCCTATGGCCGAGGCCGAGGAGGTGCGACACTGCGGCGGATGCGCCGGCACGGTCATCGGAGTAGATGCTGTCGACGCCAGAGACCAGCCGGGCGACGTTGACCACCGGGACCGTCTGCGTGAGCTCGCGGACGTAGGCATCCGGATCGGTCAGGGTCGCCGCAATCAGGACGCCGATACGGGCCTCGATGAGCGAGTCCGCCGCCGCGCGTCCGGATCCGCTGGGGCTGTCCGTCACGCCGAGGATCAGGCGATGCCCGCCGTCGCTGAGGGCCTCGCTGACGCCGGCGAAGATGTCCGCGTAGACCTCGTTGTGCAGGTCCAGGAGGTAGAGCCCGACGGCGGAGGCCCGCTTGCTCGCGAGGCCGGCGGCGAGGACATTCTGGCGGTAGCCGAGCCGCCGGGCGGCCTCGAGGATCGCGTCCCGCGTCTCAGGACTCACCCCGGGGGCGCCGCGGAACGCGAAGGACACGAGGGTCCGGGACACCCCGACGGCGCGTGCGACGTCCTCCTGGGTCACGGGACGCCGGCGTCCGGATGCGGCGGGAAAGCTCACGCGGCCATCCTCGCATGCGTTCGGTGAGGAGTTTGGCATTTTGTCTTTACATACTGCCTTTCGCGCGTTAGCGTTGGATGTGATCCAGCGCACCAGCGCAAGTCCCAGACCTCGGTCACGACGAAGGAGTCATGATGGCAACATCGCAACGGATCGCCCCGGCCGAAGCGCCCGGCACGCTCCCGGCCCTCACGGCCGGGCCCCACAGCAAGAGGCTCGGCGTCGTCGCGATGGTCGCGACGTTCGGCGGCCTGCTGTTCGGCTACGACACCGGCGTGATCAACGGGGCGCTGCGCCCGATGACCGAGGAGCTGGGGCTGACCCCGCTCACCGAGGGCATCGTGACGAGCTCGCTGCTCTTCGGCGCCGCTGCCGGGGCGATGGCGGGCGGACGCCTCTCCGACGCGTGGGGACGCCGGAAGACCATCCTCCTGCTGGCCGTCATGTTCCTCACGGGTGCCCTGGCCTGCGTCTTCGCCCCGAACTTCGGGGTCATGGTCCTGGGCCGCGTGATCCTGGGACTCGCCGTCGGCGGCGCGTCCACGGTCGTCCCCGTGTTCCTCGCCGAGCTTGCCCCCTACGAGATCCGGGGCTCCCTCGCCGGCCGCAACGAGCTCATGATCGTGATCGGCCAGCTCGCCGCATTCGCCGTCAACGCCGTGATCGGCAACCTCTGGGGCGAGTACGGCGGAGTGTGGCGCGTCATGCTTGCCGTCGCCGCGCTTCCCGCCGTCGCGCTGTTCGTCGGCATGCTGCGCGTGCCCGAGTCTCCGCGCTGGCTCCTCTCGAAGGGCCGGGCTGCTGACGCCCTCGAAGTCCTGATGACGGTGCGTTCCCCCGAGCGGGCCGTGGCGGAGATGGCCGACGTGAAGCACCTCGCCGACGAGGAGAAGGTCTCCCGGAGCAGCGGCTGGGGCGCCCTGAAGAACAAGTGGATCCTGCGGATCGTGCTCGTCGGGATCGGCCTGGGCGTGGCCCAGCAGCTCACCGGCATCAACTCGATCATGTACTACGGCCAGTCCGTGCTCGTCGAGGCCGGCTTCAGCTCCAGCGCCGCGCTGATCGCCAACATCGCCCCCGGCGTCATCGCCGTGGTGGGAGGTGTCATTGCCCTGCGCAACATGCAGACCATGAACCGCCGGACCACGCTGCTCATCGGCTTCGCCCTCACGACCGTCTGCCACTTCCTCATCGGCGCGGCCTCCATCCTGCTGCCTGTCGGCAACGCCGCCCGCCCGTTCGTGATCCTGTTCCTCGTGGTCGCGTTCGTCGGCTCGATGCAGACGTTCCTGAACATCGCCGTGTGGGTCATGCTCTCGGAGATCTTCCCGCTGCACATCCGCGGCTTCGCGATCGGAGTCTCCGTGTTCTGCCTCTGGATCGCCAACGCGTTCCTCGGCCTGTTCTTCCCGAGCCTCGTCGCCGCCGTCGGGATCACCGGGACCTTCTTCCTGTTCGGCGTCGTCGGCATCGCTGCCTTGGTCTTCATCTACACCCAGGTTCCCGAGACGCGGGGGCGCACCCTCGAGGCCCTCGAGGAGGACGTCACGACCGGCGCCATCTACCTCGTCCACAAGAAGTAGCGACGGCGTCCAGGCCCCGCTCCCGCACGCGCGGGAGCGGGGCCCCTGGCGTGCATGCTGTGTCAGGTGCGCCGGGTCTGGTGAGGCGCGTCAGGGGGCCAGCGCTGGCCCGGAGCTGGCCCTGGGCTCAAGCCGGGGCTTGATGTCGACGTCGGGCGGGGGCGCCTGGCCGTCGAGCAGCGCGGAGAGGCGGTCCCACGCCTGCTCGCCGAGCTGCGTCTGGGGGACCGACGCCGTGGTGAGGGCCGGCGACGTGTAGCGCGCGAAGGCGATGTCGTCGAAGCCGGTGACGGAGAGCTGCTCCGGGACTGCAACCCCGGCCTCGTGCAGCGCGCCGAGCAGGCCCATGGCCACGACGTCGTTGAAGCACACCGCAGCGGTCACGCCCGAGCGGAGCACCTCGTCCCGCACGGAGTAGCCGTCCTCGAACATCGCCCCGCAGGGGATCACCACGACCTCGGTCCCCGCTGCTTCGGGGAGGGGATGGCCGAGGCCCTCGCGGCGGGCACGGTCCCCGGCGCTCGCGCTCGGTCCCGCGACGTAGGCGATGCGCCGGTGGCCCAGCTGGGCGAGGTGGGCGACCATGGCGCGGATGCCCGAGGCGTAGTCGACGGCGAGCACGGGCACGCCGGGGATCCCCGTGGTCCGGTTGACGAGGACGACCGGTGCAAGATCGGGCAGGAGTTCCTCAAGCTGCGCGCCGTCCATGCGAGGCGCGACGAGCACGAGACCGTCGCACCGGCGTCGTGCCTCACGCGCGAGGATCACCTCCTCGGCGGGGTTCTCCACCGAGTCCGCGACGAGGACCCGGTAGCCCTCGCGGGCGGCGGCGCGCGAGAGGCCGCGCAGTGTCTCCTGGAACATGGGGTTCGCGAGGTCCGGCACCACGATCGCCACGGTCTGCGTGCGCCCGATGGCGAGGCTGCGCGCCACCGTGCTGGGGGAGTAGCTGAGCTTCGCCGCGGCGGCGCGGACGCGTTCCCCGATCGCCGGGTCCACCGTCGAGAGCCCGTTCATCACCCGGGACACGGTGGCCCGGGAGACGCCGGCCTCCGCGGCAACATGTGCGATCGTGGCGCGGCCGGAAGCACGGGTGCTCGTGCGGGCCATGGAACCTCCGTCGGTGGGCTCCGCCCAGCTTAGCAACCGGGTTGCGGCCTGTGACTTGACCGTTTCGTTTCTGGAATACTTGCGGTGCCCGTGGGGTATACCGGGCATCGCACCGACAACGAAGGGTCACCATGCACGCGAAGCTGCTTGCCGCCCGGGACCAGGTTCTGGCCCGCAACCCAGGGGAGGTCGAGTTCCACCAGGCCGTGGACGAGGTCTTCGAGAGCCTCGGCCCAGTGATGGACCGGCACCCGGAGTTCGTTGAGGCGGCAGTGCTCGAGCGGCTCTGCGAGCCGGAGCGGCAGATCATCTTCCGCGTGCCGTGGACCGACGACTCGGGCAAGGTCCAGATCAACCGCGGCTTCCGCGTCGAGTACAACTCCGCCCTCGGTCCCTACAAGGGCGGCCTCCGGTTCCACCCCTCGGTGTACCTCGGCATCGTCAAGTTCCTCGGCTTCGAGCAGATCTTCAAGAACGCCCTCACCGGCATGCCGATCGGCGGCGGCAAGGGCGGCTCCGACTTCGATCCCCGGGGGCGGTCCGACGCGGAGGTCATGCGGTTCTGCCAGTCCTTCATGACGGAGCTCTACCGCCACATCGGCGAGTACACGGACGTGCCCGCTGGGGACATCGGCGTGGGCGGTCGCGAGATCGGCTACCTGTTCGGCCAGTACAAGCGGATCACCAACCGCTACGAGTCCGGCGTGCTCACGGGCAAGGGGCTCTCCTGGGGCGGATCCCTCGTCCGCCCCGAGGCGACCGGCTACGGCACCGTGCTGTTCGCGAACGAGATGGCCAAGACCCGCGGGCGCAGCATCGAGGGCCGCCGCGTCGTCGTGTCCGGATCCGGCAACGTCGCGATCTACGCCATCGCGAAGGCCCAGCAGCTCGGAGCGCAGGTCGTGGCCTGCTCGGACTCGTCCGGCTATGTGGTGGACGAGGACGGAATCGACCTCGACCTCCTCCGGCAGATCAAGGAGGTCGAACGGGGGCGGCTCAAGGACTATGCCCTCCGCCGCGGCTCGGCCGTGGCCTATGTGGAGGGAGGGAGCGTCTGGGACGTCGACGCCGAGGTGGCGCTTCCCTGCGCGACCCAGAACGAGCTCGGCGAGGCTGCCGCAGTCCGTCTCGTCAAGGCCGGGGTGAAGGTCGTGGCCGAGGGAGCGAACATGCCGTCCACGCCCGAGGCGGTGGCGGTGTTCCAGAAGGCCGGCGTCCTGTTCGGCCCCGGGAAGGCCGCGAACGCCGGCGGGGTCGCGACGTCGGGCCTCGAGATGCAGCAGAACGCGAGCCGCGACTCGTGGACCTTCGAGCACACCGAGGAGCGCCTCAGCGAGATCATGGTCGGCATCCATGACCGCTGCGCCGCGACGGCCGAGGAATACGGGCAGCCCGGGAACTACGTGCTGGGCGCCAACATCGCCGGCTTCGTCAAGGTGGCCAAGGCGATGCTCGCCCAGGGCCTCATCTGACGGCCTCATCTGGCGCACGGGTCTCCTGTCCACCATGCGGGCGCACGTTTGCACTGCGGACGCGGCGCCCGCTATGGTGAGCGCATGATCAAGCGTTGGTATGCGTATTTTGCGTTGGCTCTGGAGGGCCAAGCGTAGGATTTCGCGTACCGACTCCAGAGCCAACAGGGCAGGGACCTCACGGTCCTTGCCCTTTGCCATTCCAGCGGCAGGCTCTGGTCCTTCGGGGCCTGTCACAGACGAGGACAGGACCCCATGAACCCGCTCACCGCAACAGCAGCCCCGGCAGCCGGCGTCGCCTCCTCGACGACCAACAACCTCCGCGTCGCCGAGTTCACCCCGCTCCCCACCCCGGGTGAGCTCCTGGCCGAGCTCCCGCTCGCCGGGGAGGCGCAGCGCACCGTGGCCCGCGGACGCGACGAGGTGAGGGCCATCATGGATGGCCTCGATGACCGCCTCCTGGTGATCGTGGGCCCCTGCTCCATCCACGACCCCGAGGCGGGCCTCGACTACGCACGGCGACTCGCCGCCGTCGCCCGCGACCTGCGCGAGGACATCCTCGTCGTCATGCGGACCTACTTCGAGAAGCCGCGGACCACGGTGGGCTGGAAGGGCCTCATCAACGACCCGCACCTCGACGGCAGCCACGACATCGCGGCCGGGCTCCGTGCCGCCCGGGAGTTCCTCCTCGGCGTGCTCGAGCTGGGCCTGCCCACCGCGACGGAGTTCCTCGAGCCCATCAGCCCGCAGTACACCGCAGACGCCATCGTGTGGGGCGCGGTCGGCGCCCGCACCACCGAGAGCCAGATCCACCGCCAGCTCGTCTCCGGCCTGTCCATGCCGGTCGGCTTCAAGAACGGGACCGACGGCGGCCTCCAGGTGGCGATCGACGCGTGCGGCGCCGCCTCCGCGCCTCAGGCGTTCCTGGGGATCGACGACGCCGGCCGCGCGTCGCTCGTCTCGACGGCCGGCAACGCCGACACCCACGTGATCCTCCGCGGGGGATCCGACGGCCCGAACTACTCGGCCGACCAGGTCCTGGCCGCCTCCACGGCGATGGCCGGCAAGGGCCTGAACCCCCGACTCATCGTGGACGCGAGCCACGCCAACAGCGGCAAGGACCACCACCGCCAGGCCGAGGTGGCCCTCGAGATCGGCGCCCAGCTTGCGAACGGGGGCGACGCGGCCGAGGCCGTGGCCGGCGTCATGCTCGAGAGCTTCCTCGTCGGCGGAGCCCAGGCGCTCGACGTCGTCGAGCCTGCGGCTGGCCGCACACAGCTGGTCTACGGCCAGAGCGTGACCGACAAGTGCATGGAGTGGGACGTCACCGGGGAGGTCCTGGAGCGGCTCGCGGAAGCTGCCCGGACACGCCGCGTTCACAGGAGCCACTCCAGCCACTAAAGTAATTTGCATGACTGCGATGGATTTCTCTTCCTCGCGTTTCCTCACCGTCGCTGAGGTCGCCGAGATGATGCGCGTGTCCAAGATGACGGTGTACCGGCTGGTCCACTCGGGGGAGATGCCGGCGGTGAGGTTCGGGCGGTCCTATCGGGTTCCCGAAGCGGCCGTCGAGCAGTACCTGAAGAACGCTGTGGTCGACGGCCGGAGCGAGACCGCCTGACGGGTACGGTATTCTGTTCAGGAACGTTTAACGTCACGTCACCAGCAGTTGGTTGAAGCCGCCCTGTGCGCGCGTCCGGCCAGCAGCCGGGACAACTACTGTAAGGAACTTTACGTGGGTTCGGTTATCAAGAAGCGCCGCAAGCGCATGGCCAAGAAGAAGCACCGCAAGCTGCTCCGCAAGACTCGTCACCAGCGCCGCAACAAGAAGTAGCCGCGCCGCCCCCGCCCGGGGGTGTCAGTGACACGAGGCCCGTCCCCGACCGGGGCGGGCCTCGTTGCGTCCCCGCCGAGGTCACCCCGTGTGCCGCCGAGGTCACCGCGTGTGGCGCCGAGGTCACCGCGTGTGGCGCCGAGGTCACCCCGTTCCCCGCGGCGCGTACGCTGCGCTACTTGCGCAGCCGAGCGTAGCCGCGCCAGAGGCCGTACGCGGCCCCTCCGACGGTGGCGAGCTTGAGCCCGAGGGTGGCGGCCTGCCGTCCCGAGCGGAAGTCGTAGATGGGCCAGTTGCGCGCATGGGCGTGCATGCGCAGCCGCGTGTCGGGATTGATCGCCACAGGATGCCCCACCATGGTCAGCAGCGGGATGTCGTTGTGCGAGTCGGAGTACGCCCAGCAGCTCCGCAGGTCGAGCCCCTCCCGCTCGGCGAGCTCGGCGACGGCCTCGGCCTTGGCGGACCCGTGCAGGATCTCGCCCACCAGCCGGCCCGTGTACGCTCCGCCCTCGATTTCGCCCACCGTTCCCAGCGCCCCGGTCAGGCCGAGCCGCTCCGCGATGACCGAGGCCACCTCGATCGGTGTGGCGGTGACGAGCCAGACCCGCCGGCCGATGCGGAGGTGCTGCTCGGCCAGGGCCTTCGTGCCGGGCCAGATGCGGGACTCGATGAACTCGTCGTACACCTCGTGCCCGAGGCTCCTGACGTCGTCGCTGAGGATCCCCGCGGCGAGGGACAGCGCCGAGGCCTGGATGGAGTGGATGTCCTTCAGGCTCTCGCCGCGGAAGATGAAGGCCGCCTGCTTCCACGCGAAGCCCAGGGCGTCGCGGAACGTGAAGGCCCCCCGCTCGTACATCTTGCGTCCCACGTGGAAGAGGCTCGCGCCCCGCATGAGGGTGTTGTCGACGTCGAAGAACGCCGCCTCCCCCGGCCGGTGGGGCTGTGCTGCGCGCACGCCGGCAGCCGTCTTCCTCTCCAAGGGCATGGTCCGAGTCTAGCGACGGGCCCCGCAGCGCGGCGGCGCGCTACCGTTGGTCGCATGCGCACGCCCGAGATCGTCCTCGTCACGAAGCACCAATGCCATCTCTGCGACGACGCGCGCGACGTCGTCACCCGCGTCGCCTCCGAGGCGGGGCTTGCCTGGGAGGAGCGCAGCATCGACGACGACGCCGCCCTCCACGACCGCTTCGCGGAGGAGGTTCCCGTGGTCCTCGTGGACGGGACCCAGCGCGACTTCTGGCGCATCGACGAGGCCCGCCTGCGCCGCATCGTGGAGGCCGCGCGGGCCGCGTGACGGGCTTGCCCTGCAGGCCTCAGGGGCGCTGCGGGCCGCGTGGGCTTTTGGCCGAGCCCTCGCGGCGGTTCTAGAGTGGATGGGGCCGCCGAAGCGGCCGCGTGTGAGGGAAGATTCCGCGCGAGGGAATCGCGAGGGAATGAGGTGTGCAGGTGGCAGGACGGGCCCGGACGGGGAACGAGGGGCCTGCCGCTGCGCCCGACGGGAAGAGGCTCCCGCCTGCGGTGGTCGCCCGCCTCACCGTGTACCTGCGAGCCCTCAACACCTTCATCGCGGACGGCACCGAGCGAGTGTCCTCCGACGCCCTCGCCGACGCCTCCGGGGTGAGCTCGGCGACCCTCCGCAAGGACCTCTCCCAGCTGGGCTCCTACGGCACGCGGGGCGTCGGCTACGAGGTGGGGAACCTCGAGGAGCACATCTCGGCCGCTCTCGGCCTCACGCGCCACTGGCGGGTCGCGATCGTCGGCGCGGGCAACCTGGGTCGCGCGCTGGCCCGCTACGGCGGGTTCGGAACCCGGGGGTTCGACGTTGTGGCGCTGCTGGACACCGATCCTCAGATCATCGGCAACGAGGTCGGCTGGCTGCGGGTCTCCGACGCCGCCAACCTCGAGGCGATCTTCGACCGGACCCGCACGAACATGGCGGTGCTCGCGCTGCCGGCGTCGGTCGCGCAGACGGTGTGCGACCGCGTCGTCGCCGCCGGCGTCCGCAGCATCCTCAGCTTCGCCCCGACCATCCTGCAGGTTCCTGAGGGCGTGACCCTGCGGAAGGTGGACATGGCCACCGAGCTCCAGATCCTCGCCTACCACGCTCAGCGCGGGGAGTCGGGCGGGGAGAGCGGCCTGCCTGCACCGGCGCACGACGACGATGCCCACCCGAGCGGGGAATCCGCCTGACCACGGAGCACGATCTGGGCGCAGCCCGAAGAGCCCGCCCAGAGAACGCACGACGGCGGCACGCGCCTGGGGTGCCGGGCCCCGGCTGAGGCGTGGGCCGGCGTCGTGCGCTGGTGAGGCGGCAGGTCAGCGGAGGTATCCGCCCCCGAGCTTGGCGGCGCGCCGGGCTGCGACATAGCGGCTGGAGGACGGCAGCCACGAGACGACGACCGCTGCGAGGAAGAGGGCAACGGTCGCGAAGGAGACAGCGTAGGCCCCCGCCGGGAGGGGGAACATGAGCTGGGCGGGAAGGCCGAGGGCGGCCATGAGGGCGAAGGAGCCGACGGTGCTGAGCAGCGAGAGGCCGGCCCACACGGTGAGCAGGATGCGCACCCAGTTCATTCCGGCGCGCAGCCCCAGACCGAGCAGCACGGCGATGCCCGCACCGATGATCCCCGAGACCCACGCCATCGGCGTCATCATCGACGTGAACTGCTGCATGAAGCCCGGCGGGACGTTGCGGCCGCTCTGGGCAGCGGCCATCGCGATGCTGTCCCGCATGTACGCCTCGGCCCACTCGATGATGAAGGGGATGCTCAGGAGCGGCAGGACCCCGTACGCCACCATGAGCCAGAACGCTACGGTCAGGCTGACCGGCCGCTGCAGGCCGACCACGGGCATGCCCGGGAAGGTACCGCTCGGGAGCTGGCTCGGCCACGGTCCTTGGTACGAGCCCTGCGGGGGCATCGGCTGGTAGGCCGGAGGCTGGGGCTGCTGGCCTGAGGAGGGGTACGGGTTCCCGTGGGGCTGGGTCATGGCGTCACTGTCCGTAGGGGTTTCCGAGGGAGGGGCCCTTGGGCCCCGAGTACGGGTTGGCGAACTGGTTCTGCGCGGCGAGGAACGCCGTCACCGGCGACCGGAAGAGGGCCACGATTGCCGCGACCGCGAGCGCGATCGTCACGAGGGCGAACAGGCCTCCCGAGAAGACGCTGCCGATGGTGAGGCACAGGAAGATGGTGCCGGTGGTGCGCGCCCAGCGTCTCCCCTTCGGGAGGAAGATCCCGCAGACGACCAGCACGGCGGCGTTGACGACCACGCACGCGAGGGCGAACCAGACGAATCCGCTGATGAACTGGCGGAACTGCGCGAAGGACATGCCCGACGACGACCCGCTCGCCTGGTCGTACAGCTCCCGAAGCGCGTCGGCCGGGATCGCCAGAGCCACGATGGTGGCGATCACGGCGATCACGAGCTCCGCCGCCGCCGTTGCGAACATGAGCACGGACGCCGACCGGACGGCAGACCGCTGCTGCTCTGGGGACGGGGCGCCGAAAGCTGCCATGGTGCCGTAGGGCGGAGGATACGCGGGCTGACTGTACTGGCCTTGGCCGTACTGGGGCTGGCTGTACTGGCCTTGGCCGTACCGGGGCGGCTGCTGCCCGTACTGGGGTTGGCCGTACTGGGGCGGCTGCCCGTACTGGGGTTGGCCGTACTGGGGCGGCTGCTGGCCCTCGTGCCCGGGAGCGTATTGACCGTAGCGGGGCGCGGGCCGGCCGGCTGTGCCCGGGCCCTGCTCGGGCGGATTGCCCGAGGGCTGTCCACCGGAGTCGCCAGTCTCCCGGCGCTCCGGCTGCTCGCTTCCGGGCGGGACGGAGGGCGTGCTCATGAGGGTCCAATCATCGAAGGACCGACGGGAACGGATGCGCGCCCCCGCCGCGTTGACCACAGCCTACCTTCTGGCCGCTGGCGCATCCGCGACTCAGGCGTGCCTCGCCACTCCGTCGAACCAGGCCCGCGAATTGGGCACCCACATGAGGACTGCGGCGGTGACCGAGACGAGCGCCCCGAACCAGTTGGGGCCGCCGTTGCCGCCGGAAGCCATGATCGCAAGGATCAGGTTCAGGGCGGCGACGCCGGACAGGGCAAGGCGGGCCCACTGCCTGCCCTCCTTCATCTTCATCGCGAGGATGACCTGCGCCGCTGCGAGCACGAGCCCGATGAGCACCAGGACGAGCAGGAGGGCCCCGAACGCGCCCGCCAGCGCGAGGGCCGCGAGCCCTGCGAGGATGCCGAAGAGGCCGAAGACCACGCCGAGCGCTCCGCCGATGAGCCAGATCCAGTAGGACACCTTGAGCTCTGTCGGCAGCCCGTTGGTCGTGAAGATGCCCGAGAGGCCCCCGACCGGCATGACGTCCTGCACGCTGCGCGGGGCGTCCGTCGGCATTTCGAAGCGGAACCCTCCCGGCTGTTGGCCCCCGGGCTGCTGCGCGTACCCCGGCTGCTCGTATCCCGGAGCTCCCCCGTACGGGCCGGTCCCGGGCGGCGGCGGAGGAGGAGGGTTCTGGCCGTAGGGGTTCGGGCCCTGCGGGTTCTGGCCGTAGGGGTTCGGGCCCTGCGGGTTCTGACCTTGTGGGTTCGGCCCCTGGGGATTCGGGCTGTGCGGGTCCTGGCCCTCGGGGCTCTCGGAGGCCGGCTGCTCATACGGGGTGCTCATGGCGGTCACTGTATCCCCGCGTGGACATGCGTACTAGAGGCCGTCGCCCACATGGAAAGGCCCCGCCCCCTCAGCGGGAGCGGGGCCGGTCGTCTCGGCCCGGAGGCCGGGACGGAAGGGGTCACGCCTGGGCGGCGACGAACGCGAGGTCGAGGGAGATGACGACCTTGTCGGAGACCAGGACACCGCCGGTCTCGAGCACAGCGTTCCAGGTCAGGCCGAACTCCTTGCGGGAGATGGTCGTCTCGCCCGAGACGCCGGCGCGCGTGTTGCCGAACGGGTCCACCGCCACGCCGTTGAACTCGGTCTCGATGGTGACCTGCTTGGTGGTGCCCTTGATCGTGAGGTCGCCGGTCACGTCGAACTCGTCGCCGTTCGCCTCGATCGAGGTCGCAGTGAAGGTGATCTCGGGGAACTGCTCGACGTCGAAGAAGTCGGGGCCCTTGACGTGGGCGTCGCGGTTGGCGTCGCCGGAGTCGAACGAGGCGGTCTTGATGGAGGCGGTGGCCTTGGTCTCGGCGAGCGAGTGCCCGACCTCGACCGTCGCCGTCGCGTCCGCGAACCGGCCGCGGACCTTGCTGATGCCCGCGTGGCGGACGGTGAAGCCGATCTCGCTGTGCGAGGCGTCGAGGTTCCAGGTTCCAGTGGTCAGGCCGTGGGGCAGCGTCACGGGGCTCATCTCCTTGAAGGTTGATTGAAGCGTCAACTAAACGATGCATCCATCAAAGCATGCATTTGCATATAAGCACAAGGGGTGTGATGCGGTTCATGCAGGGAACTCTCGGGTAGGCGTGATAGTTCTACCTCTCGTAGAACTGGCTGCGCGGGCCGAGCCTGCGATTTCGCTGCCGCCCGCAACCTTTGAGAAACTGGATGTCATGCCCACCTCCACCGTCCATCTTCTGCGCCACGGCGAGGTTCACAACCCCGCCCGGGTGCTCTATGGCCGACTGCCGGACTTCCACCTGTCCGCGCTCGGCCGGGAGATGGCCGAGTGCCTCGCCGAGCACTTCGCGCGGCAGGCGCACGACGGCGCGCGGTTCGTCCTGCTCGCGGCGTCGCCCCTGACCCGTGCCCAGGAGACGGCGGCGCCCACCGCGGCCGCGCTCGGACTCGAGGTGGAGACGGAGCCGCGCATCATCGAGGCCGAGAACCACTTCGAGGGCCTGCGGGTCACCAAGGGCGAGCTCCTGCGGCCGCGGCACTGGCGCTACCTCGTCAACCCGCTCCGGCCCTCCTGGGGCGAACCCTACGAGGAGCAGGCAGCCCGCGTGCTCGAGGCCGTCGCGGACGCGGCGCGCGTCGCCGTCGAACGCGGGGGCGACGGCGCCGAGGCGATCCTCGTCGCGCACCAGCTGCCCATCTGGGCCGCCCGGCTGAAGGCCGAGGGCCGCCGGCTCGCCCATGATCCCCGCCGCCGCGAGTGCACCCTGACCTCGGTCACGTCCCTCGACATCGACGCGGACACCGGCGCCGTCATCCGCGTCCGCTACTCCGAACCCGCCGCCCGGCTCCTCCCCGGAGCCGCCTCGACTCCAGGTGCATGATGCGCGGAAGAACTAAGAGCATGACCCAGCAGACCCCCGTCCCCGGCAAGTCGAACGGCCTCTCGCGCCGGCGGATCCTCTCCGCCGCAGGAGCGGCGACCGCGCTCGGGCTCGCGGCTGTGCTCTCGGGCTGCGCCGCGGACGACCCGCTGGCCTCTCAGGCCCGCGCGGGAGACAACAAGAACTACGTGGCGGGCGACGGCTCGGTGACCGAGTACGCGAAGGAGACGCGCAAGCCGCCCGTCGCGTTCACCGGGACCCTGTACGACGGCACCAAGGTGAACTCCGCCGACTTCGCGGGGAAGGTCACGGTCCTGAACTTCTGGTTCGCAGCCTGCGCGCCGTGCCGCGTCGAGGCCCCCGAACTCAGGGACCTCCACACCGAGTTCGCCGCTCAGGGCGTCGCCTTCTACGGGGTGAACCTCCGCGACGAGCAGGGCACCGCGCAGGCCTTCGAGCAGAACTTCGGCATCACCTACCCGAGCTTCAACGACAAGGACGGCCAGGTCCTCCTCGCGCTCTCCGGCATGGTCCCCCCGGGCGCCGTCCCCACCACCCTCGTGCTCGACAAGCAGGGACGCGTGGCCTCGCGCGTGCTGGGGCAGCTCGAGAAGGGCACGCTCAAGGCCCTCATCACGTCCGCGGTGGGCGAGTAGCGTGGGCGGCGTCTTCAGCGACACCGTCCTCAACGGCTCCCTCCTGCTCGCGCTTCCGGTGGCACTCATTGCGGGGCTCGTCTCGTTCCTCTCCCCGTGCGTCCTCCCGCTCGTGCCCGGGTACCTCGGCTATGTGACCGGCCTGACCGGCGTCGACCTCGCGAAGCAGCGCCGCGGGCGCATGGTCGCGGGCATCGGCCTGTTCGTGCTCGGCTTCACGGCGGTCTTCGTCGCCACGGGCGCCGTCTTCGGCCAGCTCGGATCGTGGCTCGCGATCTCCTCGGGCTGGCTCACGCGGGTGCTGGGCATCGTCGTCGTGATCATGGGCATCGTCTTCATGGGCGGCCTCGGGATCTTCCAGCGCGAGGCCCGCGTCCACGCCCGGCCCCCGGCGGGGCTCTGGGGCGCGCCGCTGCTCGGCATCACGTTCGGCCTGGGCTGGGTGCCGTGCATCGGGCCGACCCTCGCAGCCGTGCAGCTGCTCGCGTTCTCCGACGGGGCGAGCGCCTACAAGGGCGCGCTGCTGACGTTCGTCTACTGCCTCGGACTGGGTGTGCCCTTCCTGCTCATCGCTCTCGGCATCCGCCGAGGCCTCGGAGCTATGGCCTTCTTCAAGAAGCACCGCCGCGCGCTGCAGGCGACCGGCGGCGGGCTGCTGATCCTGGTCGGAGTCCTCATGGTCTCCGGCGTGTGGAGCCACTGGATCAGCCAGCTGCAGATCTGGATCGGAACCGTGGAGCTGCCCGTTTGATGACCGAGACAAAGACCAAGACCCCCAAGGGCGCGAAGAGCCGCGGGAAGCAGTCGCGGCGCGACGACGTGGCGCTGCCGGCCCTCGGTGTCATCGGCATGCTCCGGTGGGCGTGGACGCAGCTGACGAGCATGAAGACCGCGCTCTTCCTGCTGCTCCTCCTCGCGGTCGCCGCCGTTCCGGGCTCCCTGTTCCCCCAGCGGCCGGCCAACCCCGCCGTCGTCACGCAGTATCTCAAGGACCACGCGGACTACGGGCCGATCCTCGACGCCCTGCAGATGTTCGACGTCTACTCGTCGGTCTGGTTCTCCGCCGTCTACCTGCTGCTGTTCATCTCCCTCATCGGGTGCGTTGTCCCGCGGGCGATCGCCCACTGGAAGGCTTGGCGGTCCAAGCCCCCGCGCACTCCTGCGCGGCTGTCCCGCCTCCCTGTGTACGGCACGCTGGTTGTCCCCGCCGACCGCGGCCTCGCCGCCGCCGACGCCGCCGGGCAGGCCGCGGCGCTGCTGAAGAAGCGCGGCTACCGCGTGGACCTCCGCACGCCCGACGGCGCCCTGCCAAACCGTGCGCTCTACTCCGTGGGGGCCGAGAAGGGGTACCTCAAGGAACTCGGAAACCTCTGCTTCCACTCGGGCCTGGTCGGGGTGCTGGTCTCGGTGGCGCTCGGCGGCCTGTTCGGCTACAGCGGCCAGCGCACCCTCGTCGAGGGGGAGACGTTCGTCAACACCCTCGTCGGCTACGACACCTTCAACCCCGGCACGAACTTCCAGTCGGGCTGGCTCCAGCCGTACTCCTTCCAGCTGGACAAGTTCGAGGTCCGCTACGACCGCGAGTCGGTCAAGCAGTTCGGCCAGCCGCTCGACTTCACGGCGAGGGTCACCACGAAGGACTCGCCTGACGCCCCCTCGGAGGACCGCGTCCTCAAGGTCAACGATCCCGTCTCGATCGGCGGGACCAACGTGTACCTCGTCGGGAACGGCTACGCTCCGGTCGTGACGGTCCGCGGCGGCGACGGGCAGATCGCCTTCCAGGGACCCGTGCCCTCGATCCCCACCGACGCGGTCTACACCTCGACCATCGTGGTCAAGGCGCCGGACGCGAAGCCGACCCAGCTCGGATTCGTCGGCTTCTTCCTGCCCACGTCCCAGATGGGCGAGAACGGCGTCGCGTTCAGCGCAGACCCGGATCCGCTCAACGTCCAGCTCAACCTCAACTCCTACGTGGGGGACCTCGGCCTGGACAAGGGCAAGCCGCAGAACGTCTACGCCCTCGACGTCGCCAAGCTCTCCCAGGTCAACGGCCGCGACAAGCCGGCGGGCGGCATCGTGCTCGGCGCCGGCCAGACGTACACGCTTCCGGACGGTCAGGGCTCCATCAGCTTCGACGGGCTCAAGCGCTACGTGGCGCTCGATATCCACCACAACCCGGGGCAGGAATGGGCGCTCGGCTTCGCGCTGTTCTCCCTCGCCGGGCTCATCGCCTCCCTGTTCCTCTCACGCCGCCGCCTCTGGGTGCGTGCGGGCCAGCACGAGGATGGGCGCACCATGGTGGAGTACGGTCTCCTCACCCGCGGGGAGGACCGTGGCGGCCTCGCGGCGGAGGGTGCCGCCGTGAAGGCCGCGCTCGCCGAAGCGTGGGGCGTCTCCGCCGAGGCGCCGCCAGACAGGAACGCCGGGGCCTCCACCCCCGGATCGACCAGCCCGGATTCGACCGGCCCGGATTCGACCGGCTCCCAATCGACCAGACCCGACTCGACCAGCACTGCGAAGGACGTCTGATGCTCTCCACGATCAACCAGTCATTGGGTGCGTACAGCGAGCTGTTCATGCTGCTCGCGGCAGGAACGTACACGGTGGCGTTCCTCGCCTTCGCGTGGGACATGGCCACGAGCGGGCGCGTCGCCCAGCGCGACGCCGCCCTGCTCGCGGACGCCAAGGATTCTGCGGCCTCCGCCCAGGCTGGCAAGCAGCGCTCGCTTGCGGCCGTCGGTGCCGCAGGGGCCGCCGGAGCGGTCGACGCCGCCGGTGACAGTGCGGCGTCGTCCGTGCCGGCCGCGGGTGGCGCGCAGGGCGCCCGGACCGGAGCGACCGCCGAGGTCGCCGAGTCCGACCTGAAGTACCGCGACCGGCGGAAGGCCGCCCGTGTGGGAGTCGCGCTGAGCGCCCTCGGCCTCGCGATCCACGCGGCCGGAGTCCTGACCCGTGGCGTTGCTGCAGGGCGCGTGCCGTGGGGCAACATGTACGAGTTCTGCACGACCGGCGCGTTCATCGTCGTCGCGGTCTTCCTCGCCGTGCTCATCCGCCGCGACCTGCGGTTCCTCGGCACGTTCGTGCTCGGCCTCGCGGTGGTCATGATGGTCGCCGCCTCGGTAGCCTTCTTCGTCCCGGTGGGGCACCTCGTCCCGGCACTGCAGAGCTACTGGCTCGTCATCCACGTCTCGATCGCGGTCCTCTCGTCCGCGCTCTTCACGCTGACCTTCTCGATGGGTGTCCTGCAGCTGATCCAGGGCCGGCGTGAGGCGAAGATCGCCGCTGGGGAGCCCGATCGCGGAGGGTTCATGCGCCTCGTCCCGAGCGCCCTCACGCTCGAGACCCTTGCCTACCGCATCAACACGATCGCCTTCGTGGGCTGGACCCTGACGGTCATGTTCGGCGCCATCTGGGCCGAGAAGGCCTGGGGCCGCTTCTGGGGCTGGGACACCAAGGAGGTGTGGAGCTTCGTGATCTGGGTGGTCTACGCCGCCTACCTGCACGCCCGCGCGACCCGAGGCTGGACCGGCGCCCGCGCCGCATGGCTCTCGATCGTGGGGTACCTGTGCGTGATCTTCAATTTCACGATCGTGAACGTGTACTTCTCGGGCCTGCACTCCTACGGCGGCGTCACGCCCTGATCGTCGTCAGTCGTCGTCAGGCCCTATCGGGGCTGCCAACGTGCGCGGGGAGCCTCAGAGGCCGCGCAGGAAGTCGGGGTCGTCGTCCGGAGCAACCGGGCGGCGGCCCTGTCCCTTGTCCGCGCGGGGCGGAGTCGTGCCGCGGGGCCGGCCCAGCACGAACCACAGGACGATGCCGACCACCGGAAGGACCGAGATGAGGAACCACGTGGTCTTCGACAGGCCGCCGCGGACCTGGCGGCGGTCGCTGAGCGCGCAGTCCACCATGCCGTAGAGCCAGAAGACCAGGATCAGGAGGTAGGGGAGAACGCGGAGCATATGGCCATTTTAGTAAGCTCGTCCAGTGGCATCCCTCAAGTACTTCCTGATCCGCACCGTCCTGTTCGTCGTCCCGTTCGCTGTGTGCATGGCCTTGGGGGTCGGTCCCATCTTCTCGGCGGTGTTCGCCGTCCTGATTGCGTTCGGGATCAACTACCTGTTCCTCTACAAACAGCGCGACGCGGCAGCCGCCGAGGTGCGTGACGTGTTCGGCGGCCGGAAGCAGGCACGCACGAAGCGCGAAGTGGAGGACGCCGAGGCGGAGGACGCCGTCGATGAGGCCCTGCGCGCCCAGGAATCGGGTCCCCAGACGCGCGGCCACGACGGCCAGACTTCGGACACCTCGGAGCGCAGGCAGCCGCGCGCGGACGACGGCAACGACGAGCAGGGGCCCCGCTAGAAGGGCGGCGGCGGATCCGCCTCGGGGCGGGTGAGGTAGCGCCGACCCGTGGGCGACGTCCACTCGATCGTTCCCGGAGGCTCACCCCGAGCCCCGCGCGTTGCCGCGACGCCGGCGCTCACGCGCCCATCGGCTGCCGTCGTCGCGGAGTCTCGTCGCGGCTCACCGCCCCGGCCGACCTGTTTCGCTGTCCAGTAGCCGAGCGTCTTGAGCCGGTGATGTTCCGGACAGAGCAGGGCGAGATTGTCTGTGCTCGTCGGACCGCCCGTGGACCAGTCGCGCGTGTGGTCCGCCTCGGCGGCAGCCCCGGGCTTGTCGCAGCCGGGGAAGCGGCACGTGCAGTCTCGTGCGCCCAGGAAGCGACGCATTGCTGCTGTCGGCGTGTACCGTCGACGCCCGACGGCGAGCGGCGCGCCGCTGGCCGGATCGACCCACATGCACGTCCAGGTCGAGGCGTGGGCGGCGAGGAGCCGGGCGGCTTCGGCATCGATGTCTCCGTAGCCGAGGACTTCTGCGACGTCGTCGCGAGCCTGTTCTCCGCGCCCCTTCGCCTCCCGGGCTCCACTGTCGGTGCTTCCGGCCGTCGGGAGGGTACCCGCAAGCACGCGCGCCGGGATGGTCACGATCACCTCGGTGCGCGTGCCGGTGGCGGGGCCGCTCTCCGGCACTCCGTCGGTGAGGAGGTCGGCGAAGACGTCGGCCCGGCGCTGAGCCACGGTTCGGCCGTCACGCGGCGAGGCGAGCGAGCGGGCAATGGCCTCGAGGCGTGTGTCGATGGCAGCGGCCGCTTCAAGGGGCAGGTAGGCGGTGAGCCAGCACATGCCGTCTCCGGCCGGTTCGATGTCCACCGTGCGGCGCTCCAGCGCTGCGGCCTTCCGGGCAGCGAGGGGCTCAGCGGTGTGCTTCTCGGCGAGCCGGCGCAGACGCCTGCCCAATGCTCCGGGGCTCGGCAGGCTGTCCGTGTCCACAGTCCCGTCAGGGCGGGAGGGGCCGGCAAGGACCGCCGCCTCGGCGGCGAAAGCGGCGAGCCTCTGCGCCGGAACCGGCACGGCGGCGTCAAGGATCGTACGGACACGACGGTGCGGGATGCGCCCGGCGGACATGGCTTCCAAGACCGGTGCCCAGGCGCCGCGGGTCAATTCGAGGGCCTCGTGGACCATGGCCTTGGCTGAGCGGGCGGAGACCCGGAGCGCCGCGGAGACCTCGCCGCTGGCGAGTGTGGGTGCGTCGAGCCGACGGAAGGGGTCCTCTGAGGTCCCGCCGAGGCATTGGACGAGGGCGGCCAAGGTCGCGGCGAGCTCGGCCGAGCGCGCCGACTCCTCCCGGTCCAGCCGCTCGATGCGGGCGACCAGGAGATCGGCAGCCTCGTCCTGCAGTCCCACGACAACTGCCTCAGGAGGCGGGAGCGGGAAGCCGTCCGTGCCGCCGCTGCTATCGCAGTCGTCACCGAAGTCGTCACCGCCGTCGCCACCCTCCTCTGCGACGAGGTCGAGGAATGACTCGTCGAGGCTCGGCGCCCTGACGCGTCGGCTCCGGGGATCGTCGAGCAGTTGCCATTCCCGGAGCATCCAAGGCTCCGGTTCCGGCGGTGTGGAAGCGTTGGCGCTGGCCCACGCGGCCTCCGACTCGCGGATGTCGGCGAGCTCGAGCTCAAGCCACCACGGCCGGGCCGATGAAGCCCTCCCCGACACCTCGAACCTGCGTTCCCCATCCATGATCCAAGGCTAGAACAGGGCTACGACAGTTTTCACTGGAACAGGCTAGAAGACCGTCCCCAGGACGATGGCGAGGGAGAACAGCGCGGCGTAGCCGAGGTTGATGAAGCCGGTCTGCTGGAGGACCGGGATGAGGCGCGGCCCCTTCTTCCCGCCGAGCATCAGCCACGCGGGAGTGAGGCAGGCCGGGACGAGCAGAAGGACCATGAGCATCCACGGGTTCCACGGCACGAGCAGGAGGGAGGACAGCACCGCCACGCCGAGCATCCCGACGTACGCCCGCCGCGACCGGTAGTCGCCCAGGCGCACCGCGAGGGTCCGCTTGCCGGAGACGCGGTCCGTCGGGATGTCCCGGACGTTGTTGGCCATGAGGAGGGCGTCCGCGATGAGCCCCGTGCCGACCGCACCGATCCACGCCGACGGGCTGAGGGTCAGCGCCTGCGTGTACGTGGTGCCGAGCGTCGCGACGAGGCCGAAGAACACGAACACGAACACGTCCCCGAGGCCGAGGTAGCCGTACGGGTTCTTCCCGCCGGTGTACCCCCAGGCCGCCGCGACGCAGCCGAGGCCCACGAGCAGGAGCCACCACGTCTGGGACAGGACCACGAGGAACAGCCCGAAGACCATCGCCGCGCCGAACGCGATGAACGCTGCGCGCTTGACCTGTGCCGGCTCGGCGGCCTTTGACCCGGTGAGCCGGAAGGGGCCCACACGGTTGTCGTCGGTGCCGCGGATCCCGTCGGAGTAGTCGTTGGCGTAGTTGACGCCGACCTGGAGCAGGAGCGCCACGAGGGCGGCGAGGACGGCGTTGACCGGCTTGAACTCGCCCAGGCCGAAGGCGGCCGCACTGCCGATCACGACGGGCGCTACCGCCATCGGCAGCGTGCGCGGCCGGGACCCGGCGATCCATTGGGCGAGTGTTGCCACGGGTTGAATCCTCTGCAGTTGGTCGGTGATGGGTGCGGGGACGGAGGCGCGCCTCATGCCCGGTGCTCCGCCCGGAGGAGCTCGGCGATGGCCTGCCGGTCCGGCTTGCCGTTG
Source organism: Sinomonas sp. B1-1 (assembly GCF_050474465.1). Lineage (NCBI taxonomy): Bacteria > Bacillati > Actinomycetota > Actinomycetes > Micrococcales > Micrococcaceae > Sinomonas > Sinomonas sp. B1-1. The sequence continues at coordinate 25,876 of NZ_JBCHVF010000012.1, read as the reverse complement.
GGCAGGAGCGGGATCTCGGCGAGCACGAGCCATGTCTTCGGCGCGAGCCGGCCCAGGCGCACGACGGCGGCGCCCTGTACCGCCTCGAGGGCCGCCTCGGGCGCACCCTCCGCGCCCGGCTGGAGCACGACTGCCGCGGCGAGCGCCTGGCCCCACTCGGCGTCGTCCACCCCTGCGACGAAGGCCTCGCGCACGGCGTCGAGCGCCTCGAGCTCGGCCGCCACGCGCGCGGCGGAGGCCTTGACACCGCCGGTGATCACGACGTCGTCCGCGCGGCCGAGGATGTGGAGGCGGCCATGGCCGTCCACTTCGCCCAGATCCGAGCTCACGTACCAGCGAGTGCCGCCGTCGTCGGTGCGGAAGTGCTCCGCCGTGCGCTCCGGGTCGCCCACGTACCCCGCCGCGACGACCGCTCCTCCGAGCCACACGCGTCCGTCGACGAGCTGGACCTCGACGCCCTCGAGCGGCTCGCCGTCGTACACGCAGCCCCCGCAGGTCTCCGCCGAGCCGTACGTCGTCACGACCCTCACGCCGGCCTCGCGCGCCGTGTCCAGGAGCCCCGGCGGGATGGCCGCGCCGCCGAGCAGTACCGCGTTGAAGCGGCGCAGGGCGGCGAGGACACGCGGCGTGCCGTCCTCGAGCAGGCGGCGGAGCTGCGTCGGGACGAGCGAGGTGTAGCGGATCGGGTCGGTGAGGCCCGCGGCGGCGTTCGCGAAGGCGTCGGGGCTGAATCCGCCGGTGAGGTCCATGGCCCACGGCCGGGTCCCGGCGAACAGCGACCGCACGAGCACCTGGACCCCTGCCACGTACTCGAGGGGAAGCGCGAGGAGCCACTGCCCCTCGCCCCTGAGCCGGATCGCCGTGGCCATCGAGGAGGCCGCGAGCGCGTCGACGGTCAGGGCCGTTGCCTTCGGTGCCCCCGTCGAGCCAGAGGTGCGCACGACGACGGCCGTCCCCTCGGGGAGGTCGGCGGCGGCCTCCGTGGGGCGCCAGAGCCGCCACGCGGCGTCGTGCGCTGCCGGGTCGTGACGGCCCGAGGGGCCGAACTCCACAGCAGGCCCTTCGCCGGCGAGCGCGGCGGCGAGCGCCTTGAGCACAGGGTCCAGGTTCACGGTGCGCCTCAGAAGTAGTACGGGAAGGGGGACCAGTCGGGGTCGCGCTTCTGCAGGAACGCGTCCCGGCCCTCGACGGCCTCGTCCGTCATGTAGGCCATGCGCGTGGCCTCTCCGGCGAACACCTGCTGCCCGGCGAGGCCGTCGTCGGCGAGGTTGAACGCGAACTTGAGCATGCGGATCGCCTGCGGGGACTGGCGTGCGATGTCCGCCGCGTACCCGAGGGCGACCTCCTCGAGCCGCGCGTGGTCCACGGCCTCGTTCACGGCGCCCATCGCGACCATGTCCTCGGCCGAGTACTCGCGGGCGAGGAAGAAGATCTCCCGCGCGCGCTTCTGCCCGATCTGGCGGGCCAGCAGCGCCGAGCCGTACCCGGCGTCGAACGAGCCGACCGTCGCGTCGGTCTGCTTGAACTTCCCGTGCTCGCGGCTCGCGATCGTGAGGTCGGCGACGACGTGCAGCGAATGCCCGCCGCCGGCCGCCCATCCGTTCACGACCGCGATGACCACCTTGGGCATGGTCCGCATGAGGCGCTGCACCTCGAGGATGTGCAGGCGGCCGGCGCGCGCCGGGTCGATGGTCTCGGCGGTGTCGCCGGAGGCGTACTTGTAGCCCTCGCGGCCGCGGATCCGCTGGTCCCCGCCCGAGCAGAATGCGTGGCCGCCGTCCTTGGGGGAGGGGCCGTTGCCGGTCAGGAGCACGGTTGCGACGTCGGGCGTCATGCGCGCGTGGTCCATCGCACGGTACAGCTCGTCCACGGTGCCCGGGCGGAAGGCGTTGCGCACCTCGGGCCGGTTGAAGGCGATCCGCACGGTGGGGAGGTCGCGCACGACGGCGCCGCTCGCGTCCCGCTCGACCTGGCGGTGGTACGTGAGGTCCTCGAACTCGAAGCCCTCGACAACCCGCCAGTGCGTCGGGTCGAAGGTGTCGGAGACTTTCTCGGGCAGGGCGGGAACGGCGGAGGTGGTCACATGAGGAGAGTCTAGTCCGGGCCGCTACGCTGGCCTCAGTCGGCCGCACGGGCGGCCACGGACCCCAGGGGGCTGGGATGGCTGCACAGGCAGGGAAACTCGTGGTGGTCGGTGCCGGGGCGGTGGGCAGCTCGACCGCCTACGCCGCGTTGATCCGCGGCTCGGCGCGCGATGTCGTGCTCTACGACATCGACCAGGCCAAGGTGGATGCCGAGGTGCTCGACCTCGCCCACGGCACCCAGTTCACCGGCGCCTCGAGCATCACCGGCGGGACCGACATCTCGCTCACGGCGGGGGCCGACGTCGTCGTGATCACCGCCGGCGCCAAGCAGAAGCCGGGCCAGACCCGCCTCGAGCTCGCCGGCACCAACGCCCGCATCCTCGAGGCCCTGATGCCGCAGCTCCTCGAGCACTCACCCGAGGCGGTGTTCGTCCTCGTGACCAACCCGTGCGACGTGCTGACGGTCGTCGCGCAGCGGATCGCCGGGCTTCCGGCTGGACGGGTCTTCGCGTCGGGGACCGTGCTGGACACATCGAGGCTCCGCTGGCTCCTCGGCGAGCGGGTCGGGGTCTCGCGGTCCTCGGTGCACGCGTACATCGTCGGCGAGCACGGCGACACGGAGTTCCCGCTCTGGGCCTGCGCGACCATCGGCGGCGTCCCGTTGCGCGACTGGGCAGCCGACGGCGGCGGGAAGGCCTTCAGCCCCGAGGCCTTGGAGGAGCTCGCGCAGCAGGTGCGCACAGCCGCCTACCGCGTGATCGAGGGCAAGGGGGCCACGAACTACGCCATCGGGCTCTCGGCGGCGCGCATCGTGGAGGCGGTCCTCGGACGGGAGGACGCCGTCCTGCCGGTCTCCACGGTCCTGTCCGGGCAGCACGGGATCGACGGGGTGGCGCTGAGCCTCCCGTCGGTAGTCGGTGCCGGGGGAGTGCGGCGCGTCCTCGAGGTCCCGATGGACGACGGCGAGCTGGCGCGGCTCGCGCGCTCGGCCGAGGCGCTGCGGGCCTCGGCGAGGTCGCTGGGCTACTGACTGCGGGGCTCGGGGCGGGCCGCGGCCACTGAGGGCCGCCGCCGGCCGGCCCGGCTCACGAGATGCAGAACTCGTTGCCCTCCGGGTCCGCCATCGTGTACCACCAGTTCGGGCCCTCGCTGCCCTTCCAGAGGAAGGTGGCGCCGCGGGCCTCGAGCGTGGCACGCACCTCGTCCTTGTCGTCGCCGTCGAGACGGACGTCCCAGTGGACGCGGTTCTTGACTGTCTTGCCCTCGGGCACGGTCTGGAAGAGGAACCGCTGCCGGCCCTGCTGGCCGACCTGATCCGGCGGGCAGATCGCCTGGGCCGATGCCCAGACGAGGACGCCGTTGTGGGTGGTCGTCTCGGCTTCGGTGGCGTAGCCCTGCTCGACCATGCGGCGGATGAAGTCCTCATCGCTCGGCTCGACCGCCCAGCCGAGCGTCTCGGCCCACCAGTCTGCCTGCGCGTGGGGATCACGGCTGTCCACGACTACCTGGAACCTGTATGCCATGCCCCAACGCTAGGGGCGGCGCCGCCGTGGCGGAAGGCGGTAGCGGACAGGTGGCGTCCGCAGCCGAGGCGGGCGCCCCGCCGCCGGCCGGCCTACGCCGACCCGAGACTCGGACGGGACGAAGTCCTCTACGCAGTCGTCCCGGTGCCCGACACACTGGGAGCCCGAGCAGGCAGGAGAACGGTCATGTCCGCATCCGCGAAGGAAAGCCACCGCGTGGACCGCGCACGCCCAGGGCAGGACCGCAGGAGCAGCAGGACCCTCCCCTGGGCGGCGGCCCTCGCTGCAGCAGCCCTGACACTCGCTGCCTGCTCCCCGCAGGCCGGAGGACCGGCGCCTTCCGGCAGTCCGACGCCGAGCAGCGCTGGGTCCGCCACGGCAGCGCCATCCGGGATGCCCACCAAGGTGTTCACCGATGAGGAGCTCATGGCCGTGGTCAACGGCGTCGCCCAGAAGCGAGGCGTCCCCTACGGCGCCCAGGACACCCAGCGGCTCCGTATCGCGTTCACGGCCAACTCAGGCTCTGCTCAGACAGCGGTTGCGGCGCCGAGCGAGTGCCAGGTCTTTCTGGAGAAGAGCCCCGAGGAGACGGCTGGGGACAAGAGCGTGAGCTTCGCGATGGGCGCCCTCCCCCTCGAGGGCGGGTCGGGCGGTCCGACCTCGACCGTGATGTTCACGGTCCGCAGCGCGGCCGGTGACGCGCTCAGGGGGTCCCAGTTCGCCTACGATGACGGGCTGGCGTCCCGCTGTGGCACCTTCGACGTCGCGTACACCGAACGCTCGAACACGTGGGCCTCCACGGTCCAGCTGCTGCCGCCGCCCCAGATCGGGGAGAAGGCCGTCGCCACCCTGCAGACTGCGAAACCGCGGAACCCCGGGGACCAAGGAGGGACGGGTCTCAGAGTGCTGGCCGGGACACTCTCCGTGAGCCTCTCGCTGTCGGTCGCGTCGGATGCCGATGCCCAGCCTGCACTGGGGTCCATGGCCGCCATCGCCCGGGAGCTCATCGACCAGGCCGCCAACAACGCGCCGACGGTGACTCCGCCGGCACCGAACTCCCGCACGCCCGAGCAGCTCGCCGCCCTGATCCAGGGTGTGACGGGTCCGGGCGGGAGCACGCCGATGCTCCAGGCCCAGCTCATCAGGTCCTCGGGCACGACGCCCGCCGCAGCCACCTGCACCTACGACGACGCCGCGTACTTCGGTGCGCTCGCCGGCTCCTCGATGGCGCAGGCGCAGTTCTCCGGAGCGGCCGCGAAGTCCTACACCAGCATCACGGTGATCAGCATGGCCGACTCCGTCGCGCAGCCGTACCCCTTCGATGCGCGCGCCGCGAGCCTGCGGGACTGCCAGTCGATCACTGAGAATGCCCTCGGAGGCGTGCAAGGCCGGCCGTGGTCCTCACTGCGGCAACTGTCCGGAGCTCCGGGCGGAGATGCGGCCTACTCGGTCGTCCACGAGCTCTCGGACGGAACCGGGGAGAAGCACCTCAGCGTCGGAGCCCGCCGGGGAACCCTGACAGTGGAGGCGACTGACCTCGTGCGGTCGGACGCTGAGGTCCAGCCCGCCGCCGACGCCCTGACGGCGCTCATCAACCAGGTCTTCGCGAAGGCCGGACTCTGAACGCCCTCGACCGCCCTTGACACCCCGCCTACCGCCCGGGACTCTTGAAGGCATGCTCCGCTGACCGCTTCCCGTCCCCCAGTCCGCCCGGGCACCTGTCTGCGCCCGCGAGCCGCCGAAGCGAGGCCAGCCATGCATGCACCCCTCAACCGTTTCCAGTCCAGCCGGCACGAGTCACGTGAGCACGCCGGCCCGGCGTCCAGCCGCTCCATCCACATCACCGCCTCCGGCGTGAGCCACGGCTACGGCGACCGCCTCCTCCTCGACCACGTGGACCTTGTCATTGCCGACGGCGAGCGGATCGCCGTCGTGGGCGAGAACGGCGCCGGCAAGTCGACGCTCCTGCGCCTCCTCGCGGGGCACGAGGAGCCCGAATCGGGGACCGTCACCGTCCACGGCCGGACCTCGCGGCTCGCCCAGACGCACGACGCCGCCACGCCCCTCGGCGATCTCCTCGCCGCCGCCGCGGAGCGGGTCGCGGAGCTCGAGGCCGCCGAGCGCGGCGAGCAGGACGACCCGGAGGCCGACACGGACGAGGCGGGCAGCGCCGTCGTGCGCGCGGAGGTCGCGGCGGCGATCGCCCTGGAACGCCTCGGCGTAGGCCATCTGGCCCGCGAGGCGCGTGACCGCCCCCTCGGCAGCCTGTCCGGCGGGGAGGCCGAACGGGTGGCCCTCGCTCTCGCGCTTGCGGATCCGGCACCCATCCTGCTCCTCGACGAGCCCACCAACCACCTTGACGCCGAGGCCCTCGCCTGGCTCGAGGCCGAAGTGGCCGCGCGCGCGGGGATTGTGGTCGCTGTGTCGCACGACCGCGACTTCCTCGAGCGGTTCGCCCGCGTGATCCTCGAGGTCGACGCCGACCGCCGCGCCGTGCGGCGCTACGGCGCCGGGTACGCCGGCTACCGCGCCGAGAAGGCCCGCGAACGGCGCGAGTGGGAGCGCCGGTACGCGGCGTGGATCGCGGCCAAGGAGCGCGAGCGTGGGAAGGCCGCAGCCGTGACCGATCGCGTCGCCTACGGGCGTCGCACCGACAACGACAAGTCCGGGTTCAACTACTTCGGACAGCGTGTCTCGGCCGCGGTCGAGAGCCAGATCCGGTCCGCCCGCGAACGGCTTCGCCGGCTCGAAGCCGCCCCCGTGCCGCCTCCGCCCCGCCCGCTGCACCTCGCCGCGGCCTTCGAGGTCGAGACTGGCGCTGCGGTCACGCTGGGCGCCGTCTCGGTGCCGGGGCGGCTCTCGCCCGTGGACTGCCGCCTCGGCCCAGGGGAGCGGCTGCTGGTGACCGGGCCCAACGGCGCGGGGAAGTCGACCCTGCTGGGCGTGCTGGCCGGGGCCGTCCGGCACGAGGGCACGGTGGAGGTGTCGGCGTCGAGCGAGCGGCCGGCCGCGGTGGGCATCCTGCCGCAGGAGGTCCCGCCGCCGCGGGACCCCCACGTGCGGCTGCTCGCCGCGTACGCCGCTGGCCTGCCCGGCGACCTCGACGACCACGCCGAGGCCCTCATGCACACGGGGCTGTTCCGGGTCGAGGACTTCTTCGTGCCCGTGGGCTCGCTCTCCGCGGGCCAGTACCGCAGGCTTGCCCTCGCCCGGCTCCTGGCGGGCAGGGCGGAGCTCCTGCTCCTCGACGAGCCCACGAACCACCTCGCGCCCCTGCTCGTGAGCGAGCTCGAGGAGGCACTGACGCGGTACCGGGGCACGCTCGTGGTGGCGAGCCACGACCGGGCGCTCGCCCGCTGGTTCTCGGCGCTGGACGAGCAGGTCGGCGGTGGGCAGGCTGGCGGTGGGCGGAGCCGGAGGCTCGCCCTTGACCCGTTGGGCGCACGGGGCAGACTGCACGCACACCACTAGCGCGGCTCAGCCCCTGAAGTGAGGGGCCCTGGATGGGTGGGGTCAGCGGCCCTGGGTCAGGTTCACCAGGAACTCGACCTGCCCGGTGTCCTCGACCTTGACGAAGCCGAGGTTCGGCGGGTCAATGCCGTAGTCCCGCACGGCGATGGGGATGGACCCAGACGCCGAGACCCGATCGCCGTCCCGCACCACCTTCAGCGTGACGGTGACGTCGCGCTTCTTCCCGGCGAGCTCCAGCGTCCCCGGTGCCGTGACCTCGACAGGCGAGGCGCCGATCTCCGGCAGCGTGACGGGGCCGGTGAGGGTGAAGGTCGCGTTCGGGTACTTCCCGGCGGCCATGACGGTGAAGCGGAAGTAGTTGTCGCGGCCGCTGTTGTCGGTGGCGATGCTCGCCGCGTCCGCCGCGATGGTGGCCGCCGTCAGCTTCCCGTCCGCCACCATCGCCGAGCCGGTGACCTTGTCCGTCCGGCCGACGACGGTCACGTCTGCCCCATTGAGGACCTCGCGGATGCGGTACCCGGCCTGTGAACCTGCCCCCACGGTCCAGGCGCCGTTGTCCGCGGTGGCCGGGCGCGACGTCGTGCCCGGGGAGGCGGACGACGGCGGGGCTGCCGCCGTGACGCTGAGCGGATCCCGGGCCTCCGGCTGGGCCGCGGCGTAGAGGCGGGGTCCCGCGGCGGCGGCGACGATGCCGAAGACGATGACGAAGAGGCCGACGACGATCCAGAGTCTGCGCTTGCTCACAGGGTCCTAGGGGGTCAGGGAACTGATGTCCACGGTGTACATGACCACCACGGACAGCAGGTTCTTCAAGGCGTGCAGGAAGTAGCTGAACATCAGGTTGTTGGCCGTCCACGCGTACGCGAACACGAGGACAAGGCCTAGACCAAGGTACGGTGCGAGCGACTGGAACGTGATGTCCTCCCTCCCGGCGATGTGGAGGGCCGCGAAGAGCACCGCCGAGAGCGCGTAGCAGATCCACCGGTTCAGGTAGAGGCTCAGCTTGCCGATCATCAGGTGCCGGAAGATGTACTCCTCGACGAACGGGCCGATGAGCACGAGCAGAGGAGCGGTGAGGTACCAGGGGACCTGCCGGGTCATGTCCTCGAGGCCCGTCTGGTTCACGGACTCCCGGATCCCGCCGGCGAGCATCACGACGATGACCGTCACGATGAGCATCGCGACAAGCAGCAGGGGCAGGACGCCGAGCGTGAACCACGGCCGCGTGCCGAGGATCCTCAGGTCCCGCACCACGTACTGCCGCGCGGCAACGAGGGCTGCGACGAGCACCACCGCGTACACGCCGAGGTTGAGCAGGTACGAGCCGACCAGCGGATTGCTGCGCAGGGCCGTGACCTGCTCGAGGGGGAGGATCGCCGCTGCGACCGGGAGCCCGATGTAGAGCACGACGGCGAGCGCGTCCGTCGCGGTGTAGCGGCCGAAGCGCCGCGGCTTGGCTGGCTGGGTGGAGGTTGGGTGCAGCATCGTTCGGTGAACGAACGAAAGCCCGACGCCGTTCCGGCATGCCTTGACCCGCAGCGCCGGGGGTGAGAATCTTTATAGAACGAACGGTCGGTAACTATTTGCGCGCCCCTGCGCGCTCCGGTCCGACCCGCGCGAGACCTAGGCATAAGGAAGTGCACATGGCTGAGGCCTTTCTGATCGGTGGCGCCCGCACCCCGGTGGGGCGCTACGGCGGTTCCCTCTCCTCCGTCCGTCCCGACGACCTCGCCGCGCTGACGGTGCGTGCCGCCGTCGAGCGCGCGGGGATCGACCCGGGCGCTGTAGACGAGGTCATCCTCGGCAACGCCAACGGTGCGGGCGAGGAGAACCGGAACGTGGCGCGGATGGCCTGGCTCCTGGCCGGGTACCCGGACGCCGTCCCCGGCATCACGGTCAACCGGCTGTGTGCCTCAGGCCTGTCCGCGGTCATCATGGCTTCGCACATGGTCAAGGCCGGTGCCGCTGACCTCGTGGTGGCCGGCGGGGTCGAGTCGATGAGCCGTGCGCCCTGGGTCATGGAGAAGCCGGACAAGGCCTTCGCCAAGCCCGGCGCGGTGTTCGACACCTCGATCGGCTGGCGCTTCACCAACCCGAACTTCCTCTCGGGAGAGCTCTCCCGGGACGGCAAGGCCACCTTCTCCATGCCGGAGACGGCCGAGGAGGTCGCCCGCGTCTTCGATACCTCCCGTGAGGACTGCGACGCTTTCGCCGTCCGCTCCCACGAGCGTTCGATCGCCGCGATCGAGGCCGGGCGCTTCGCTGACGAGATCGTCCCCGTCACGGTCACGGGCCGCAAGGGCGCCCAGACCGTGGTGGACACCGACGAGGGCCCGCGCCCGGGAACCACGATGGAGGTGCTCGCAAAGCTGCGGCCCGTGGTCAAGGGCGGTTCGGTCGTCACGGCGGGCAACGCCTCGACGCTGAACGACGGCGCCTCCGCGATCGTGGTGGCCTCCGAGGCCGCGGTCGAGAAGTACGGCCTGACTCCCCGTGCCCGGATCCTGGACGGGGCCTCGGCCGGCATCGCCCCCGAGATCATGGGCATGGGCCCGGTCCCGGCGACCCGGAAGGTCCTCGAGCGCCAGGGCCTCTCCGTCGCCGACCTCGGCGCCGTGGAGCTGAACGAGGCCTTCGCATCCCAGTCCCTGGCCGTGATGCGCGAGCTCAAGCTCGAGGCCGACATCGTCAACAATGACGGTGGCGCGATTGCTCTCGGCCACCCGCTGGGCTCCTCGGGCTCACGCCTCGTCGTGACGCTGCTGGGCCGGATGGACCGCGAGCTGACCGGGGCGCGCCGCAAGCTCGGCCTCGCCACGATGTGCGTGGGCGTCGGCCAGGGCACCGCGCTGCTCATCGAGGGGGTCTAGGTGACGGACACCCTGGATGGGAGCGTGACCGAGGCGCACGACGACGGCCCTCGCCTGGACGTCTCCGGGTTCGCCACGCTGCTGGTCGAGGAGCGCAGCGACCGGCTGCACGCGCGGCTGCACCGGCCCGAGGTCAGGAACGCGATCGACCAGGCCATGGTGGACGAGCTCCACCGGGTCTGCGCGCATCTGGAGGCGCACCCGAAGGTCCTGATCCTCTCCGGCACCCCCGCCGGGGAGGCGCCGGGGGCGAAGGGGATCTTCGCCTCCGGGGCGGACATCGCCCAGCTGCGCCAGCGGCGCCGCGACGACGCCCTGGCCGGGATCAACTCGACCGTGTTCGACCGCATCGCGAAGCTCCCCATGCCCGTGATCGCGGCGCTGGAGGGGTACGCCCTGGGCGGCGGGGCCGAGCTGGCCTACGCGGCGGACTTCCGCATCGGCACCGAGTCCCTGCGCGTCGGGAACCCCGAGACCGGGCTGGGCATCATGGCCGCGGCCGGGGCCACATGGCGGCTGCGCGAGCTCGTCGGCGAGCCCCTCGCCAAAGAGATCCTCCTGGCCGGGAAGGTCCTGAAGGGTTCCGAGTGCCTCGCCGCGGGCCTCGTCACCGAGCTGGTCGAGCCCGCGGACCTCATCCCCGCGGCGCACCGCCTGGCGGACCGCATCGCCTCCCAGGACCCGCTGGCGGTGCGGATCTCCAAGGCCGTGTTCCACACCCCGCGGGAGGTGCACCCCCTCATCGACACCCTGGCCCAGGGCATGCTCTTCGAGTCCCAGGCCAAGTTCGACCGCATGCAGGCATTCCTCGAGAAGAAGAAGGACGGGAAGAAGTAGACATGGGAGCACTCCACCTGGCCCAGGGCATTCCGGCGAACGTCGGGGTCCTGGGCGGCGGGCGCATGGGCGCCGGCATCGCACACGCGTTCCTCATGAGCGGGGCGAAGGTCGTCGTCGTCGAGCGCGACGAGCAGGCCGCCCAGGGCGCCCGGGAACGGGTCGAGTCCTCAGTCGCGAAGTCCATCGAGCGGGGAGCCGTCGACGGGAACCTGGACGAGATCCTCGAATCCTTCTCCACGAGCCTTGACTACGCCGACTTCGCCGGCAGCGACCTCGTCGTCGAGGCGGTGCCCGAGGACCCGGGCCTGAAGACCACCGCCCTGACCGCGGTGGAGGCCCAGCTGGGCCCGGGGGCGTTCCTGGCCACGAACACCTCCTCGCTGTCAGTGTCCAAGCTGGCCGAGTCCCTGGCCCGGCCCGAGCGGTTCCTGGGCCTGCACTTCTTCAACCCCGTCCCGGCCTCGACCCTGATCGAGGTCGTCATCGCGGAGAAGACCTCCGAGGAGGCCGAGGCCGCGGCCCGCGGCTGGGTGGCCGGGCTGGGCAAGACGGCCGTCGTGGTCAGGGACGCCCCCGGCTTTGCGTCCTCCCGTCTGGGCGTGGCGATCGCGCTCGAGGCCATGCGCATGGTCGAGGAGGGCGTCGCGACCCCGGAGGACATCGACAACGCCATGGTCCTGGGCTACAAGCACCCCACTGGGCCGCTCAAGACCACCGACATCGTGGGCCTGGACGTCCGCCTCGGCATCGCCGAGTACCTCCACACCACCCTCGGGGACCGCTTCGCGCCCCCGCAGATCCTGCGGGACAAGGTCGCCCGCGGCGAACTCGGCCGCAAGAGCGGCAAGGGCTTCTACGACTGGGACTGACACCCCACACCCCCCGCAGGGACAGGACCCCGCAAACACAGGGACAGGACCCCACAACCGCAGGGACAGGACCCCGCAACCCATCCGGGTTGAGGGGTCCTGTCCGTGCATGTCCCTGTGTTGAGGAGTCACGTTCTGCGGGAGGATGGTGAGGTGCTCCCTTCCGGACAGTCGCCGCGGCAGTTCTTCCTCGCGTGGCTCGGGTGGGTTGCCCTCGGCGAGTTCGCCGGCTTCCTGATCCCGACGGCTGCCGAGGCGCTCATTATCTCCCTCGGCCTCGAGGACCTCCCGGGGGCTGCACTCGTCGTCGTCGTCGTCGCCGGCGCCGGCGAGGGGGCCGTCCTCGGCGCCGTGCAGGGGTGGCGGCTTTCCCGAGAGCTTCCGAACCTGAACCGCAGGCGGTTCGTCGTCCTCACCGCGGCCGCCGCGATGCTCGCGTGGGCACTCGGCATGCTCCCCGTCGTCGCGGCCCCAGCCTGGACGGAGTGGCCGATGGCAGCCGTCCTGACAGCCGCCGTCGTGCTCGGGTTCGCCCTGCTCGCGACCATCGGCGCGGGCCAGTGGCTGGAGCTCCGCCGCCACACCGCCCGCGCGTGGCTCTGGATCCTCGCGACGGCGGGGGCATGGCTGGTCGGCCTCGGTGCGTTCTTCGCGATCGCCCCGCCGCTGTGGCACGAGGGGCAGCCGCTCGTCGTCGTGCTCGCGATCGGCGCCCTCGGCGCTGCGGCCATGGCCGTCTCCATGGCAGCTGTCACAGGCTGGGCGGCGCTGCGCCTCCTGCGCCGTCCCACGGGTCCGCGCACGACGGCGTGAGTGCGCCTCGCCCGTGGAACACTGGACCGGTGGGCGAAGTCTCCTGGGAGGGCGCGGTCAACGCGCGCCGTGTGGCTGGCTGCGTGTACCGGATGGGCCGCCGCGAATGGCTCACCGAGCGCGGCTGGCGCCAGATGCACGACGACGGCGTCCTCACCGTCGTCGACCTGAGGAACCCCGGCGAGCAGCGCCGTCGCCCGACCGACCCCGAGGTGGGCGCAGAGGCCATGGCTGGCGTCGACATCGTGAGTGCTCCGACCGAGGATCCCGACCATCCCGAGCACGCCGAGCTGTACCGCGGCCAGATGCCGCCGTACCTCAACCACCCGCGGGGGTATGAGGGGATTGTCCGGCTCTTCCCCGACAGGATCGTCGCGGTCTTCCGCGCGATCGCCCAGGCGCCGGCCGGCGTCGTGCTCCACTGCTCCGCAGGACGGGACCGGACCGGCCTCATCGTCACCATGCTGCTCCAGCTCGCCGCCGGCGCGGACGGGCGGGACGCCGTCCGGTCCGTGGCCGAGCAGTACGAGGCGAGCGTCCGCGGCATCAACGCGTGGCACCGCATCAGCCCGGTCAAGCACCCCTACGAGCGGTGGCACGACGACGCGGAGCTCGCCCCGATCATCGCCGAGAGGCAGGAGGCCCTTGCGATGTTCGCGGCCGGGCTCGACGTCGAACGGTTCCTGCTCGAGCATGGCCTCAGCGCGGAGGAGATCGAGCGGGTGCGCGCGAAGATGCGGGGGTAGTCGGGCTGTAGGCTCTCGCCATGCCCTTCGCTGAACCCGTGACGCTGCGCGGCCTCCTCGTGACCCTTGAGCCGCTGTCGCGGGAGCATTGCGCCGAGCTCGAGGAGGCGGTGCGCGACGGCGAGCTGTGGAACCTCTGGTACACCTCGGTGCCTCGCCCCGAGGGTGTCGTGGCGGAGGTCGACCGCCGGCTCGCGCTCCAGGACGCGGGCAGCATGCTGCCCTTCGTCACGCGGCGCGTGACCGACGGCCGCGCCATCGGCATGACCACGTACATGAACATCGACGCCGCCAACCGCCGGCTCGAGATCGGCTCGACCTGGAACGCGCAGAGCGCCCACGGCACCGGCACCAACGCCGAGTCCAAGCTCCTCCTGCTCCGCCACGCGTTCGAGGCCCTCGACTGCATCGCCGTGGAGTTCCGGACGCACTGGATGAACGCGCAGTCGAGGGCGGCCATCGAGCGCCTCGGCGCGAAGCAGGACGGGGTCCTCCGCAGCCACCAGATGATGCCCGACGGTTCGCTGCGCGACACCGTGGTCTACTCGGTCATCGCCTCCGAGTGGCCGATGGTCCGCAACGGCCTCGAACTGCGGCTCGCCCGGCGCTGACTGCCAGCGCCACGCACGACGACGACGGGGGCCGCCCGCCGTCGTCGTGCGTTAGTGAGGGGTGCTACGGGAGCACGCGGTCGTTCACGAGCGCCTGGTAGTAGCCGTAGCGGTAGCCGGAGGCGTTGGGGTGGAAGTCCTCGTTCGGGTCGGTGGAGCCGTAGTTGATCCACTGGCCGGAGAACGAGCCGATCTCGTGGCCGTTGAACTCGTCGCGGACGTCCACGAAGGTGACGCCGTTCGCCGCCGCGGCACTCTTGATCACGGAGTCGAGCGTGTCGATCGAGGCGTTGAGCCGGCGCGGGAAGTCACTGAAGAGGTAGAGGCCGGTGAAGAACCGCGGGTAGCCGGCCGCGACGACCTTCGCCTTCGGGAACTTGGCCTTGACTGCCTTGTACGCGCCGGTGAGCTTCGTGGTCAGGTCGGCCTGCTCTGCAGAGGTGAGGGTCAGCAGGTCGATGCAGGCCTGCGTGACGGTCCCGTTGGGGCAGGCCGTCGCGACCTGGTTGGAGCCGGCGTCGATCCCGCCGACCGTGAGGGTCACGAGGCCGACGGTGCTCGGGTCGACGGTCGTGGGGAGCGCGCTGAGCTGGGCCGGGATGTCGCTGGTGCTCGCGCCGGAGCAGGCCTGATTGGTCTTCAGGTCCACGCGGGAGTTGAGGGTGTCGGCGAAGATCGGGTAGCTCGAGGTGATGCTGCGGTAGCAGGTGGTGTCGATGTACGGCCCGGCACCCTGGCCCGCAGTGTAGGAGTCGCCGAGGGCCACATAGTTGACGGTGGTGGCGGGCGCGGGCTTTCCGCCTCCGGCCTTCGCGGCGCTCTGGACGGCGCGGGCAACGCTAGTGTCCTGGTCGCCGGGCGGCGCTGCGGACGCCGGCACGATGCCTGCTCCAGCGGTCAGGCCGACCGCTGCGGCGAGCGCGAGAAGCCCGCGGGCGATGAAGCGTGGACTGTGGTTCGAGCGGCTCATGGTGTCCCCTTGCATGAAGTCATAGGCCCGTCCGGGCGTCCGGCACGGTCCAACCGAACCGCCCCCTCAACGTAGGGGGCCGGTGCTCAGGGCAGCTAGGGCCGAACGGCACGCGTGAGCGCGGCGAGCCGCACAGGAACGCACGACGACGGCGGGTGCAGCCGCCGTCGTCGTGCGCTGGGTGGTGGTCGGTGGGAAGTCGGATCAGCCCGCGGGTGCGGGTACTGGCAGGCCGAGCGCGGCGCCCACCAGAGGCGCGTAGCCGAGGAGGTAACCCGCATCGTTCGGGTGCAGTCCGACGCCCGGGTCCAAAGGCGAGTGGATCCACGGATCGGCCGAAGGCCAGGCATGCCCGGTGAATGCTCCAGTCACGGAGACGAAGGGAACGCCGTTACGGGCTGCGGCCGCCTCGATCGACTGGTTGAGAACATCGGCTCCATAGTTAAGGGCCACCGCAAGCTGCTGGAGGGTGGGGTCACCCGCGAGGTTCTGCGCTTCGAAGAGATGCGGATAACCGGTCATCACGATCTGTGCGTTGGGAGTTCGAGCGCGGATCGCCGCGATCACGCCATCGAGCTTGCCGGGGAGGACGCTTGCTGCCGCCAACGTCGAGTCAGCAATCATCTGCCCGCACATCGGTGAGCCGTTCAGGCAGGCGGTGGTTGTCTGAATGGCGCCGACGTCATTGCCACCCACCGTGACTGAGATCAGGCCCGTGTTCGGGGGGATGGTCTTGGCCTGCTTGAGCACGTCCTCCGTCGTTGCGCTGCCACAGGAGATGTTCTTCTTGGCGCCGAGGAGGGCGGGGTAGGAATCGTAAGTGCGGCCGCAGTCGGTGCCGTCAAGAACGGGTTCGTCGCCGCCGACGCCGGCAGCGTATGAGTCGCCCAGCGCGTAGTACCAGCTGGGCTGCGGAGGCGCCGCCGAGGCCGGAAGGGCGCCGACCCCCGCGACGAGTCCGGCGGCGGCGAACAGGGCCGTCAGGACCCTCGCCACCGGGTGTGCTGTCCGGACAGGTGTGCTCACTGGTGCCTCCTTGCATGGAGTGAACGCCTGCAGGCGCAGGCGGGCCGGGTGCGACCGTGCCCATACGCTACGGTGCGAGGTCGCCGGGCGGGTAGGGACCAACAGCACTGGCCCGAACATGCCGGGACCCCGCGCCCGAACGGACGCGGGGCCGGGGCCCTGTAGGTTGCCGCCGGTCGCGCCTGCGGCGTCAGCCGACGAACGGCCGCACGGCGGGCACGTAGCCGTAGGTGTAGCCCTTCGAGTTCGGGTGGAAGGCCTCGAACGCGTAGCTGCTGTCCCCTGGTGCGTGGATCCACGGGTCGGAGGAGCCGATGCCGTGGCCGAGGAAGCGCCAGGACACGTCCGCATAGAGGGTGCCATTCCGCAGCGCAGTTGTGGCGATTGTCGAGTTCAAGAGCGCGGTGGCGCCGTTGATCTGAGCGGCGACCGGCTGCTGCGCCAGCGGGAGGCCCTGGACCGTGAACAGCAGCGGGTAGCCGGTCAGCGTGATGAGAGCCCTGGGCGCCTTCGTGCGGACCGCCCGGATCGCCGTGGTCAGCCCGGTTGGGAGATCCTTGAGGGCCGCCGTCGCGCCCGCAATAGCGGTCTGGCAGGCGGTCGTATCCGTCCCCATGCAGATGTTGGCGACCTGACCGGCGCCGATGTCGTTCGCACCGACGGTGATGGTCACCCGTGTCGTCGATGCATTGAG
This sequence comes from Sinomonas sp. B1-1, assembly GCF_050474465.1. Lineage (NCBI taxonomy): Bacteria > Bacillati > Actinomycetota > Actinomycetes > Micrococcales > Micrococcaceae > Sinomonas > Sinomonas sp. B1-1. The sequence goes on along the minus strand of NZ_JBCHVF010000012.1, from coordinate 9,359 downwards.
GTTGGCCGACTGGGACACCACAGAGTTGTCCGTTCCGGTTGCCGTCGCCCCGAAACATGCCGCATTCGTCCCGCCGAGCTGGGTCGGGTAGGCCTGCAGCGTGCGCAGGCACGTTTGGTCGATGTAGTCGGTGCCGCCGGTCCCGGCCGCGATGGAGTCGCCGAGGCCGATGTAGGTGGATGGCGTGGCGGCCGAGGCGGGCAGCGCGGAGGCCCCCGCGACGAGGCCGAGGGCGGCGATGAGGGAAAGAAAGGCCCGCAGGAAGCGTGAGCGCGCGCTCGACGGCGGGGGGCTGGGGTGGGTCTGCATGGTGCGGCTCCTGGCGTGAGGCGCCCCGCCGTCGTCGTCCATCCCCCAGCTGGTGGACTGGCGCCGGAGAGGCTGACAGTCCTGACGTCCGCCATGGTAGGCCCGCTCCCGCTGGAGAAGAAGGTCCGGAGCAGTGCGGCGGACGCCCTCGTGCACGGAAGGGCGACCGTGTATCCTGAATCCATTACCGAACGGCCGGTCAGTAATTTGCCCGCGCCCCAGGCCCATCCACCGGAAGGATCCGTCGACGATGACCACTGCCCCGGAAGCACCCGCCAAGGACGCCGCTGCCGCCGCCGTCGTCCCGAGCTACGTCCGCGACTCGTGGTGGACGCCTGCCAGCGGCACGGACAGCGCCGCGCGAGGGGCGGGCGCCGAGGTCCGCGACGCGAGCACTGGCGAGCTGCTCGCCGTCGTGAACGCCGACGGCCTCGACCTCGCCGGCATGGTCGAGTACGGCCGCACGGTGGGCCAGGCGGAGCTCGGCAAGTTCACCATCCACGAGCGGGCCCTCAAGCTCAAGGAGCTCGCCCAGTTCCTCAACGGCCACCGCGAGGAGCTCTACGAGCTCTCCTACAAGACCGGCGCCACGAAGATCGACTCGATGGTGGACATCGACGGCGGCATCGGCGTGCTCTTCACCTTCGGTTCCAAGGGCCGCCGCGAGCTGCCCAACACGAATGTGATCGTCGAAGGGCCCATGGAGACCCTCTCCCGTGACGGCTCGTTCGTCGGCGAGCACATCTACACACGCATCCCGGGCGTCGCCGTGCAGATCAACGCCTTCAACTTCCCGGTCTGGGGCATGCTCGAGAAGTTCGCCCCCGCATTCGTCGCCGGCGTCCCGACCATCGTCAAGCCCGCCACCCCGACCGGCTACGTCACCGAGGCGATGGTCCGCCTCATGGTCGAGTCCGGCATCCTCCCTGCCGGTTCCATCCAGCTCATCTCCGGCTCCGCCCGCTCGCTGCTGGACGAGCTGGACTACCGCGACCTGGTCTCGTTCACGGGCTCGGCCTCGACCGCGAACCTCCTCAAGTCCCACGACAACGTGGTCCACGGCGGGGTCCGCTTCACCTCGGAGACCGACTCGCTCAACGCCGCGATCCTCGGTCCCGACGCTGTGAAGGGCACCCCGGAGTTCGACGCCTTCGTCAAGTCCGTGGTCACCGAGATGACGGTCAAGGCCGGCCAGAAGTGCACCGCCATCCGGCGCACCATCGTCCCGGCGGAGCTCGTGGACGACGTCGTTGCCGCCATCGGCGCGCGCGTCACCGAGCGCGTCGTCGTGGGTGATCCCCGTGCGGAAGGCGTCACGATGGGCGCCCTCGCCTCCGTGGACCAGCTCAACGACGTCCGCGACGCCGTGCAGTCCCTCGTGGACGCGGGCGGCCGGATCGCATTCGGTTCCCTCGACGCTCCCGAGGTCGTCACGGCCAGTGGCGAGAAGGCCGTCGTGGCCGACGGCGCGTTCATGTCCCCGATCGTCCTGACGTGGGAAGACGCGCTCGCCCCGGCGCTCCACGGCACGGAGGCCTTCGGCCCCGTCTCCTCGGTGGTCGGATACTCCTCCCTCAAGGAGGCGGTCGACCTCGCCGCGATGGGCTCGGGTTCGCTCGTGGCCTCCGTCTGCACCAACGACCCCTCGACGGCGCAGTACCTCGTCACCGAGATCGCCGCCCACCACGGCCGCGTGCTCGTCCTGAACCGCGAGGACGCCAAGACCTCGACCGGGCACGGTTCCCCGGTGCCGCACCTCGTCCACGGCGGTCCCGGCCGCGCGGGCGGCGGCGAGGAGCTCGGCGGCATCCGCTCCGTCAAGCACCACATGCAGCGCACCGCCGTCCAGGGCTCGCCGAACATGCTCACCGCCGTGACGGGCGTCTGGCACACCGGCGCGGACCGCAACCTCGCGGATCCGGCCGACCCGTCGACCCACCCGTTCCGGAAGTCCCTCGAGACCCTCCGGATCGGCGACGCGATGCGCTCCGAGCTGCGCGAGGTCAGCCTCGAGGAGATCACCAAGTTCGCCAACGAGACCGGCGACACGTTCTACGCCCACACCGACGCCGAGGCAGCCCGCGCCGCCGGCGTGTTCCCCGGGATCGTGGCGCACGGCTACCTGCTCGTGAGCTGGGCCGCGGGCCTGTTCGTCTCGCCGGAGCCCGGCCCCGTCCTGCTGAACTACGGCCTCGAGAACCTGCGGTTCCTCCAGCCGGTCCCCGCCGGGGACTCGATCCGCGTGACCCTCACCGCGAAGGAAATCACCCCGCGAGTCACCGACGAGTACGGCGAGGTCCGCTGGGACGCCGTCCTGACGAACCAGGACGACGAGCTCATCGCCAACTACGACGTGCTCACGCTCGTCGCAAAGACGTGGCCGGGCCAGCAGGCTCCCCAGCATACGGTGGGCCAGGCCCTCTGACGCGCGCACGGAGGCGCTGACGGCAGGGCCGGGGCACGTCCCCGGCCCTGCCGTCGTCTTCGGGTTCTCCGGGGCCAAAACCGGGCGGCGGGATTAAAATGGGCCCGTCAGTTACCCCTCGTGGAGGTGCGCCATGAATCTGGCGAGCAGACCGGCAACAACGATCCTGACGGTGGCCGACGAGGCCCGCGCCAAGGACTTCTACGAGGGAGCGCTGGGGCTCCCTGTCCGCGGGAAGGACCCGACCGGGATGATGATCCTCGGTCTGGACGGATCCGCATCACTGGGCCTCATGGTGGACCCGAACTCGGTCCACTCCGGCCACACCGCCCTGACCTTCGAAGTCGACGACATCGAGGGCGCCATGGCGGAACTCGAGGGGCGCGGCGTGCACTTCGAGGACTACGACCTGCCTGACCTGAAGACGGACGAGCATCACATCTTCAGCACCGAGGGCGAACGCGCCTCGTGGTTCGCGGATCCTGATGGCAACATCCTCTGCCTGCACCAGGGCGGGGCGGTCGAGTACAACATGTAGCCCCGAGTACAACATGTAGCGCTGGGCACTGCCTGCAGCGCTGCGACGCGCTCGACGGCGGCGGGCCGGGTACGCCACCCGGCCCGCCGCCGTCGTGCGTCCTGCAGCAGGCCGGCCGATTGCCCTGCGCGCGGCTTCCGGCCACTCTGGATCCATGCACGACGACCTGCCCCCGGGGCTCCTGGACCTGCGCCGCCACCTGGCGCCCGTGGTCGATCCGCTGCCCTCGCCTGAGGGCTGGTGGGACGGGCCCCGGAGGTGGTGGGGAGGCCCGCTCGACGTCGAGGGGCTCGCGCTCGGGTCCGTCGGCGCCCTGATCGCAGCCCTCGCAGCTTTGGACGACGCCCAGGGCGCACGACGCCGCGCGGCGACGAGCGCGGCCGGCGTCGCGGCCTCCTTCGACTCCATCCGCCACCTCCGCGTCGACGGCCGGGCCCTGGACATCTGGGCGCCCATGTCCGGCTTCCATCCAACGGCGGACGGCTGGGTCCGCCTGCACGCGAACTACCCGCACCACGCCCAGCGGCTCCTCGCCGCGGTCGGCATCGCCTCCCCGGACCACCTCGGTGCCGCGCTGCTGGAGCAGTCCGCGCTCGACGTCGAGGCCACCGTCCGTGCCGCGGGCGGAGTGGCTGCCGCCGTCCGCACGCGGGGCGAGTGGGCGGCGTCGTCCGCGGGCCAGGCCGCGGCGGGCGAGCCGTGGATGCGCTTCTCCCTCGCCGGAGCGGACCCGGTCCGGCCCCTCCCGCAGACGGATGCCGCGGGCCTCCCGCTCGCCAGCGTCCGGGTCCTGGACCTCACACGTGTTATCGCGGGCCCGAGCGCCACCCGCCTCCTCGGCGCCCTCGGCGCAGACGTGCTGCGCGTCGACCCGCCCCAGCATCCCGAGCTGCCCGACGCGCACCTCGACACGGACTTCGCCAAGCGCAGCGCAGTGGCTGACCTCCGGGAGGCCGAGCAGCTTCTCCGTGTCCGTGCGCTCGCGGGGGAGGCCGACGTCGTCCTCCTCGGCTACCGTCAGGCCGCGCTCGCGCGCTTCGGGCTGGACCCGGACGCCCTGCGTGCGGACTTCCCGCACCTCGCCGTCGTCGCCCTGAACGCGTGGGGATGGGACGGGCCGTGGGCTGACGGGCGCGGCTTCGACAGCATCGTGCAGGCCGCCTGCGGGATCGCCCACGTGTACGGGACCCCGCCGGAGGAAGGCACGCACGACGGCGCGCAGCGGCCGCCGGGGTGGCGTCCCGGGGCGCTGCCGGTCCAGGCCCTCGACCACGCGACCGGGATGGGCATGGCCGCGGCGGCCGTCGGACTGCTGGCCGCGCGTGGCCGAGGGATCGCGGGCAGCGCCCGCCTGAGCCTCATCGGGACGGCCAACGAGCTGCTCGGCGCTGCGCCGCCGGAGGTCCCGGGGGCGAAGGCAGACCTGCCAGTGCCCCTGAACCGCGCGGAGTCTCCCTACGGCACGCTCGACTTCGTCCCGCCGCCCCTGCTCCTCGACGGCGCACAGCTTGCCTACCCGCGGGTCCCGGGCCGCTACGGCTCCTCGCCGCTGGCCTGGGGCACGGGGGCGTAGCCCTCCGGGCGCGGCTCCTCAGCCCCGTACCGCCTTCGCGCGGCGAAGCCACCCGTCGATCCACCACGCGAGCTCCACGAGCACGATCCCCACGCCCGCGCATGCCAGCGCCGACCACGTGTGCTCCCAGTTGCTCGGGTCCAGCTCGAAGACGGTCCGTGTGAACGGCAGGGCGAACATGGCGAACGAGGCCGCCATCATCACCGCGACGAGGCCGACCTTCCACCACGCGTACGGCCGCGCCACGATCGCGAGGACCCATAGGGCGATGGCGATCAAGGTGATGAGGGCGGACGTGCTGGCCTGGACCTGGGTGGTGCCGCCGGCGAGCACGGACGGCCGGACCATGAGGTACGAGGTGTAGCACGCCACGGCGATCACGACGCCTGCCGGGATGGCCATGCGCATGACCCGGCCCACGAAGCCGGGGCGGGCGCGGTCGTGGTTGGGGGCGAGCGAGAGGATGAAGGCCGGTACCCCGATCGTGAACCAGCCGGTGATGGTCACGTGGCGCGGCAGGAACGGATAGGGGAGCGCCTCGAGCCCGATGAGCCCCGGGATGCCCACCATGATGGCGAGGAGCACGGAGTAGACGGTCTTGGTCAGGAACAGGTTCGCGACCCGCTCGATGTTCCCGATGACCCGCCGCCCCTCGCCGACCACGTGGGGGAGCGTCGCGAACCGGTTGTCGAGGAGGACGATCTGCGCTACGGCCCTCGCGGCCGGGCTCCCCGCGCCCATCGCGACCCCGATGTCCGCGTCCTTGAGCGCGAGGACGTCGTTGACGCCGTCGCCCGTCATGGCCACGGTGTGGCCGCGGGACTGGAGGGCCCGGACCATGCCGCGCTTCTGTGCGGGGCTCACCCGGCCGAACACGGTCCGCTCCTCGAGCGCCCCGGCCAGCCGCTCGTCGTCGTCCGGGAGGCGGCGTGCGTCCACGGGGGAGTCGGCGCCGGGCAGGTCGAGCTGGGCCGCCACCGCGCCCACCGACGCCGCATTGTCACCCGAGATGACCTTGACCGTGACCTTCTGCGCGGCGAAGTAGTCGAGGGTGGGCCGGACGTCCTCACGCACCTTCTGCTCCAGCACCACGAGGGCGGCAGGCTCCAGACGGGGCATGACGTCGGCGGGCCGGGTTCCCGCGGCAGGATCGGCGGATCGCGGCTCGCCGGCGCCCTGGGATGCCGCGGCGGGAAGCGAGTCGGCCCGGGCCAGCAGCAGGACCCGCAGGCCGCGCGCCCCCACCTCTTCGGCCTCGTGGCGGCCCGCGGCGCTCTCGGGCAGCAGGATGTCCGGCGCGCCCAGCAGCCACGCGCCGTGCTCCGCGAAGCGAACGCCCCCGTACTTCCGGGCCGAGGAGAACGGGAGGGTCTCCTCGACCGTCCAGCCGGGGGAGTCGGGGAACGCGTCCCGGATGGCCTGCATGCTCGCGTTCGGCCGCTTGTCCGCGGCGGCCAGCGCCGCGAGCGCGAGGCCCGGGTCGCCGTCGTGCGCCAGCTGCCGCACGTCGGCGAGCTCCATCGCGTTCTCGGTCAGGGTTCCCGTCTTGTCCGCGCAGACAACGTCCACGCGGGCCAGCCCCTCGATCGCGGGGAGCTCATTGACGAGGCAGTTGCGCCGGCCCAGGCGGACGACGCCGACCGCGAAGGCGATCGTCGTCATGAGGATGAGGCCCTCCGGGACCATCGGGACGAGCGCCGCGACCATGCCGCGCAGCGCGTCCGGCAGGTCCTCCTGGCCGGTGAGCTGGTTGTAGACCGAGAGGATGCCCGCAGGGATGAGCAGCCAGGTGATGACCTTGAGGATCGTGTTGATGCCGTTGCGCAGCTCCGAGTTCACGAGCGTGAACTTGCTCGCCTCCGCCTCGAGCTGCGCCGCGTACGCTTCGCGGCCCACCTTCGTGGCCCGGTACAGGCCCGTCCCCGAGGACACATAGGAGCCGGACAGGACAGGGCTCCCCGGGACCTTCGGGATGGGGTCCGCCTCGCCGGTGAGGAGGGACTCGTCGAGTTCGAGCCCGTCGGCGGCGAGGACCTCGCCGTCGACCACGGCCTGGTCGCCGGGGCCGAGCTCGATAACGTCATCGAGCACGATCTCGTGGGGCGGGATCTGGGCGGTGCGGCCGTCGCGGCGAACGTGCGGGTGCGCCTGGCCCACGATGGCCAGCCGGTCCAGGGTGCGCTTGGCGCGGAGCTCCTGGACGATGCCCACGATCGAGTTGGCGACGATGAGGCCGGCGAACATGCCGTCGAGGATGTGCCCGGTGGAGAAGATGATCACCGCGAGCACGGCGAAGATCGCGTTGATGCGCGTGAAGACGTTCGAGCGGACGATCTCCCACGTGCTGCGGCTCGCGCGCGGGGGCACGTCGTTCGTGGCGCCGTCGGCGACCCGCCGGGCGACCTCGATGGCGCTGAGGCCGGATTCGCCCCCCGTCGTCGTCGTCCCGACGCCTGCTTCAGAGCCCACACGACAACCTTAGTGCCGCCGCGCGCGGGTGCGTCAGCCCCGGCTCAGCCCTGCGGTGCCCAGACCTCGATCCACAGCGGATTGCCGGCCGTCGCGGCGCGCGAGACGGCGGTGAGGCCGCCGTCGTCGCCGATCCGGTAGGCCGTGAGGTGGTCGGAGCGCTCGCCGCAGGCGAGGAGGAAGCGGCCGGAGGGGTCGACGGCGATTCCGCGCGGCTGCGTCTCCGTCGGGGTGTGGCCGAGGAACGCGAGCTGGCCGTCGCCGTCGACGGTGAACCGCGCGATGGTGCTCGTGGAGCGCTCGGTCGCGAAGAGGAACCGGCCGTCCGGGGTGAGGCGGAGGTCCGCGCACCACACGACGTCCGGGCCGGGGTCCGGGTTGCCCGTGGAGCGGATCGAGCCGGGACCCAGGCCCAGGCCCTCGACCGCGGAGATGCGCTGCAGGAGCGTGAGCGCGCCGGTGGCGGCGTCGCGCGCGTAGACGGTGACGTCGCCCGAGAGCTCGTGCAGGGCGTAGACGCGGTCGGCCGCCGCGTTGAAGCGGAGGTGCCGCGGCCCCGATCCGGGCTGCTCGGCCACCTGCCCGTCGGGACGCACGACGCCGCGGCGCCCCTCGCCTGCCGAGCCGCCGCCGGGTGCGGCGTCCAGGGCGAACCACGAGATGCGGTCCTCGCCGAGGGATGCCGCGTAGACGAAGCGACCGTCTGGGCTGGGGACGGCGCAGTGGGTGTTGCGCCCTGACTGGTACTCGACCGGGTCCCCGGGCCGTCCGGGCACCGGGTACGCCACCATGAGGCCCTCGTGGTAGGACGCGCTGAAGATCCTCTCTCCCTCGGGTGCGAGCGAGATGAAGCACGTGCTCGCCGGGACCTCGCGGGCGGAGCCGGGGGTGGCGGCGCCCGTCGCGGGGTCGAGGGCGAGGGCGACCGTGCGCCGCGGATCGGCGTTGAGGCCCGCGTAGAGGGTGGCGGCGGAGCCACCCGGGCCGGCGGGGTCGAGGGCGAGGGCCGCGACGCGGGGGAGGCCCTCGGCGCGGGAGAGGTGCTCGAGCGCACCTGTGTCCTGGTCGAGGGACAGGGCGTCGACGGTACCTCCGGTCTGGCAGGCCACGAAGACATAGGTGGTGGGCATCGCTACTCCTCAGCGTCGTCGAGCCAGCCGGCCGCGCGGAACATCCGCTCGTAGATCCGGCGGATGGTGGGCTCCTTGTGTCGGTTGTAGTCCATGACGAGCTGCTCGCCTGCCGCGTTCGCCGCGGCGAGCTTCGCGTCCCGGTACTCGGCGCGGTCCGCCGGGGTGGCGCGCAGCCAGTCGCGGAACATGCGGTGGCGTTCGGTCTCGGGACAGTGCGGGCCGAAGACGTGGAGGTTGACCGCAGGCTGCTCGGCGGGGTCCGCGCGGACCAGGCAGCGGTGCTCGTGCCACTCGGGCTCGCGCACGCGGAGCCGGTACCCCGCCGCTTCGAGAGCCGGCACGTAGTCCGCCTCGTGCTCGGGGTGGGCCACGGTGAGGTCGACGTCGATCACCGGCTTCGCGGGCAGGCCCGGCACGGAGGTGGACCCGACGTGCTCGATGACGAGGGCCCGGCCGCCGAGGGCGGCGCGGATCCCGGCGGCGACGGCCTCGAACTGCGCCGGCCACGCGGCGTCGTACTCCACTACCCGCACTGGCACGGCTACCGGAGGCGGCCCCACCCAGGGGTCCACGCCGGGGGCCGGCTCGTGGTGGCGCATGACTGCTGCCCGCCATTCGTGCTCGGTGAGCCCGGCGTGGCCGTTGGGGGATGGCATGCGCCCACGCTAGCAGCGGGCGGGCGAGGGGGCCCGGAGATGGCTCCTACCGGTCTTCAGAGGCCGAGGGTGGTGAGGATGGGGAGGTGGTTGCGGGTGGTGTCGCGGGCGTGTTGGGCGGTGGGGGCGGCGAGGGCGAGGGTGGCGAGGTGCTGGGCTTGGGGGAGGGTGATGGTGGCCAGGACCTTGTTCACGGCGGCCAGGGCGCGGGGGGTCATGGAGAGGGTGGTGACGCCGAGGCCGACGAGGACGGCGG
>NZ_JBCHVF010000011.1:0-164840 GCF_050474465.1 Sinomonas sp. B1-1 | reverse complement strand
GCGTCGCCGTGGCCGTCGGGGAGGCCGCCGACCCGCTGGTGGGGAAGGTCAAGGACCGGGCCGAGGCCGTCAAGGTCGCCGAGGGCACCGACCCGGGCGCGGAGATGGGCCCGATCATCACCGCCGCCTCCAGGGACCGGATGAAGGGCATCGTCACCGCCGCGGCCGAGGCCGGGGCGGACCTGGTCGTGGACGGGCGGGAGTTCACCGTGGCCGGGAAGGAGGGCGGGAACTGGTTCGGGCCCACCGTCATCGACAACGTGGCCATCGACACCGAGGCGTACACGGAGGAGATCTTCGGCCCGGTCCTGTCCGTGGTGCGGGTCCAGACGGTGGAGGAGGCGATCGAGCTGATCAACTCCAACCCCTACGGCAACGGCACCGCGATCTTCACCTCCTCCGGGTCCAACGCCCGCAGGTTCCACCGCGGGGTGCACGTGGGCATGATCGGGGTCAACGTCCCGATCCCGGTCCCGGTCGCGTACCACTCCTTCGGCGGGTGGAAGAACTCCCTCTTCGGGGACAAGCACATCTACGGCGAGGAAGGCGTGGCCTTCTACACCCGCGCCAAGGTCATCACCCAGCGCTGGCCCGAACCCGCCCACGCCTCCGGCGCCTCCTACAACTTCCCCTCCAACTAGCCACGCTGGTTCAGCGGAGCCCAGCGGAGTCGGAACCCGTAAGTGGTTCCGACTCCGCTCAACCACCGGCTCGGCCCGACCACGAAGGAGCACCATGACTGACACCGAGAACAAGATCCTCATCGGGACGGCCCCCGACTCGTGGGGCGTCTGGTTCGCCGACGACCCGAAGCAGACCCCGTGGGAGCGCTTCCTCGACGAGGTGGCCGAGGCCGGCTACAAGTGGATCGAGCTGGGCCCCTACGGCTACCTGCCGACGGACCCGTCCCGGCTCGCCGACGAGCTCAAGGCCCGCGACCTGCAGGTCTCCGCAGGGACCGTGTTCACCGCGTTCCACCGGGGCGGGCGGCCGGGGGACGAGGCCTTCGAGGAGGCCTGGGAGCCGGCCCGGCGCGTGGCCGAGCTGACGGCGGCCATGGGCGGCGAGCACATCGTCGTCATCCCCGCCATGTGGCGCGACGACGTCACCGGCGAGGCGGTCGAGAACCAGGTCCTGTCCTCCGAGCAGTGGGACTCGCTGTTCAACGGCCACAACGAGCTGGGCCGCCGCCTGCACGAGCAGTTCGGCCTGGCGCAGCAGTTCCACTCCCACGCCGACTCGCATGTGCTCACGCAGGAGGACATCGAGACCCTCCTGAAGAACACCGACCCCGCGCTCCTGAACCTCTGCCTCGACACTGGGCACGCGGAGTACGGCGGCGCGTCCAGCGTGGACCTGATCCGCAGGTATCCCGAGCGCATCGGCTACCTGCACCTCAAGCAGGTGGACCCTGGCGTGATGGAGCGGGTCCGGGCCGAGAACCTCACGTTCGCGGCCGCCAACGCGGCCGGCGTGATGACCGAGCCGCCCGGGGGCCTGCCGGATCTGCGCGAGGTCCTCGAGGAGGTCGAGAAGCTCGACCGCCCGATCTTCGGCATCGTCGAGCAGGACATGTACCCGGTCGCGTTCGACGTCCCGCTCCCGATCGCCAAGCGCACCCGCAACTACCTCCTCTCCTGCGGGTCCCGCACCCGCGTCTCCTGACCTGCCGGTCCACGGACACAGACCAAGAAAGGCACATTCCCATGGCTGAGAACCTGCGCGTCGCCGTCATCGGCGCCGGCCGTATGGGCGCTGACCACATCCAGCGCCTCCACACGCGCATCCACGGCGCCGACGTCGCCGCCGTCGTCGACATCGACCTCGACCGGGCCAAGGCCGCGATCGCGGACATCCCGGGCGCCCAGGCGTTCGCGACCCCGGCGGAGGCCTATGCGTCCGGCACGGTGGACGCCGTCCTCATCGCCACGCCCGGCTTCCTGCACGAGCAGGCCCTCCTCGAGGCCCTCGAGCTGGACATCCCGATCCTGTGCGAGAAGCCGCTCACCCCGGACGCCGCCTCGGCGTGGAAGATCGTCGAGGCCGAGCAGCGGCTGGGCCGCCAGCGCATCCAGGTCGGCTTCATGCGCCGCTTCGACGCCGAGTACGCGCAGCTGGGCGGCCTTATCCGCGGCGGCGACCTCGGCGAGCTGCTCATGCTGCACTGCAGGCACCGCAACCCCGACACCCCGGGAGGCTTCACCAACGAGATGCTCATCAATGACTCCGTGGTGCACGAGTTCGACGTGATCCGCTACCTCACGGGCGAGGAGATCACCTCCGTCCAGGTGCGCCTCGGCAAGGCCTCCTCGAAGGCGCCGGCAGGCCAGCACGACCCGCAGCACGTCCTCATCGAGACGGAGTCCGGCGTCCTCGCCGACGTCGAGATCTTCGTCAACGCCCAGTTCGGCTACGAGGTCGCCACCCAGGCCGCGTTCGAGGACGGGATCGTGGACATCGGCAACGACGGCGGCGCCTACATCCGCCGGGCCGGCCGTTGGGGCGGCGAGGTCACGCCCAGCTTCATCGAGCGCTTCGGCGCAGCCTACGACGTCGAGGTCCAGGCCTGGGTCGATGCGGCGCTGCGTGGCGGGATCGGCGGCCCCTCGGCCTGGGACGGCTACGCCACCGCTGCCTGCTGCGAGGCGGGTGTCGAGGCGCAGAAGAGCGGCGAGAAGGTCGCCGTCGTGCTCAACGAGAAGCCGGAGCTGTACCGTGCCGGCGCAGCTGCGGAGGCGGCGAAGTGAAGTTCGCGCTCGATCCCACCCCGTTCCACTCCACGCATTCGCTGCTCGAGTTCCCCGCCCTCGCCGCGGAGCTGGGCTACAAGTACCTCCAGATGACCCCGCACCGGGACTTCATCCCGTTCTTCACGCACCCCAAGGCCGACGACGAGCTCGTCCGGCAGTTCCGCAAGGCGTGCGCCGACGCGGAGGTCGAGGTCGCCTCGGTCCTGCCCGTGCTGCGCTGGTCCGGCCCGGACGAGACGATGCGCGAGGCCGCGGTGCGGTACTGGAAGCGTGCCGTCCAGATCACCGTGGACCTGGGATGCAGCCAGATGAACACGGAATTCTCGGGGCGCCCCGAGAAGCCCGAGGAGTCTGAGGCCTGCTTCTACAAGTCCATGGAGGAGCTCGTCCCCGTCTTCGAGCGCGAGGGCGTCCACGTGGCGATCGATCCGCACCCCGACGACTTCGTCGAGGAGGGCCTCGCAGCCCTGCGCGTGATCCGCGGCATCAACTCGCCCAGCATCGGGATGGTCTACGTCGCCTCGCACACCTTCCACATGAAGGACGAACCGCTTCAGATCATGCGGGCGGCCGGGGAGCGCCTCCGCGTGGTCCACGTTTCCGACACGATGAATCACCATGCCTCCCACGGACTGCGGTACATCACCAATCCGCCCGGCAACGACGTGCGCGTGCACCAGCACCTCAAGATCGGCGACGGCGACGTCAACTGGGACGAGTTCTTCGGCGGCCTGGGCGAGATCGGTTTCCTCGACCGCGACGACACCGTCATGGTCTCAAGCGTCTTCGCCGAGAACGAGACCGCCGACGAGGTGTCCCGCTTCCAGCTGCGCACCATGCAGGACCGGGTCGCGAACGCCTCCCGCTGACGCAGCTTCCGGACGCCCCGATGGGGGGATGACCGGATCCCGAAGGGCCCGGGCCCGGTGACCCGCTCACCGCGCCTGGGCCCTTCGCCGTCCCCCGCCGCCGAGGTCACCCCGTGTGCGCCCGAGGTCACCCCGTGTGCGCCCGAGGTCACCCCGTGTGGGGGCGAGGTCATCCCGTGTGGGGGCGAGGTCACCCCGCGCGCGCACGACGGCGCGGCCGCCCCGCCGGGGCCGGCCACCCGCCGTCGTACCTGAGAAGCGTGTGGAGCGAAAGAGCTGTACCCGAAACGCCGTGGGGCGGGAAGAGCTGTACCCGAAACAGGGTGGGCGGTGGGTCAGGCGGTGAAGGGGAGGCGGGCGTCGACCTGCTGGGCGTCCCAGGTGGAGCGGATCCAGCCGTGGTGCGGGTCGTCGCTGATGAGCCACTCGCGGACCCGGCCCGGGCCGGCCATCACGTTGAGGTAGTAGAGGTCGTAGCCGGGGGCCGCCATCGCCGGGCCGTGCCAGCCGTAGGGGACCAGCACGACGTCGCCCGTGCGCACCTCTGCGTTGACATCGATCGGCCGCTCGTCGGAGGCGTACACGCGCGCGTAGCCCACCGGATCCTGGCCCGCGGCAGCCTCGGAACCCGTGGGCGAGCCCGGGGCCAGACGTGTCTCGAAGTAGTAGATCTCCTCGAGGAACGTCTCCCCGTCCTTCTCCTCATCGTGCTTGTGCGGGGGGTACGAGGACCAGTTGCCGGCCGGCGTGATGACCTCGCACACGATGAAGCGGTCGGCCTCGAGCGCGGCGGGCGTGCCGAAGTTGTGCACCTGGCGCGAGCAGTTCCCCGCGCCACGCAGCTCGACCGGGGTCTCCTCGGCGCGCACGAGCCGGGTCGGGTACTCCGCCTTCGCGGGGGCGAGCGCGACGGCGACGCGGCCGCCCTGGGCGCTCGAGATCTCCACCGACCTCCCGATCCCGGTGTAGAGCACGTCGCTCGGCCCGGCGAAGACCGAGGCGCGGCCGCGCAGGGAGTGGACGACGCCGTCGACCGTCACCTCGAATGCGCCGGCGAGAGGCACGACGATCCGCTCCTCGCCAGCGGCCTCGAGGGAGACCGAGGCGCCGGGCGCGAGCTCGGCGACCTTGAGGCCCGTGTGCTCCCAGCCGTCCACGGCCGTGGAGCTGTCGTGGGCGCCGAGGGAGACCTGCCAGTCGCCGTCCTTGGCCGTCCCGAGGGGGTAGACCCACTCTGCCATGTGATTCCTTTCGTCAGGTGCTGCTCGGGCGCTGCCTCAGCGCTGGACCAGCGTCATCTCGAAGCTGTACGAGTCCGCCCGGTAGACGTGCCGGCCGGTCTCGACGTTGCGCCCGGTGTCGTCCACGGCGGTGCGCTCCATCGTCACGAGCGCCGAGCCGGGCGCGGTCTCGAGGAGCTCGGCCTGGTACTCGTCGGCGACGGTGGCGCCGATGCGCTGGTTCGCGAGGCGGAAGTTCACCCCCGCGTCGCGCAGGATCTGGTACATGCCGCTCTGGCGCAGGCCTTCCTCGGTGAGCTCGGCGACGTCGTCGCGCACCCAGTTCTCCATGAGGGCCAACGGCTTCTCGCCGACCGAGCGCAGGCGTGTGAAGTGGTAGACGCCGACGTCGGGCGGCAGCTGCAGCGTCTGCGCGATGTCCCGCTCGGCGGGGCCATGACGGAACGCGAGGACCTTCGTGGTGGGCTGCTTGCCGCCGCGGGAGAGGTCGTCGAAGAGGCTCGAGAGCTCGAGGTGCCGGCGCACCTGGCTCGCGACGACCTGGGTGCCCACGCCGCGCTTGCGCACGAGCAGGCCGGCGCGGACCAGCTCGTCCATCGCCTTGCGCATGGTCGGGCGCGAGAGGTTGAGCTGCGCCGCCAGCTCGATTTCGTTCTCGAGCCTCGAGCCGGGCTCAAGGGTGCCGCTGCGGATCATCGCCTCGATGCCCTGGACCACCTGGTGGTACAGGGGAATGGGGGACGAGCGGTCGATCGGGATGTTGAGGCTGGCTGCCATGACCCCTCCTTGGGTCGAGGTGACGGGTCCTGTGTCCCCGAACCGCTTTGTTTATTTGATAGGACAAATTTTCAATGCTCATCTTAGCAGCGGCAACCCCATTCCTCCGGGAATTTCGGCGGGAGGGTGGTCTGCCCGCACTTGTCTCTAGGAGGTGACAAACCATCATCTCCGCTTCGGCGCGCTCCAAAAATTAGTGCATATGTATGGACAAACTGTTGACAGGGGTGATGGACGTCGTCGAAATCGACGCAAGAGCTCCAGGGGGAAACCGAGGTGGCGGAGCGGCCGCTCGAGGCAAGCATCCTGGCGCTGCGCGTCGCGGACGAGCTGCGGCGACAGGTGGGAATCGTCTACCCGGGGGAGTGAGGCGCGCATATCGACATCACTCGGCGCCGGAAGGGGCTCCGCAGGGTCGGATTGGGCTCTGAATGGTGTCGATATGCGCGGCGCCGGGCGCGGCAGATGTCAGGAACTGCGCAAGCCACGGCCAGAAGCGACCACTGGGGGCGTCTTCCGCGAGATGTGCAGTTTCGGGCGCCGCTCAGACGATGACCCTCAGGAGATGACCCTCAGGAGAGGACCCTCAGACGGAAGCCGCAGGGGCCGTCGAGGCGCGGACCACGAGCTCGGGCGCCAGGAGCTCGCGGTGCGGGGGAGCGTCAGGGTGGTCCAGCCGGGAGAGCAGGGTCCGGGCGGCGGCGGCGCCGACCTCTCGTGAGTGTCCGTCGACGCTCGTGAGCTGGAGGTACCGGTAGGCGGCGAGAGGCGAGTCGTCGTGACCGACAAGCGACACCTCGGCCGGCACGGACAGGCCGCGTTCGCGAAGCGCCGCCAGCGCCCCAACGGCCATGACGTCGTTGCCTGCGACGATCGCCGTCACGCCCGCGGTCCCGTCGAGCAGGTCGCACGCCGCGGCATAGCCGTCCTCCTCGGAGGTCCCGCCGTCCTCGCCTGTCACGGCGGGCGCGAGGCCAGCCGCCGCCATCGCGGCCTCGTATCCCCGTCGCCGATGCGCGCCGGGCCCGCTGCGGCCGGTCAGGTGGCCGATGCGGCGGTGCCCCAAACCGATGAGGTGCTCAGTCGCGAGGCGCGCGCCCACCTCGTCGTCGCCGGCCACGACATCGGCGTCCTGCGCGCCGCCCAGTTCGCGGGTGCCGGCGACGACGATCGGCACGCCCACGCCGTCGAGCGCGCCGGGCGCGGGCTCGGCGGCGACGACGAGCGCGTCGACGTGCTGGGCGAGGAAGCCGTCCACGGGATTGCGGCCCGAAGCCGCGTCGAGCTGGAGATCGGCGACGCTCGCGGTGTACCCGGCCGGGTCGAGGACCGAGCGCAGCCCCGCGAGGAGCTCGACGAACCAAGGGTTGTGGAAGTCGTCGATGAGGACCCCGACCGTGCGCGTGCGCTGGCTGGCGAGGGCTGCGGCGGCACGCGACGGACGGTAGCCCAGCTCTTCGATGGCGGCCTCGACGGCCTCCCGCCGCGCCTCGCTCACGTGGGGGGAACCGCGCAGCACGAGCGAGACGAGCGACTTCGACACGCCGGCCCGCTGCGCGACGTCGTAGATCGTCGGACGGGGGCTCGCATCGGCTGGCACGGGTCCATCATGGCACCCGCCGCCGGGCACGCACCGGGAAACGCCCCGCCACTCTCTCTATTGACAGGACAAACTCACCGCCTCTACTCTGTTTTGGAGCGCTCCAAAAGCACATTTTGCCTCCGGCGACGCCGGACCCCTCGAAGGAGAGAGACATGAGCAAGCCCCTCGGCGTCGCCGTCATCGGCGCAGGCATGGCCGGCAAGGCCCACGCCGCCGCGTACCGCACCGCGAGCACCCTCTACCGCCCCACCCTGCCGGAGATCCGCCTCGTCTCCATCGGCGACGTCAACGCCGAGTTCGGCCAGGCCGCCGCGACCCGCTTCGGCTACGCCCGCCACGACCCGAGCTGGCAGGCCATCGCCGAGGCGGACGACATCGACGTCGTCTCGGTCGTCATCGCCAACTCGCTGCACCGCGAGGTCGTCGAGGGCCTCCTCGCCGCCGGCAAGCACGTCCTCTGCGAGAAGCCGCTCTCCGACTCGCTCGGGGACGCCCGCGCGATGGCCGACGCCGCCCGCGCCGCCGAGGAGCGCGGCGTCCTGGGCCGCATCGGCTTCACGTTCCGCCGCACGCCGGGCATCGCCGCGATCCGCCAGCTCATTCAGGACGGCACGCTCGGCCGCCCGCTGCACTTCTCGGGCCGCTACTGGACCGACTACGGCTGCAGCCCCGAGGCCCCGATGAGCTGGCGCTACAAGGGCGGCCCCGGCTCGGGAGCGCTCGCGGACGTCGGCAGCCACCTCGCCTACGTGGGCGAGTTCCTCTGCAGCGACATCCAGTCCGTCTCCGGCGGCCAGCTCTCCACGGCGATCGCCCAGCGCCCGCTGCCCCTCGGCGCCGTCATGGGCCACGACCACGCGGCCGTCTCAGACCGCTTCGAGCCGGTGGAGAACGACGACGTCGCCTCCTTCTCGGCCGAGTTCGCCTCGTGCATCGGCTCGCTCTCGGTCTCCCGCGTCGCCGCAGGGCACGCGAACTCGCTCATGTTCGAGGTGTTCTGCGAGAACGGCGCGGCCGTGTTCGACCAGCGCCGCCCGGCCGAGATCGGCCTGTTCCTCCACGAGGGCCCCTACGCCCAGAACGGCTACCGCCAGGTCATCCTCGGCCCCGACCACCCGTACATCGCCGGCGGGCTCGCCATGGACGCCCCGAGCGTGGGCTTCGGCCAGAACGACGCCTTCGGCTACCAGGCGCGTGCGTTCCTCGAGGAGGTCGCCGGCCTGTCCGAGGCCGAGTCCCTCCCGCGCTGCGCGTCCTTCGACGAGGGCGTGCGGAACATGGAGATCCTCGACGCCGTCGCCGCCTCCGCCGCGGATGCCGGCCGCCGCGTCGAGGTGGGATCCGCCCCCAAGCCGACCGCCGCCGCCGTCGTGCGCTGACCCCCTGAAAGGAACCGACACCATGAAGCTCGGCGTCTACAATGCGGTCCTGCACGACCGTTCCCTGCCCGAGGCCCTCAAGGTCATCGCCGACCTCGGCCTGACCGGGATCGAGATCAACACCGGCGGCTTCCTGCCCGCCGTCCACGTCCCCACCTTCGACGAGATCCTCGTCAGCGACGCCGCCCGCGACGACTACCTCGGCCTCTTCGAGGGCACCGGTGTGGCCATTGCGGGCCTGAACTGCAACGGCAACCCGCTGCACCCGAAGCCCGAGATCGGCCAGAAGCACGCGGAGGACATCCGCCGCTCCATCCGCCTCGCGGAACGGCTCGGCCAGACCCGGGTGGTGACCATGTCCGGCCTGCCCGGCGGCGAGCCCGGCGCCACCGTGACGAACTGGGTGGTCAACGCCTGGAACTCGGCCGCCCTGGACGTGCTGGACTACCAGTGGGGGATCGCTGCGGAGTTCTGGCGCGAGACCGACCGGTTCGCCGCGGACCACGGCGTCAAGGTGGCCCTCGAGCTCCACCCGCAGAACATCGTGTTCAACACGGCGGACGTGTACCGGCTCGTCGAGCTGACCGGTGCGACCCACGTGGGTGTCGAGCTGGACGCGTCGCACCTGTTCTGGCAGCAGATGGACCCGGTCGCGGTGGTCCGCGAGCTCGGCCCGCTCGTGTTCCACGCGGCCGCCAAGGACGTGCGCGTCAACCCCGAGAACGCGCGCCTCTACGGCGTCCTCGACAACCGCTTCCGCCGGCTCTCCCCGGACGAGCCCCGCACCAACCTCGGCGGCGACGAGTGGGCGAACGAGTGGCCCAAGGACTCGGCGTGGGACTTCGTGGCGCTCGGCCGCGGGCACGACGCCGCCTACTGGGCCGAGTTCCTGGCCGCCCTGCGCGACGTGGACCCGGAGATGATGGTCAACATCGAGCACGAGGACGTCTCGCTCGGCCGGATCGAGGGACTCGAGGTCGCCGCCGGCGTCCTGCTCGAGGCCGCCCGGATGATCGGCGAGGGCACCCCGGCGCGGGCCTGACCCCCACCCCCAACCCATCGACTGCTCCGCAAGTGTCGTTATGAGCCCTGAAACCGACACTTGCGGAGCAGTCGATGGGGTCTAGCGCACGACGGCGCGGGGCGGGTTCGGCCGGTCGACCCGAGCGGCGGCCGGTGGGAGACTGGGCCGCATGACCCTGCGCATCACCGGCGACGCCGACGCCGACCGCCTGCTCACCGACGATCCGCTCGCCCTGCTCATCGGGATGCTCCTGGACCAGCAGGTCCCGATGGAGACGGCCTTCGCCGGACCGCTCAAGATCGCCCAGCGCGCCGGGACCCTCGATCCTGAGGCGCTCGCGCACATGAACCCCGACCAATTCGCGGAGCTCTTCAAGGAGACTCCGGCCGTGCACCGCTTCCCCGGCTCGATGGCGGCCCGCGTGCAGGCGCTGTGCGGGGCGGTCGAGCAGGAATGGGGCGGGGATGCCAAGGCGATCTGGACCGAGGGCGACCCTGACGGTGCCGAGGTCCTCAAGCGGCTCAAGAAGCTGCCCGGCTTCGGGGAGCAGAAGGCGAAGATCTTCCTCGCCCTGCTCGGCAAGCAGTACGGGTACTCCGGCGCGGGCTGGCGCGAGGCGTCCGGTGCCTACGGGGAGGAGGACTCGTACCGCAGCGTCGCCGACATCGTCTCGCCGGAGTCCCTCGCGAAGGTCCGCGAGTACAAGCGCGCGCAGAAGGCAGCGGCCAAGGCGAAGGCGCAGACCTCCTAGGCCGTTCCGGAGGAGAGGGAATGCAGAACGGGTACAGCCACATCGTCATCGGAGCCGGCGCGATCGGATCCGCTGCCGCCTACTGGCTCTCTCGCAGGCCCGGCACGCGCGTGCTCGTGGTGGAGCAGTTCGGCCTCGTCAACACGCTCAACTCCTCCGGCGACGTCTCGCGGATCATCCGCCACGCCTACCACAGCAGCGACTACACCAAGCTCACGCCGGCGATGTTCGAGGCGTGGGCCGAGGTCGAGGAGCGCTCGGGGATGACCCTCTACGTGAAGACGGGCGGCCTGGACCTCGCGACCTCGGCCGAGTCAAGCCTCGCCGAGCTCGACGCCTACCGTGCCTCCCTCGCCGCCGAAGGCATCCCGTACGAGGACCTCACGGCGGCGGAGATCCGCGCGCGCTACCCGCAGTGGCGCATCGACGACGACGTCACCGGCATGTACCAGGACGCAGGGGGACTGGTCGACATTCGCGCCACCGTCGCGGCCCACACCTCGCTTGCGCTCGCCGCCGGGGTGCAGTTCCTCCCCGACACCCGCGTCACGGGGTTGGACGTCCGGCCAGACAGCGTCACCGTCAGGACCGACGGCGGCGAGTTCCACGCCGAGAACCTGGTCGTCGCGGCCGCGTCCTGGCTCCCCGAGCTCATGCCGGACCTCGGGCTCGACTACCCGCTCACGCTCTCACAGGAGCAGGTCACCTACTTCACCTCGCCGAACCTCGGCGACTTCGCCCCCGAGAAGTTCCCCATCTGGATCTTCCACGGCGACGAGACCTTCTACGGCTTCCCGGTGTACGGAGAGCCGGGCGTCAAGCTCGCCCGGGACATGCGCGGGCGGTTCATCACCAGCAGCGAGCGGGTCTTCGAGGGCGACGACGATGAGGCCGCCATCCTGCGCAGCTTCCTCGAGCGGCACCTGCCCGCCGCGGTCGGCCCGGTCTGGGCCAACAAGACGTGCGTGTACGACATGGCCCCGGACCGCGACTTCGTCCTCGACACGCTCCCCGGCAGCCCCCACGTCGCGGTCTTCAACGGCGCCGGGCACGCGGGCAAGTTCGCGAGCCTCATCGGGAAGATCCTCGCCGAGCTCACGGTCGACGGCGCGGCCTCCCTCCCGATCGGGCCCTTCTCGCTGACCCGGCCGGCCCTGACCGACCCCGGCTTCGTGCCCGCGTTCCGGCTCACCTGATGCACCGCCGAGGGCGCGGACCGCTGCGGGGCCGGGTCAGCGCACGACGCCGGTCGGCGGGGCGGGCGGCGGCGCCGTGCTCGAGCGCGCCTTGAGCTCCGGGGTCAGGAGGACGACGGCGGGAGGTTCCGTCCCGCCGTCGTCCGCGCCACGCGGGCCCGAGTCCTGCGCGCCGGCGATGCGTTGGGCGAGCAGGTCAGCCGCGACGCGCCCGGCCTCGCGGCTCGCGTTGTCCACGCTCGTGAGGCCGACGGCGCGCAGCCTCGACGCGGGCGTGTCGTCGTAGCCCGCAAGGGAGACGTCCCCGGGGACGCCCAGGCCCAGCTCCTCGGCGGCGGAGAGCGCACCGAAGGCGGCCATGTCGTTCACGGCGAAGAGCGCCGTGGGCCGCGGATCCTGCCGGAGCGCCTCGAGGGCTGCCCGGCGCCCGGCCTCCTCCGTCAGCCCGCCCGGGACGGTGGATGCCTCGATCCCGGCGTGCCGGGCCTCGTCCTCGAACCCTGCGCGGCGCGCTTCGCCCACCGGCGTGCCGGGGGCGGAGAGGTGCGCGATGCGGCGGTGGCCGAGGGCCGCGAGGTGGCGGATCACGCGGCGGGCGCCCTCGGCGTCGTCGTTCGTCACCACGGCCGCGCCCGGGACCTGGGCTACCGGGGAGCCGACCTGGACCACGGGGATCCCGGCGAGCGAGGGGAGGGCGGTCTCGGCGCCGTCGAGCGTCCCCACCAGCACGAGGCCCTCCACGCGCAGTTCGAGGAAGCGCTCGGCGACGGCCGCGCCCTCGAGCCGCCAGTCCCCGAGCAGCGGGCTCAGTCCCGCGGCGTGAAGGCCGTCGGAGAGGCCCTCGACGGCGGGCACGAACCACGGGTTGCGCAGGTCGTCGAGGATGAGGCCCACGGTGCCGCTGCGGGCTGAGCCCATCGCGCGGGCGGCGGCGTTCGGCCGGTAGCCGAGCTCCGCGGCCGCCTCGAGGACGGCGCGGCGCTTCGCCTCGCTCACGTAGCCCGTCCCGCGCAAGGCGAGGGATGCGGCCGACTTCGAGACGCCCGCGCGTGCGGCGACGTCGAGGATCGTGACGGACTTCGCCACCCCGACCTCCTTTCATGTCAGGACAAAGCTTGACCGCGCGTGCGGCCTCAGAGATACTCTAAGGGAAATGTTGGAACGTTCCCACAACACGATGGAGTGCCTCATGAAGACTGTCACCCTCGGGCTCGTCGGCGTCGGCCGGATCGGCGTCATGCATGCCCGGAACATCGCGGCAATCGCACCGCAGCTCGCCGCGCGCGGCGTCGAGCTGCGCCTCGCGCTCACCGACGTGGCCGAGGAGCACGCCCGCGGCGTTGCCGCCGAGGTCGGCGCGGAGTTCGTCCTCGGGGGCGCGGCCGGGCTCATCGCCCATGGCGTCGACGCGCTCGTCGTCGCGACCGGCACCCAGACCCACCCCGAGCTCATCCGCGCCGGCGTCGACGCCGGCCTGCCCGTGTTCTGCGAGAAGCCGGTCGCGGGCTCCGTCGCAGAGTCCCGGCCCGTGCTCGAGTACATCGCCGAGAAGGGCGGCACGGTCCAGATCGGCCACCAGCGCCGCTTCGACGCCGGCTACCTCGAGGCCAAGCGCCGCTTCGACGCGGGAGAGATCGGCTGGATCCACTCGCTGCGCGCGATGACCGGGGACATGGTCCCGCCGTCGGTGGAGTTCATCGCCACCTCGGGCGGGCTCTTCCGCGACTGCTCCGTGCACGACTTCGACATCCTGCGCTGGCTCACCGGCCGCGAGATCACCGAGGTCTACGCGAAGGGCTCCAACAACGGCGACCCGGCGATCGGCGAGGTCGGCGACGTCGACACGGCGCTCGCGGTCGTCACGTTCGACGACGGCACGGTCGGCACCGTCTCCGCGACCCGCTACAACGGTACTGGCCACGACGTGCGGCTCGAGATCCAGGGCTCGAAGTCCTCGGTCATGGTCGGGCTCGACGACAAGACCGCGCTGCGATCCACCGAGGCCGGGGTCGCGTTCCCCGCGGGCGAGACGCACAAGACCTTCGCCGAGCGGTTCGACGCCGCGTACCGCGCCGAGCTTGTGGCGTTCGTCGAGCTCGTGCTCGGCGAGCGGGAGAATCCCTGCACCCCGGAGGACGCGGTGGCAGCGTCCTGCGTGGCCCACGCAGCCCAGGAGTCCCTCGAGACCGGCGCCCCCGTCCAAGTGGGGGTCCCCGCCCGCGCCTGACCCGTTTCGGGTACGCCAAATTCGCGCCCCGCCCGTTTCAGGTACGCCAAATTCGCGCCCCGCCCGTTTCGGGTACGCGAGTTTCGCACCAGAGCGCCTTCCCGCCACGCCGTCGCGTACCCGAAAGGCCGCTTGGGCGCGATCATCTGTACCCGAAACGGTGTCCCGCTACGCTGGCCCCATGGACCCCGCCCCAGCGCTCAACCCGATGCCGCGCACTCTGGAGGTCGAGTCGCTCGAGCAGTTCGACGCGCTCGTCGAGGCGGGGGCCACCGAGATGACCGGCTGGCATGTCCAGTCCGTCGACCTCACGGAGCGTTCCGGCGTGCTGAAGGCGCTCAACCCGGCGGCGGCGATGTTCCTCGGCTGCGCCCTGCAGCCCGGCATGGAGCAGTCGCTGCGGGCCAGGGGCGCGCTGGTCTTCCCGATACTCCCCGGTGTGCCGTTCAACCCCTACCGTCCGACCCTCTACACCGGTCCCGAGCTCTACGAGGGGGTCCTCGCCCGGCCCTACGAGGAGACCCCGGACGCCCGGATCTACGCCTGGACCAAGCGACAGGGCCGCGCCGGCGTCGAGTCCGCCCTGTCCGCGGCCCTCCACGACCACCACATCGGCGACGCCCTCCTCGACACGCTCGAGGAGCTCGGCGCGGGGAGGCGCGTGGTCGGCGTCATGGGCGCCCACGCGGCGGCGCGGGGGAGCCACACGTACGACGACGCCGCGCGGCTCGGGCGCGCGATCGCCGCGGCGGGGCATGTGGTCGCCACGGGCGGCGGTCCCGGGGCGATGGAGGCGGCAAACCTCGGGGCGTACCTCGCGGCCCTGCCCGACCGCGAGTTCGCCGCGGCGCTCCGGGAGATCGCCGTCGTCCCCTCGTTCCGCCCGTCCGTGAGCGCGTGGGCGCGGGCGGCGCTCGCGGTGCTCGGGCGCTTCCCGGGCGGGACGGCGAGCCTCGGCATCCCGACCTGGTTCTACGGGCACGAGCCGCCGAACATGTTCGCCACCCACATCGCGAAGTACTTCGCGAACTCGGTGCGCGAGGCGGTGCTGCTCGAGAAGTGCACCGGGGGCGTCGTGTTCCTCCCCGGCGCGGCCGGCACCGTCCAGGAGGTGTTCCAGGACGCGTGCGAGAACTACTACGGCACTCCCGAGACGATCACGCCCATGGTCCTCCTCGGGGTGCGCCACTGGACCGAGGAGCTGCCCGCGTGGCCCCTGCTGGCGCGCCTCGCCGAGGGGCGGGGCATGGCTGGGCGCGTGCATCTCGTCGACTCGGTCGAGGAGGCGGTCGCGGTCCTCGGCTGACCCCGCAACGCACGGGACGGGACCCCGCAACGCACGGGACGGGACCCCGCAACCAGTGCGGTTGAAGGGTCCTGTCCCTGTCGTTGCGGGGTCCTGTCCCGCTGCTCGGGGTATCAGTCGAGGTCCCGCCGGGTCCCCTCCGGGGTGGCGCGGACCGCGACGAACGCGACGAGCAGGATGCCGATCCAGAATGCCGCGACGGGCCACAGCGCGCCCCCGGCGGCGAGGGTCAGGCCGGTGATGATCATCGGGGTGAAGCCGGCGCCCAGCATCGACGCAGTGTGGTAAGCGAGCGATGCTCCCGTGTAGCGGTGCCGGGTCGGGAACTGCTCCGCGACGTACGCCGCGATCGGGCCGTAGAGGATGCCCTGCACGAGGCCGTTGCCGATGAAGATCGCGAGCCCGAAGCCCCAGAGCGTGCCGTTGGTCATGAGCAGGACCGTCGGGTACGCCGCGACGATGCCGAGCAGGGCGCCGAAGGCGAGCACGCGGCGTCGTCCGAACCGGTCGGAGAGGCGCGCCGAGACGAAGCACATCACGAGGGTCAGGACCGCCGCGCCCGCCTTGATGTTGAGCACGCCGTTCTTGTCGGCACCGGACTCGACGGCGACCGAGACGCCCCACACCGTGGTCATGGCCTGGCAGACGTAGAAGGCGGTGGTCGCGGCCAGGCCGAGCAGGACGGCGCGCTTCGAGTGGCGCAGGACGTCGACGATCGGCACCCGGCGCTTCTCGCTCGCGGCCTCGAGCCGCTGGAAGGCCGGGGTCTCGGAGACCTTGAGGCGGATCACGAGGCCGACGGCGATCAGGACCGCCGAGAGCAGGAACGGCACCCGCCAGCCCCACGCCAGGAACTGGCTGCCCGAGATCGCGGCGAAGAACGAGAGCGCCAGCGTGCCGAGGATCGCCCCGGCGGGGCCGCCGGCGTTGGCGAAGGAGGCTGCGAAGCCGCGGTGCTTCTGCGGAGCGTGCTCGATCGCCATGAGCGCGGCGCCGCCCCATTCGCCGCCCACCGCGACGCCCTGGACGAGGCGCAGCAGCACGAGCGCAATGGGGGCGACCATTCCGACCTGGGCCGTCGGGGGGAGCAGGCCGATGGCGATCGTGCCGGCGCCCATGATCACCATGGACAGCACGAGCATCTTCTTCCGGCCCACGAGGTCGCCGAAATGGCCGAAGATGAGCCCGCCGAGGGGCCGGGCCACGTATCCGACGGCGAGGGTCACGAACGAGGCGAACAGTGCGAAGCCGGGGCCGAGGTTCGCGAAGAACACCTTGTCGAACACGAGCGAGGCCGCGGTCGCGTAGAGCATGAAGTCGTAGTACTCGATGGCGCTGCCGGCGAAGGACGAGGCCAGGATGCGGCGCATGTCCTTCGTGTTGAGCGTCTCGGTCGACCGGGTCTGCTGCCGACGGGTGGTCTCGGTTGCCATGGTGCTCTCGGTGGTGGCGGTGCTTTCAGTGGTCACGGTGGTCCTCTTCCAATGATGGACTCAGGTGGGTCGGCCGTCAGCGCTGGCGGCCGAAGGGGATGACGTCGAGGTCGTTGGGCAGCACGAAGCTCCCGGTGAAGTGCTCGGCGGCCTCGGCCCAGACGGCCTGCGGCGCGTGGCCGGGCACCAGATGGTGCAGGGCGAGCGCGGCTGCACCCGCGGCGTCGGCGGCCTTGGCTGCCTCGCGGACGCTCGTGTGCGACTTGTAGTGGTGGTCGCGCGCGGCGCGGGAGGCTTCGTCGGTCTTGTCCCCGTAGAGGGACTCGACCCAGTCGAAGTCGATGGCCTCGTGCAGGAGCAGGTCGGTGCCCTGCGCGAGGGTGATGAGGTTGGGGGTGTAGCAGGTGTCGCCGGAGATCGTCACCGAGCCCTCGGCGGTGTCGAAGCGGAACGCGAACGCCGGCGCGACGGGAGGGTGCTCGACCAGGATCGCCGTGACAGTGACGAGCTCGTCCCGGTAGACCTCGAACGGGTCCATCTCGGGGGTCTGGTTGTCGTTCGGGTGGTAGCCGATCCCGGCCGGGATCTCGATGTCCTCGGCGCTGAACACGTCCAGCGGGCTCGGCTTGAGCGAGTCGAGGATGCGGTCGTTGAGGTCCGTGGCGTGAGCGGCCATGAGGGTCTCGAACATCTCCCGGGTGCCCGGCGTCGGGCTCTGCGGCGCGAGGGGCTCGGGACGCACGACGGCGCGCGGGGACACCGGGGGCAGTGCGCCGCGGTTGCCGGGGCCGAGGATGCGCACCGGGTCCTTCCCGGCCCGGTCCTGCAGGGCGTAGAGGCCGAAGATGCCGAGGCCCGCGAGGTCGTAGACGTGGTCGGAGTGCAGGTGCGTGATGAACAGGGCCCGGAGGTCCTTCAGGTCAAGGCCCGCCTGTGCGATGCGGCGGCCCGCTCCCTGGCCCACGTCCACGAGGTAGAAGGACTCGCCGACCACGACGGCGGTCGCGATCCCGGTGCGCTCGCCCGAGTCGGCGGCGGCCCACCACCGGGGGCCGCCGGCGGTGCCGAGGGTGACGATGTGCGGGGCGAGTGGGGCTGCCATGGGGATTCCTGTTCTTCCGGTCCTGCGGATCTGGGATCCAGTGTGTCCTCGGCCACTCCATTTGTATAATCAATCATTCCGAGCCAAGACATAAGGAGCCTTGATGTCAGACTTCACGCTGCGGCAGCTCGAGTACTTCGTCGCAGTCCTCGACACGGGCTCCGTCACCGAGGCAGCGCAGGCCTGCCGGATCTCGCAGGCCGCCGCGTCCATGGCCATCGCGCAGCTCGAACGGTCGCTCGGCGTCGACCTCCTGGTCCGGGCGCGCTCCAAGAAGGTGGTTCCGACGGCCGCCGGCGTCGAGCTCGGGGCGCGGGCCCGCCGGATCCTCTCCGAGGCGGCCGACATCCCGGACGCGATCAGGACGGGCTTCGAGGAGCTCCGCGGGCGGGTCCGGCTCGGGTGCATGATCGCGATTGGGCCGAGGCTCGTGCCCCGCCTCCTCGCCGAGGTCGGAGAGCGCTGGCCGGAGATCAGCGTCGAGTTCCGCGAGGGCGCGGCCGAGGAGCTCCAACGCGCCGTCGCAGACGGTGAGCTCGACGCGGCGTTCGTCTACTCGCTCCAGGCGATCGGCGGCGTCGACCTCGTGGCGGTGGCGGAGTCCCGTCCGCAGATCATGCTCCACGAGTCCCACCCGCTCGCCGGCCGGGAGTCGCTCGCGTTCGCTGACCTCGCCGACGAGGACGCGGTCCTGTTCGACGTTCCTCCCAGCGCGGAGCGGGTCCTGGCCATGTTCCGCTCCGCCGGGGTCGAGCCGCGGGTCCGGTGGAGGAGCGTCGTCGCCGAGAACATCCGGGGCATCGTCGCCCGGGGCCTGGCCTACTCGGTGGTGAACGTCTGGGAGGGGATGGGGGAGCTGTTCGCTTCGTCGGGCGTGGTCATGGTGCCGGTTTCTGACCCGACGCCGCACAATGCCGTGGTGGCGGCCGTCCCGCCGGGGCTGAGCAGGCCCCGTCGGGTCGACGCCGTCATCGCCGCCGCGCGCGGGATCGCGAGCGCCTGAGCGGGACGGGCCCAGAGCCGGCCGCCCCGACGCCCTTCAGCCGATCGGCGCCCCCGCGGGCTCCTGCTCGGCCACGGCCCGGGCCGGCCGCGCGGTCCGGCCCGAGATCCGTCGTTCCAGGTACCGGGCGAAGTGCGAGATGAGGATGTTGGTGACGATGTAGACGGCGGCGATGACGAGGAAGGTCTGGATGAGGTGGCTCGTGTACGCCGTGAGGTTGTTGGCCGTCTTCATCAGCTCCGGGTAGCTGACCGCGTAGCCGAGGGTCGTGTCCTTCAGGAGCACGACGAGCTGCGCGACCATCGAGGGCACAACGATGCGCACGGCCTGCGGCAGGACCACGTACCGGGTGGCCTGAGAGGGCTGGAGCCCGATGCTGAGGGCTGCCTCGACCTGCCCGGCGGGAAGGGCGAGGATGCCGGCCCGGAAGATCTCCGCCATCACCGCCGAGCTGCACAGTGTGATGGGAATGACGAGCTTCCAGAAGATGTCCGGGTTGATCCCGTAGGACGGCAGTCCGCTCACGAAGACGTAGACGACGAGCAGGAGCGGGACCGAACGGAAGAACTCGACGTAGGCGATCGCCGGCAGCCGCAGCCAGGCGCGGCGCGAGGTGCGCCCCAACGCCATGAGCAGCGCCGTGGGGATGGCGAAGACCGCGGAGGCCCCGGCCGCGAGGGCGGTGTTGCCCAGGCCCGCCAGCAGGAACTGGAGGTAGGGCCACTGCGTGAACTCCGCCCAGCGGTCGGCGGCGAGCTGTCCTGCCTGGCCGAAGCGCAGGACGATCAGGATGGCGACGGCCGCGATCGCCAGGAGGCTGAGGGCCGTCACCGCCCGGATCGTGCGCCGCGCCCGCGGTCCTGCCGCGTCGAAGATGTGCTCCTGAGTGCTCACCGCTGGACCCTCCACCGCTTCTCGAGCCGCGCGCCGAGGCCACCGGCGAGGAGCGAGATGATGACGTAGGCGAAGGCGACGACGACGTACGCCGCGAGCCCCAGAGCCGCCTGGTTGTTGATCTCGGACACCTGGAGCGTGAGGTCCTTGACGCCGATGACCCCCGCGAGCGAGGAGCTCAGGAGGATCCCGATGAAGACGTTCACGAGCGGCTGGACCACGCTCCGGTAGGCCTGCGGGAACAGGACGTGCCGGAGCACCCCCGAGAAGTCCAGCCCGATCGAGCGGGCCGCCTCGATCTGCCCGACCGAGACCGCGTTGATGCCCGTGCGGATGGCCTCGCACGTGAACGCCCCGCCCAGCAGCGTCATGGACAGGGCGGCGCACGTGAAGAGGTCGAACGTCACCCCGATGTCAGGCAGCCCGAACGTCACGACGACCAGGAGGCTGATCAGCGGGATGTTGACGAACAGCTCGACGTAGACCCTGCCCACGGCGCGGAGCGGCACGATCGGGCTGATCCGGAAGGCAGCCGCGACCGTGCCGACCACGAGCGAGCCCAGAAAGCTGACCGCCGTGAGCCTGAGGGTCATCCAGAGGCCGTCGAGCAGCTCCGGCAGGTAGGTGCTGAACAGCTCCTCCATGGGTCAGGAGGCGATGGCGGGCGGCGCGGGCGGCTCCGTCTTGACCACCTGGCCGACGGTCGCCTTCCAGAGGGCGGCCCATGATCCGTCGCCCTCCATGACCTTCAGCCAGGCGTTGACGAAGGCGAGCGCATCGCTGCCCTTGTGCAGTCCGATCCCGTACGGATCCGACGAGCCGAACGGCTCCCCGACGATCTTGACGTCCTTGTTCTTCGCGACGTTCGACAGCAGGATCGACTGGTCGATCACGTACGCGTCGACACGGCCCTGCTGCACCGCCGCGAGGCACTTCGGGTTGTCGTCGAAGGTCTGCACGTTCGCCTTGGGCGCGTACTTCTGCAGGAGCGCGACGCCGGTGCTCGCCGCCTGGGTCGCGACGTTCTTGCCTGCGAGGTCGTCGACGGAGTTGATGTCGTTGTTGGTGGACTTGACCAGGATCGCCGACTTCGACTCGTAGTACGGCCCCGCGAAGTCGACCTTCTGCTGGCGGGCGGGGGTGATCGAGTAGGTCGCCACGATCAGGTCGACGGACTGGTTCTGCAGGAGCGTCTCCCGGGTGTCGACCGTGACCTGGCTGAGGTTCTCCTTCGGCTGCCCGGTGATGTACTTCGCCAGGAGCTGGGAGATGCCCGCGTCGAAGCCCGCGACCTTCCCCGTGGTCGGGTCCCTGAGCGAGAAGAGCGACGACGTGTCGGTGCCGCCGCGGTTGATCATCCCGCGGTCCTTGATGGCCTTGGCCCAGGAGTTGCCGTCCACGAGCGAGGCATCCGCGACCGCCCCCTTCGAGAGGACGGCATCGAAGGCCGCGAGGTCGATCGCCGAGCCGGAGGCGGACGCCCCCGCGCTCGCGGATCCCGACGACGCCGGAAGCGTGGGGGAGCTGGAACAGGCGGCCAGTGCTCCGGCACTCACCGCGCCGAGGCCAATTCCCAGAAGCCCCCTTCTGCTGAGGCTGCGCCGAGCATTCTCGATCTGGTCCATGGCAGTTCCTCCCGTTTCCCCTGATTCCTCAGTACGGGCGCCTGATCGTGGCTCTCGGGCCCCACCAGGTGCCGCAGGGTCAGTCTAGGCACGCGGTGCGCCAGTCCTGCAGACCCCGCGCGGGAGCGGCTGCGCGCCGTCCGGTGGCAGGAGCCGCGGGACGCGCCGTGATGCCGGCCTCCGCCCTGCTAGCCGACCGTGGCCCCGAAGACCCAGCCGAGGACATACGTCACCGCGGCCGCGCCGAAGCCGATGCCCAGCTGGCGCAGGGCCCGCGTGAGCGGCGAGGCGCCGGCGAGCAGGCCGACCACTGCCCCGGTGGCGAGGAGCGCGAGGCCCACGAGGACTGCGGCCAGGACCAGCGCCGGAACCCCGATCATGCCGAAGAGGAACGGGATGATCGGCACAATCGCGCCCGAGGCGAAGAAGCAGAAGCTCGAGAGCGCGGCGCCCCACGCGGAGCCGATGGCCTCGTGCTCGTCCTCGGCCTCCTCCTTCTCCGGGTGGAGCGACAGGCTCGGGTCGCAGTCGCACGCGAAGTGGCCGAGCCGCTCGGCCGCGCGGTGCTCGGCGGCCTGCTGGCTCATGCCGCGCGCCTTGTAGACGAGCACGAGCTCGTTCTGGGTGAGGTCCAGGTCCGGGGCGGCGGTCAGGGTGATCTGGGTGGGGCGCGACGCCGAGAGCAGCTCGCGCTGCGAGCGGACGGAGATGAACTCCCCGGCGCCCATGGACAGCGCGCCGGCAAGCAGCCCTGCGACGCCCGAGAGCAGCACGACATGGCTCGCGACGCCCGAGGCGGCCATGCCTGCCACGAGGGACAGGTTGCTCACGAGGCCGTCGTTGGCCCCGAACACGGCCGCGCGGAACGTCCCGGAGAGGCGGGTGCGGCCGCGGATCGCGAGGCCTCGTACGACCTCCTCGTGGATGCGCTCGTCCGCCGCCATGGCGGGGGTCGCGAACGGGTCATCCGCGTACGGGGAACGGCTCTCGGCCCGCTGGGCGAGCGCGAGGACGAAGACGCTGCCGAAGTGCCGGGCGAGGAACCCGAGGAGCTGGCTGCGCAGCGAGGGCGCCACGGGACGGCCGGCCTTCTCGCCCAGCAGGGTCCTCCAGTGGGCCTCATGGCGTCCCTCGGCCTCGGCCAGGCCGAGCAGGATGTCGCGCTCCTCGCCCTCGCGGCGCGAGGCGAGCGCCCGGTAGATCGCGGCCTCGGCCCGCTCGTCGGCGAGGTACTGGCGCCAGCGCCGGACGTCGGACGAGGAGGGGTCCGGGCGGGGTCCTGGCGCGGTGGGGGAGGTTTTCTGCATGGCGTCTCCTGGGCTTCACGGGCGAACTGCGGGCGCCTTTGCCTCCAGCACTGTAGTCCTTTTGGCCGCCGATTTTCGGCCGGTATACCGTTGCTCCTGAGTTAGGCGGGCCGCAATCCCGCGCTCCCCGGGCATGGGTGCCTAGAAGGCAACGGCTGTTGTCCTCTAGGCTTGCGGGACCGAGCACATCGTCCTGGCAGAACGCCAGCCTGCCTCCAGCGCCTTGGGGAGAACCAGATGAAAGCCCTGCCCGTCGAGCCGAGCAACGCCCCCGTCGCCATCGGTTCCCGCATCCGCGCCGCGCGGCAGTCCCAGCGGATGACCATCGAGCAGGTGGCAGACGCGACCGGGCTGACGAAGGGGTTCCTCTCACGGGTGGAGCGGGACCTCACCTCCCCCTCGGTCGCCTCGCTCGTGACGCTGTGCCAGGTCCTCTCCCTCTCGATCGGCGATCTCTTCGCCACGCCCGAGACCCACCTCACCCGTGCCGCCGAGGCCCCGCGGATCTCCCTCGGCGGCGAGGGGATCGTGGAGAAGCTCCTCACCGCGAGGTCGGAGCGGCGGGTGCAGGTGCTGCAGGCGGACATCGAGCCGCGCGGCACCGGGGAGTCGGAGCTCTATGCCGTGGACTGCGACGTGGACGTGCTCCACGTGGTCCGCGGCCAGATCGAGCTCGTGATGACCAACGAGCGGTACGCCCTCAGTGCCGGGGACACGCTCACCTTCCCCGGCCGCGAACCGCACACCTGGGTCAACCCCACGGACAGGCCCGCGACCGTCCTCTGGATCCTCGTCCCGGCAGCCTCGCGCTGACCCGGCCCTTGCCCAGCGCAAGCCCCATCCGGCCGGGAAGGCCGGCGGCCCGCGTCACCGCCGCGTCATGAGGTACGCAGCCCACCCGTGCGGCCAGCCCTTCAGCCCGGACTCGCCCGCGATGCGCTCGATCGAGAAGTCCCGTCCGAAGCGCTCCTCGACCTCACCCGGGCGCAGCGCCATGTCGCCGAAGGGCAGCGCTGCCACGGCCGCCCTCTCCCACAGCGACGGAACCCACTCGAAGCACCACAGCAGGAACAGCCCTCCAGCGCGGAGCAGCGGCACGACCGCGCGCACGTACGCGTCCCGGTCGCGTCCATGCAGGTCGTCGAACGAGCCGTAGTCCACGAGGACATCGAAGGGACCGGACACGCGGCGCATGGTGGTGAGGTCGTCTTCGATGAATCGCACGACGACGCCCGCCGCCTCCGCCTTCGACCTCGCCTTCGCAAGGGCTGCCGGGGCGAAGTCGACGCCGGTCGCCTCGAAGCCGTGCCGCGCGAGGAACACGGAGTTGTCCCCTTCGCCGCAGCCCAGGTCGAGGGACCGGCCCGGCGGGATGCGGCCCGACTCGACCAGCCGAACGAGCTCCGCCCGGGCCGGGCCCACCCAGTGCGGAGTGCCGCGGCGGTACCAGAGGTTGTAGAAGGCCCTCATGGCTCAGTCCTCCTTCGAAGCCCCCGTCATTTCAACGAAAAGCCGTTCAGTACGGAAGGTCAAGCGGTCAGCGCGAGGTGGGCCGGCGCCGTCGTGCGTAACCGCCAGGGCCCCACGCCGCATCTCGCGTACTCGAGGCGGCTGAGGGGGTTGTGATGTGTACCCGAGACGGCCGCGGGCCGGGAGACGGGTCAGCCGACGTGGACCCAGGGGCGCTCGGTGATGTCCGGCTCGGCCTCGCGGAGCACCTCGCGGGTCACCGGGGCGATCTCGCCCTCGCCGAAGAACAGGAACTTCGTGAGGTTCGTGACGGGGTTGCCCTCGGTCCAGCGGAAGTAGATGTGCGGCATGAGGCCGGTGACGTTGCGCAGGTGCAGGAGCACGGCCGCGAGGGTGTTGGGCACGTTGTTCGAGTGCACCTCGAGCACCTTGAAGCCGTGCCGCTTGATGCCCACCACGTCGAGCTCCTGCTCGAATTCGGAGGAGTCGTCCACGACGATCTCGATGAACAGGATGTCCGCGTCCTCGGGCAGGTGGTTCGCGGCCCGGGCGTGCTCGAGCTTGTTGCGGTAGCGCTCGGAGTCGAGGCGCTTCGGCTCGTGGGCGATGAGCCGGATCGGGCCCTGCTCGACGTCGGTGAGGAACTCGAGGGCCTGCTCGTCGAGGCGGACGTGGGTGGCGCGCAGCTCGAACGAGCGCCGCACGCGGGAGGCGAACGAGACCACGATGATGCCGACGATGAACAGCGCCGCGATCCGGATGCCGTCCGGCCGCTCGACCACGTTGGCGATCGTCGTGTAGGTGAACACGGCGCTGACTATCCCGAACGCCCAGGTGCGGGACCTCTGCCTGCGGTGCTTCGCCGAGAGCGTCACGGCCACCGCCGCCGAGGTCATGAGCACGAGGACGCCGGTGGCGTACGCGCCGCCCTGGGCCTCGACGTTCGCGTCGAAGATCCACGTGATGAGGAACGCGACCGCGGAGAACACGAGCACGAGCGGCCGCACCGCGCGCGTCCACGCCGGCGCCATCCCGTAGCGGGGGAGGTACCTCGGGACGAGGTTGAGGAGCCCGGCCATGGCCGAGGCCCCTGCGAACCAGAGGATCGCGATGGTGGAGATGTCGTAGACCGTGCCGAACCCGTCGCCGAAGAACTGGTGGGCGAGGTAGGCGAGGGCGCGCCCGTTGGCCTTGCCGCCGTCCTCGAACTCCTGGGCGGGGATGAGCACGGTCGTGGCGAAGCTCGAGGTGATCAGGAACGAGGACATGATGAGCGCCGCGGTGGTCAGGAGCCGGTGCGTCCCGCGGATCCGGCCCTCGGGGTTCTCCTCGGTGTCCGTCGGGTAGCCCTTGACCTGCGGCATGACGGCCACGCCGGTCTCGAAGCCGGACAGGCCGAGCGCGAGCTTCGGGAACACGAGCAGGGAGATGCCCACCATCATGAGGGGGTCGCTGTGCTGGGTGGTGAGCGTGGTCCACCAGTCGGTGACCACGGCACCTTCCGTGAACACGCGCACGACGGCGGTCCCGACCACCACCGCGTTCAGCGCCAGATACAGCCCCACAAGCACGACCGCGACGTTGATGGCCTCCTTGAACCCGCGCAGGAACACGACCGCGAGCGCCGCGATGAGCACGAGCGTGATGGTGACCTGCTGGCCGTGGAACGCCTCCGGCGCGAACGGGTTCTCGATGAGGTGCGCGCTCGCGTCTGCCGCCGAGAGCGTCATGGTGATCATGAAGTCCGTGGCCGCGAAGCCGAGGAGCGCCAGTACGAACAGCTTCCCGGTCCACCGGCCCATGAGCCGCTCGAGCATGGCGATCGACCCCTCGCCGCGGTGGCTCTCGCGCGCCACCCGGCGGTAGACCGGGAGCGCTCCCGCGAGGGTGACGATCACGAGGATGACCGTCGCCATCGGGGCCAGCAGCCCCGCGGCGAGCGCCGCGATGGCGGGCTGGTAGCCGAGGGTCGAGAAGTAGTCGACGCCGGTGAGGCACATGACCCGCCACCACGAGGCGGGCCTGTGGTCTTCTTTGGGCACCCCGTGGGGGCCTTGCCTCTTGCCGGCCGTCTCGGGCATCCCCTCGAGGAGCCAGGTCCTCAGCGGGTGCTGGTCGTGGTGGCGTCGCTTGGGGCTCGGCTCGGCGGGGGGTCGGGTGAGTGTGCTCATGGCTCCTGCTGGTGCGGGACGCGGGGATGGCGTCCAGTGGAGCGTAGAGCCGCGCTCCGGCCTGGACTGCTGCCTTTTATGGAACCTTTACGGCTCGCTCGCGGTGTCTTTGCGCACGACGCCGCCGGGGAGCCTCGTGCGGCGCGGTCACGGCGCGCTCACAGTCGCCGTGGAGCCGTCGCCGTTCCGATAACAAGTGAATTTCACTTCGATGGATATACTCTTCCGGCCCTAGCGGGCCCCCGAATGGCGGTGCCACGGTTGACTCGCGCCTCCCGCGCCCGCACCCAGGAGTGACCATCATGGAGCCCATCCCAGCAGCCCGCACCGCCGCGGTCCTCGCCGCATTCGGCATCGTCCTCGCGCTGTCAGGCTGCGCCGCGGTCTCGGGCGCCGGCTCCGCGTCGCCAACTGCGACCGCCGCGGAGACCAGGACCGCCGCCGCCGCGTCAGCGGCCCCGCCAACCGCGACCGCGGACCTCTCGACGTTCACCTTCACCACCCAGAAGCTCTCCCTCCGCTACCTGGCAGAGTGGACGGTTGAGGCGAAGGCGTTCCCGCGGGGACCCGTGATGGGGGAGTCCGCAGAGTTCAGAGACGCCGCCGGGAA
Source organism: Sinomonas sp. B1-1 (assembly GCF_050474465.1). Classification (NCBI taxonomy): domain Bacteria; kingdom Bacillati; phylum Actinomycetota; class Actinomycetes; order Micrococcales; family Micrococcaceae; genus Sinomonas; species Sinomonas sp. B1-1. The sequence goes on along the minus strand of NZ_JBCHVF010000011.1, from coordinate 138,102 downwards.
GACGGTCCTCACGGTGATGATCAACGCCACGAGCTACGACGTCGGCTGGCCAGTCCAGTGGACCGTCATCGAGTCGGGCGCGCTGCCCGGGATGGCGGCCGGCGGGTGGAGCCCCGCGCTGCAGTACTCCTTCTTCGCGGAGGAGCCCGCGGGCGGCGGCGGCCCGGGCACGCTCTGCACCCTGAAGCTTTCGGGCGAGGTCCCGGCGAATGGCCCGGGGACCCTGCGCGGCCTCCCGCAGGGCGGCCCGGCGCAGGGTCCGGGGCCCGGCGGACCCTACCTGCCGGTCGTGGAACTGGGGCCCGAGGTCGAGAAGTGCGGTTCCGTGGACGGGGCAAGGGCGTGGTGGGCCTCCCGGTCGGGCCTGCAGGTCAAGGCGATGGTCCTGAGCCTGGCGGCCGGCTGACCCAGGCGATCAGGTAAACAAGGGGTGCATATGGGACAACTTCTCCTGTACGCTGGCTCACAGAAGAACCACCTACGGAGGGTTATCGTGCAAGAGCTGCGCATCGAGGAGAACGGCAACCTCGGCCCCATTGATTCGTCCCGCATCCCGCGCTTCGCCGGCGCCGCGACGTTCGCCCGCCTGCCCCGCCTCGACCAGGTGCGGCGGGCGGACATCGCCGTCGTCGGCGTCCCGTTCGACTCGGGGGTCTCGTACCGCCCGGGGGCGCGGTTCGGCGCGAACCACGTCCGCGAGGCGAGCCGCCTGCTCCGCCCCTACAACCCGGCGCAGGACGTCTCGCCGTTCGCGAGCGCCCAGGTCGCCGACGCCGGCGACATGGCCGTGAACCCCTTCAACATCCACGAGGCCATCGAGGCCATCCAGCAGGACGCGCTGGACCTCACGGCCGACGGCGCCCGCCTCCTCACGCTCGGCGGCGACCACACGATCGCTCTCCCACTCCTGCGCGCCGCGTCCGAACGCGCGGGGGAACCCGTGGCGCTCCTGCACTTCGACGCCCACCTCGACACGTGGGACACGTACTTCGGCGCCGAGTACACGCACGGCACCCCGTTCCGGCGCGCCGTCGAGGAGGGCATCCTCGACACCGAGGCCCTGTCCCACGTCGGCACGCGCGGCCCGCTCTACGGCAAGCGCGACCTCGAGGACGACCGCCGCTTCGGCTTCGGCATCGTCACCTCCTCGGACGTCTACTACCAGGGCGTCCGCGAGGTGGTCGCAAAGCTGCGCGACCGGATCGGCAGCCGTCCGCTCTACATCTCGGTGGACATCGACGTCCTCGACCCCGCCCATGCTCCCGGCACCGGCACCCCCGAGGCCGGCGGCATGACCAGCCGGGAACTGCTCGAGATCATCCGCGGCCTGCGCGGGCTCAACCTCGTCGCCGCCGACGTCGTCGAAGTCGCCCCCGCCTACGACCACGCCGAGATCACGGGCGTCGCCGCGAGCCACGTGGCCTACGACCTCGTGACGCTCATGAGCGAGCTTCCCCGCCCGGTGGTTGAGCGCAGTCGAAACCAAGAGCACGGCCGCAACCAGGACCGCACGACGGCGGGCGCCCAGTGAGCGCCGTCGAGTCGCCCCGCACGGGGGAGGCCGAGGCAATCCAGGCCCGCGAGGCGGGCATCGCCGCGGCGGCCCGCGAGGACGGCGAGCGCGCGGCGCAGGGCGGCCAGGACGGCGTCGTGCGCCAGGACGGTGACCGTTCCGTGCGGAACGGCGGCGACCTCGTCGTCGAGACGCTCGAGGCGCTGGGCGCGAAGACCGTGTTCGGAATCCCCGGCCAGCACGCGCTCGGGCTGTTCGACGCGATGGGCCGCGGGAACCTGAAGTTCGTCTCGAGCCGGGTGGAGAACAACTCGGCGTTCGCCGCGGACGGCTATTCCCGCGCCACGGGCGAGGTCGGGGTCCTGTTCCTCTCCACCGGCCCCGGTGCGCTCACCTCGCTCGCGGGCCTGCAGGAGGCGTACGCGACCGGCGTGCCGATGGTGGTCATCGCGAGCCAGATCCCGCTCGAGGGCCTCGGCGCGCGGCGCAAGGGCATGCTGCACCAGCTCGACGACCAGAAGGCCTCCGCCGCCAACGTCACGAAGAGCCAGCGGCTCATCCAGCACGCCTCGGGCATCCCGTCCGCCATCCAGGACGCCTGGACCGACGCGATCTCCTCGCCCCAGGGCCCCGTGTGGGTCGAGATCCCGCAGAACGTGCTCCTCGAGCCGATCATGGTCCCGCCGGTCGAGGACGCGCTCGCGGTCGCGGCCGACAACCCGCCCCGCGTCGAGCTCGTGCGCGAGGCCGTCAGGTGGCTGCGCGAGGCCCGTCGGCCCGCGGTCATCGCCGGCGGCGGGACCCGGCGAGGGCACGCCGAGAAGGCGCTGCTCTCCTTCGCCGAGCGCCTGCGGGCCCCGGTGATCTGCACGCCCGGCGGCAACGGAGCGTTCCCGTGGGAGCACCCGCTCTCGCTCCAGTCCTGGATCGAGGACCGGCACATGACCGACCTCCTCGAGGACGCGGACGTGCTCGTGGTCATCGGGTCCTCGCTGGGGGAGGTCACGTCGAACTACTTCACGTTCGAGCCGCGCGGGCGGATCATCCAGATCGACGCCGAGCCGCGGGTCCTCGAGTCGAACCGGCCCGGACTCGGGATCCGGGCCGACGCCGGGCAGGCGCTGGACGCACTGAACGCCGCACTGGACGCGGCGCTGCCCGGGGCGCTCGACGGGGAGCGGCCGGCCCCGGACTGGCACGGGAGGAGCCCGGAGGAGGTGGTCGCCGGTTCGCTCGAAGCTGTCCGCGCGCGCCTCGCCTCGCAGGACCTCGGCAAGGAGCTGCGCTTCATGGCGGACATCCGCGCGGCCGTGCCGGACGACATGCAGACCTTCTGGGACATGACGATCTCCGCCTACTGGGCCTGGAGCTGCTGGGACGCCAGGCAGGGCCAGTTCCACTCCGCCCAGGGCGCGGGCGGCCTCGGCTTCGGGTTCCCCGCCGCGATCGGCGGCGCAGTGGGCCTCGCGACCGTCGGCAAGCCCTCGCGGGTGCTCGCGGTGTCCGGTGACGGGTCCGCGATGTACTCGATCTCCGAGCTCGCGACGGCGCGGCAGCACAGTGTGCCGGTCACGTGGCTCATCGTCGACGACGGCGGGTACGGGATCCTGCGCGAGTACATGGTGGGTGCCTTCGGCAAGGCCACCGCGACGGAGCTCGCGCGCCCGGACTTCGTGGCGCTCGCGGAATCCTTCGGCGTCCCGGCCAAGCGCGTCTCCGTGGACGGCGTGCGGGAGGCGCTCGAGGAGGGCTTCGCCGCGGACGGGCCCAACGTCGTCGTGGTCGAGACGCTCCTGAAGATGTTCGCCCCGACGCACCTGGAGGCGTAGCCGGCCCGGCCCGCCCGCCGCCCCGCCCGCCCCGTCTGGGGGTCACCTCCTGGGGGTCACTCGATGTGACCCCCAGGAGGTGACCCCCAGACGTCGTTAAGGGCGGGCGCGCTGCGCCGGAGAGTGGCGAAGCTTACAAAGGTTACCTAGTGAATTGGTTTGTGTAGGCAACCTTCGTGGCGTATAGTTGCTGTAAGCAATCAATTGAGGAGGCGGCAATGCCTGTCGATCCCGAGACCGCGCGGGAACTCGTCCACCGGGTCTTCGACCTCCAGCGCGTCGTGCGCTGCCTCGCCCACTCGGAGCTCAAGCACCACGACCTCGGCGTCGCCTTCCAGGGCGTGCTGCGCATGGTCGCCGAGCACGGGGGGCGCGCCGTCGAGATCGCCTCGCGGCTCGGGGTGAGCGCCCCGGTCCTGAGCCGGCACCTCTCCGACCTCGAGGCCCTCGGGTACGTCGAGCGGCACCGCGACCCCGAGGACCGCAGGGCCCAGCTCATCGCGCTCACCGAGTCCGGGTGGGCCGCGCTGCGCGAGATCGAGGAGCACCGGATCGCCCGGCTCCAGAGCTACCTCGCCGACTGGGACGAGGGGCAGGCGGCCGCCGCGGTCGAGGCCCTGTCCCAGCTCTCGGACGCCCTCCGGCGCGGGTCCGCCGACCGCCGCCTCACAGCCATGACCACTACGACCGCACAGGAGGAAGCGCGTGCAGCCCACTGAAGCACCGGCTCCGCAGATGAGCCACAAGCAGATCCTCGAGGCCCTCACGGGCCTCCTCGCGGCGTTCTTCACCGCGATCCTCTCGTCCACGATCGTGGCGAACGCCCTGCCGACCATCATGGCGGACCTCAAGGGCACCCAGACCGACTTCGCGTGGGTCATCACCGCGGCCCTCCTGGCCAACGCCGTGACCACCCCGGTCTGGGGCAAGCTCGCGGACCTGTTCAACAAGAAGCTCCTCACGCAGCTGAACATCGTGGTGTTCGTCGCAGGATCGGTCGTCGCCGGGTTCGCGCAGGACATCCCGTCCCTCCTCACGGCGCGCGTGATCCAGGGCGTCGGCATGGGCGGGCTCACGGCCCTGGCCATGGCGATCATCGGCACCATGATCCCGCCGCGCGAGCGCGGCAAGTACTCGGGCTACATGGGCGCCGTCATGGCCGTCGGCACCGCGGGCGGCCCGCTCCTGGGCGGCTTCATCGTGGACTCGCCGCTGGGCTGGCGCTGGACGTTCTTCGTCTGCGTGCCGCTCGCCGTCGTCGCGCTGTTCCTCATCCAGACCACGCTCAAGATCCAGCACGTGAAGCGCCCCGCCAAGATCGACTGGCTCGGCACCCTCCTGCTCACCGCGTCGGTCTCGACGCTGCTCATCTGGGTCTCCTTCGCCGGCAAGGCCGACTACTACGACTGGTGGAGCTGGCAGACCGCCGCCATGGTCGGCGGCTCCGTCCTGGGCCTGATCCTCCTCGTGGTCGTCGAGTCCCGCGTGGCCATGCCGATCATCCCGCTCAAGATCGTCGCCAACCGCACGACGGCGCTCAGCATCCTCGCGTCCGCGGCCGTCGGCGTGGCGATGTTCGCCTCGTCCTCCTTCCTGGGCCAGTACTTCCAGGTGGCCCGCGGCGCGACGCCGACCGAGGCCGGCCTGCTGACCCTGCCCATGATCGCGGGCAACTTCCTCGGCTCGGTCGTGTCCGGCCAGATCATCACGCGGACCGGCAAGTGGAAGCGCTGGCTCGTCCTCGGCTCGGTCCTGACGATCGCGAGCCTGGGCCTGCTCGGCACGATCGACCACACCACCGAGCTCTGGATCACCGGCGTGTACACGTTCGGGCTCGGCCTCGGCCTCGGCATGACAATGCAGAACCTCGTGCTCGGCGTGCAGAACACTGTCCGCGCCGCGGACATCGGCACGGCCAGCTCCACGGTCGCGTTCTTCCGCTCCGTGTTCGGCGCCGTGGGCGTGTCGGTGCTCGGCGCCGTCCTGAGCAACCGCTCGAGCGACCTCGTCGTCCAGGGCCTCGCCGACCATGGCATCCAGGCCTCGGGCGGCTCCGCCGGCGGGAGCATGGACCTCAAGGACATGCCCGCCCCCATCGCCGAGATCGTCCGCGGCGCGTTCGGTGACGCGACCGCCCGGGTGTTCCTCATCGCGGCCGTAATCGCGGTCGTCGCGCTCATCGCGGTGGCCTTCATCAAGGAGGTCCCGCTGCGCCGCACGGTGGACATCGTCAAGCCCTCCGAACCGGGCCAGACGCACGACGCCGCCTCCTCGCCCGAGGCGACCGGCTCGCCGTCGTCCGCTGCCCACCGCCGCGCGGAGGCAGGCATACCCGCTGCGGGTGCGGCCGACGACTACGCGTCCCGCCGGGCTGCGGTCCGCGCCGCACTGGCCGGGCGCGAGGGCGAGGCCGTGGGCCTGGACGGCGAGCTGCAGCTCCTGCTGGCCGAGGCCGAGTCCGCCTCCTCGTCCGCGGAGCGCGCGGGTGCCGCCGGCGTGCCCGACGTCGCCGTCCTCCAGGAGACGCAGCGGCTCCTCGCCGCGCAGCAGGTCCAACTGGGCCAGCTGTTCTCCCGGGCCGCGGACCAGCTCGAGGCACAGCAGCGCATCGCCGCCGAGCAGGGCCAGACGGCCAAGGCGCAGGCCGAGACGGCGGTGTCGCTCGCCGAACTCCAGGCCGAGCTCGCGGCCGAACGGCAGCTCCAGAAGGAGGCGGCGCTCTACCTCGCCACGCGTGGCCGCCACACGGCGACCTGAGGCCCTGTCGGAGGCTTCTCATCGATCAGCCAGCCTGCGGACAATCGCTGTCCGCAGGCTGGCTGATTAGTCCTCAGGACTGATGCCCCGCAGGTGCGCGCGGGCCTACGCTTGACACGCCCCTTTCGGCATCCCGCGGGGGCCCAAGACTCGAAGGACGTCGATGCTCCTCACACTCATCCGGCGCTACAGCGCCCGCTACTGGCCCTGGATTCTGGCTGTGGTCGTCTTCCAGCTCGCGACCACCATTGCGACCCTCTACCTGCCCAGCATCAACGCCCAGATCATCGACCAGGGCGTCGCGAAGGGTGATACCGGGTACATCTGGCGGCAGGGCGCCCTCATGCTCGGCATTGCGCTGGCACAGGTGATCACCGCGATCGCCGCGGTCTACTTCGGCTCGAAGACCGCGATGGCCTTCGGCAGGGACCTCCGGCAGGCAGTCTTCCGCAAGGTCACGTCCTACTCCGCGCAGGAGGTCCAGTCCTTCGGTGCGCCGACCCTGATCACCCGCGGGACCAATGATGTCCAGCAGGTCCAGATGGTCCTCCTGATGGGGCTGAACTTCATGGTGTCCGCACCGATCATGTGCGTGGGCGGCATCATTATGGCGCTTCGCGAGGACCTCGGGCTCTCGTGGCTCGTCTGGGTGTCCGTGCCGGTGCTGTTCGCGATCGTCGGCTACCTCGTGTACCTGCTCCTGCCGCTCTTCCGCGGCATGCAGAAGCGGGTCGACGGGATCAACGGGGTGCTGCGCGAGCAGATCATGGGCATCCGAGTGGTGCGCGCCTTCGTGCGCGAGCCGTTCGAGGAAGGGCGGTTCGCCGAGGCGAACAAGGCCCTCACCGACATCTCCCTCCGGGTCGGCGCGATCTTCGTGCTCATGTTCCCGATCATCATGATGCTCCTGCACCTGTCCACCGCCGCGGTCCTCTACTTCGGCGGCCAGCGCGTGGACGCGGGCGAGATGCAGGTCGGGTCCCTCACGGCGTTCCTCCAGTACCTCCTGCAGATCCTCATGGCCGTCATGATGGGCACGTTCATGGCCATGATGATCCCGCGCGCCTCCGTCTGCGCCGACCGCATCGGCGAGGTGCTCGCCGTCGTGCCCTCGATGGCCGCTCCCGGCGATCCGGAGATCCCGGCCAAGCGCGAGGGCGTCGTCGAGTTCCGCGACGTCTCCTTCTCGTATCCGGGCGCGGAGGCCGCGGTCCTCTCGGGCCTCACTTTCACCGCGCGGCCGGGCCAGACGGTGGCGATCATCGGTGCGACCGGTTCGGGCAAGACGACCCTGCTGTCCCTCATCCCGCGCCTCTACGACGCGGGGAGCGGCCACGTGCTCCTCGACGGGGTGCCCGTAGACAGGATGCCCCGCTCCGAGATCACCTCCCGCGTGGCCATGGTCCCGCAGCGGCCCTACCTGTTCTCGGGCTCGATCGCCCACAACCTCCGGTTCGGCCGCGAGGACGCGAGCGAGGATGAGCTCTGGCAGGCACTCGACGTGGCACAGGGGGCGGACTTCGTCCGCGAGAAGCCCAAGGGCCTCGAGGCCGGCATCGCGCAGGGCGGCACGAACGTCTCCGGCGGCCAGCGCCAGCGCCTGTGCATCGCGCGCGCCCTCGTCGCGAAGCCCGCCGTGTACCTGTTCGACGACTCGTTCTCGGCCCTCGACGTCACGACCGACGCGAGGCTGCGCCGCGCCCTGAAGAAGCAGACCGCCGACGCGACGGTCATCATCGTGGCCCAGCGGGTGTCCACGATCATCGACGCCGACCTCATCCTCGTGCTCGACAAGGGCAAGATCGTGGACCGCGGCACGCACGAGGAACTGCTCGAGACCTCGCCGACGTACCAGGAGATCGTGCAGTCGCAGATCACGGCCGAAGAGGCCGCGAGCGTCTCCTCCGGCAGCAAGGAGGTGCACGGTGGCTGATCGCCGATTCACGAGGCAGGGCAAGAACGAGGTCCGGAAGGAAGCCGTGTCCCAGGACGGAGCGCCCCAGGGCGGCCAGGTGGTCGCCGAAGCCGAGGAGATCCTCGAGGAGGAGTACCGCCCCACCGAGGCCGACGGCGGCATGTTCGGCGAGATGCCGGCCAAGAAGGCCAAGAACTTCGGCCCCAGCGCCAAGCGGCTCATGGGGCTGCTGAAGCCCGAGCGGGCGCTCATGAGCGTCGTCGTGCTCTTCATCCTCGTCTCCGTGGTGCTCACCGTGATCGCCCCGAAGATCCTCGGCCAGGCCATGGACGTCATCTTCGCCGGCGCCATCGGCAAGCAGATGCCTGCCGGCGTCACGAAGGACCAGGTCGTCGAGGGCCTGCGGGCGCAGGGCCAGGGCAACTTCGCGGACATGCTCTCCGGCATGAACCTCGTGCCGGGGCAGGGCATCGACTTCTCGCGGCTGACGTTCCTCATCGCCGTCGTGCTGCTCATGTACTTCGTTGCCGGCGTGTTCATGTGGGCGCAGGGCTACATCCTCAACCGGCTCGTCATGCGGGTCGTCTACCGGCTCCGTCAGGACATCGAGGCGAAGATCAACCGCCTCCCGCTCGGCTACTTCGACACCCGGCAGCGCGGCGACGTGCTCTCCCGGGTGACGAACGACGTGGACAACATCCAGCAGGGCCTCCAGCAGGCGTTCTCGCAGCTGCTGTCCTCGCTCCTGCAGGTGCTCGGCATCGTCGTCATGATGTTCATCGTGTCGTGGCAGCTCGCCCTCATCGCCCTCATCGCGCTGCCCCTCTCGGGCGTCGTGGCGGGCGTGATCGGCTCGCGCAGCCAGAAGATGTTCCAGTCGCAGTGGAAGAACACGGGTCTGCTCAACGGACAGATCGAGGAGTCCTTCTCCGGCCACGACCTCGCGACGGTGTTCGGCCGCCAGGCGGACATGGTGCGAAGGTTCGACGAGAAGAACGAGGAACTGTACCGGGCCTCGTTCAACGCGCAGTTCGTGTCCGGCATGATCTTCCCGGTCATGAACTGGGTGAGCTACCTCGCCTACGTGGGCATCGCCGTCGTCGGCGGCCTGCGAGTCGCCGCCGGCCAGATGAGCCTCGGCGACGCGACCGCGTTCATCCAGTACTCCCGCGAGTTCACGCAGCCGCTGGGCCAGATCGCGGGCATGGCCAACATGCTCCAGTCCGGCGTCGCCTCCGCCGAGCGGACCTTCGAGCTGCTCGACGCCGACGAAGAGGAGCCGGAGACGGCCACTTCGCACCTGCCGGCGGTCACGGACGGGCACGTCGACTTCGAGCACGTCTCGTTCTCCTACTCCGAGGACAAGCCGCTCATCGAGGACCTGTCGCTCACGGCAGAGCCGGGCCACACCGTCGCCATCGTCGGCCCCACCGGCGCCGGCAAGACGACCCTCGTGAATCTCGTGATGCGGTTCTACGAGATCCAGGCCGGCCGGATCCTGCTCGACGGCGTGGACATCCGCGACCTCTCGCGCGCCGAGCTGCGTTCGAAGGTGGGCATGGTCCTGCAGGATGCGTGGCTGTTCGGCGGGACGATCTACGACAACATCCGCTACGGGAACCTCGATGCGACGGAGGAGGAGGTCATCGCCGCGGCGAGGGCGACCTACGTGGACCGGTTCGTCAGGGCGCTTCCCGACGGCTACCAGACCGTCATCGACGAGGAGGGCACCAACGTCTCCGCCGGCGAGAAGCAGCTCATCACGATCGCCCGCGCCTTCGTCTCGAACCCCTCGCTGCTGATCCTCGACGAGGCCACCTCGTCCGTGGACACCCGCACCGAGCTGCTCGTGCAGAAGGCCATGGCCGCGCTCCGCACGGACCGCACCTCGTTCGTGATCGCCCACCGGCTCTCCACGATCCGGGACGCGGACACGATCCTCGTCATGGAGAACGGCAAGATCGTCGAGCAGGGCCGGCACGAGGAGCTCCTCGAGCGCGGCGGCGCCTACCACCGGCTCTACATGAGCCAGTTCGCAGGGGGGATCGACCTCGACGAGCAGACCGCGGCGTCGGCCGGAGCGCCGCCCCGCACCTAGGTGCCCCGCACCCTCCTGCGGCGTCTCGGGTACCGGGAGGCCGTGCCCACCCGCCCTGGGACCCGCCCCCCGTTTCGGGTACGGCAGATTCGCGCTGGCGGCGTTTCGGGTACGGCAGATTCGCGCTGGCGGCGTCTCGGGTACGGCAGATTCGCGCTGGTGGCGTTTCGGGTACGGCAGATTCGCGCTGGCGGCGTCTCGGGTACGCCAACTCTGGAGCGGGCTGCGGGCTGCGGGCTGCGGGCGGACGGGTGGGGCGAGCGTCAAGACGCGGAGACGCCTTGCGGCGAGGGAGGCGGCTTGAGGGCGTCTTACCGGCGGCAGGGCGTCTCGCCGTCCCCCGCAACCCGTCTCATCCGCGTCTCGGCGCCTCAGTCGGGGAGGAACCGCCCTGCCAGGCGACTCGGCCGGCCTGACCGAGAAGTCGGCCAGCAGGCTCGGGCTGCATGTGGAGGTGGGTCGCCCGACGGCGTCGTGCGTACCCGAGATGGCGCGGGGCGTGGATATCTGTACCCGAGACGGCGGGGGCGTGGATATCTGTACCCGAGACGGCGTGGGGCGTGGATATCTGTACCCGAGACGGCGCGGGCGCGGCGGGGCCCCTCAGGACTCCGGCGCGAGCTCCACGCGGATGCCGTCCAGCTCCTGGTCGTGCGCGATCTGGCAGGAGAGGCGGGAGCCGCACTCGCGGAACCCCTCGGCGTCGGCCAGGAGCTCCTCCTCGTCGCCGCTGCGCGCGCCCAGCCGGACCGCGACGGGCTCGTCGAGGTACACGTGGCACGTCGCGCAGGACGCCGTCCCGCCGCACGAGGCGAGCACGGGCAGGTCGTTGTCGCGGAGGACCTCCATGAGGGACTGATCCTCGTCCCATTCGAGGGAGTGCTGGGTGCCGTCGCGGTCGACGGCGGTGATGGTCGTGGGCATGTCGCTCACCTTTCGGCAGTGGTTGTTGGGGGGTCAGAATGCCGGTTCGAGCGACACAACGGCCTGCTCGAGCGGGACGGACGGGTCCGCGGCAAGCGCGGGGGAGAGTGCAGCCCGCTGGGCGACGAGCCGCTTGCCGGCGTTGAAGTCGGCGAGCGATCCGACGGTGTCCACGGCAGCAACGCGGCCGTCGCGGAGGTAGACAACGGTGAACTTCCCCGTGGCCGGGGCGCCGCGCAGGATGACGTCGTCGTCCGGGTGGCGCACGCCCGCGGTCTGCAGTCGCACGCCGTGCTGGACCGTCCAGAACCAGGGCACCTCGGCGGCCGGCTGCGCCTGCCCGGTGATGTCCGCCGCGATGGCCTCGGCCTGGGCGCGGGCATTCTGGATGCATTCGAGACGCTGGCTCGCCCCGTCGTAGAGGCTCGCGAACCGGGTCGCATCGCCGGCGGCGTAGATGTCCGGGTCGGAGGTCCGCCCGGCCGCATCGACGAGCACGCCGTCGCTCACGTCCAGGCCGGCCGCGACGGCGAGCCCCTGCTCGGGCACCACCCCGATCCCGGCGACGACGACGTCGGCACGGTGCCGCGCGCCGTCGGCCGTCACGACCCACTCGACCCGGTCCGCGCCTCCCGCGGAACCCGTGCCCTCGATCGCGGTGACCGCGGCGCCGAAGCGGAACTCGACCCCGGCACGCCGGTGGACGTCCTCGAAGAACCGGGATACGGGCTCGCTGGTCACGCGGCTCATGACCCGGTCCTGGAACTCGAGGACGGTGACCGAGCAGCCGAGCTTCGCCGCCGCCGCAGCCACCTCGAGTCCGATGTAGCCGGCCCCGATGACGACGACGTGCCGGCCGGGCGCCAGCTCGCCCGCGAGGCGGCGGGCGTCCGGGAGGGTCTTGAGGAGCAGGACGCCGTCGAGGTCCCCACCCGGGACGGTGAGCCGGCGCGGCGTCGAACCCGTCGCGAGGACGAGCTTCGCGTACGGCAGGACGCGCCCGTCGTCGAGCGTCAGTTCGCGGCGCTCCCGGTCCACCGCAACGGCCGTGCCGTGCACGCGCTCGATCCGCCGCGCGGCGTACCAGGCCTCCTTGCGCATGGGCACGGGCTCGGCCGCGGCGCCGGGGGCGAGGAGGTCCTTGGAGAGCGGCGGCCGCTCGTACGGAAGCTGCCCCTCGGCGTCGATGAGGACCACACGGCCGTCCCAGCCGCGCGAGCGCAGCCCCGCGGCGACGCCGACCCCTGCGTGTCCCGATCCGACGACGACGATCGGCCGCGCCGGCTGGATGGTCTCACTCATGGCTTCCCTCCACGGTCTTGAGTCCCTCCACGGAGACGACGAGGCGCTCCGGCCCCGAGTTGGTCAGGTTGTTGCCGCGCACATACTCGATCGGTTGCGCCGGGTCGAGCGCCACACCGGCGAGGCGCTGGCTCAGGAGCTCGGCGGTCACGACCGTCTCGAGGCGGGCCAGGGGTGCGCCGAGGCACGCGTGGACACCGTGGCCGAAGCCCATGTGGCCGCTCGTGTCCCGGTCGAGGTCGAACACGTCCGGGTTGGGGTACTTGCGGGGGTCGTGGTTCGCCGCCGCGGGCATGAGCCGGACGATCGACCCGGCGGGGACCACCACCCCCGCGACCTCGACGTCCTCGGTCGTGACCCGGGAAACGCGCTGGACGGTGCCCCGGAACCGGGCAAGCTCCTCGACGAACTTCTCGGCGCCCGACGGCGTCTCACGCACCTGCGCGAGCAGCTGCGGGTTCTCGGCGCAGACGCGGAACGCGTTGGCCAGGAGGATCGTCGTGGTGTCGTGGCCGGCGATGAAGACGAACGCGCACAGCTCCTTGGCTTCCTTCTCGGAGAGCTGCCCGTCCTTCCACATCCGGGCGATCTGGCCTCCGACCGACTCGTTGCCGGCGGCGTGCAGGCGCTCCATCGTGTCCTTGAGGTACGCGAAGAACGCGAGGGCGCTCTCCTCGTCCGTCCCGGTGCCCGGGGCGTTGCGGGCGAGGCGGCCGAAGTAGCTGAACGTCTCGTCGGACCAGAACTTCATCTTGTCGAAGTCCTCGGCCGGGACGTCGAGGAGGGCGCTGATGGTGGACATGCTCAGCGGGATCGCGTACTCCTCGACGACGTCGCCGCCTCCGCGGGCGATCAGCCCGTCGAGCAGGCGTGTGGCGGTTTCGCGGATGCGGTCCTCGAAGAGGCCGATCGCCTTCGGCGTGAACGCCTTCGCGACGATCTGCCGCAGCCGGGCGTGGTCCGGGGCGTCGATGAGCGTCAGGAACGTCAGCGGCACCGGCTTGACCACCTCGGAGGAGAACACCTTGGGGGCGCGGAGCGCCTTGCGGACGTCCTCGAAGCGCGAGATGAACCAGACGTCCGTGGTCGCGGAAGCCGCGCGCAGGACCGGGGCGTTCTCGAGCATCCACGCGTAGTGAGCGTAGGGGTCGCCCTGACTGCCGTCGTCGACCACCTTGAAGGGCTCCAGGCCGTCGGGCCAGTCGAGCTCGTGCGAGTACGGCGGCAGGGTCGGTTCGGTCGGGCGCACGACGCCGGCCTGGTCGCCGGGGCTGGGAGCCGCACCGGCGGCGTCGGCCGTGGCTCCGGTGAAGGGGCAGGTGATGGTCATCCTGGGTCCTTTCCGCCGAGGGCGCGCGGCACTGCGCGCACTGCGGTCGCAAGGGTTGGGGTGTCGGAGCGGGTGCTGGGCCCTGCCCCGTGACGCTGATCACGTCGATGGATTGAGTCTGGCCGAGCCCGGCGGGTGGCGGGAGGCGCCCTTCCGGTCACCGGAAGAAGTCGCCGCCCCCGGCGCGGAGGTGACCCCTCGACACGGGGAGGTGACCCCTCGACAGGGGGAGGTGGCTCCTCAACGTGGGGCGTGGGGAGAGGGCAGGGCTCAGCCGCGGAGGGCGCGGGACATGCCGCGGGCAGCCGTCGTCAGCGCCGGGACGACGCGCGGGACGAGGTCCGCGGCGTCGAGGGGGAGGATGCAGTTCAGAGCCGCCGCGATGCAGGGCCCGTGCGCGCTCTGGCCGGGCCCGAACACCGGCACGGCGACGCCGATCCATTCGGCGCGTCCCACGCCGGGCGGCGCGGCGAAGCCCCTCTGCCGGATGTCGGCGAGGTGGCGCCGCAGTTGCTCGGGGTCGGTGACGGTGGCGGGGGTGACCTTCTCGAGCGGGCCGGCAAGGGCGCTGGCCCTGACCTCCGGGTCCGAGAACGCGAGCAGGACGAGGCCGCTCGAGGACGCGTGCAGCGGCATGCGCTGGGCGATGTGGGCGGCGTCGAGCGGGGACTCGGGCGCGGAGAGCCGCTCCACGTAGAGGGCGCTCCCGCGGTCCATCACCGCCAGGGTCACGTGCTGGCGCACGGTGTCCTGGAGGTCCTCCATGTAGGGGCGGCAGGCCTCGCTCAGCGTGAGGGCGTGGGAGGCGCGGGAACCCAGCTCCCAGATGCGCAGCCCGGGACGCAGGTCGCCGGCGGCGTCACGCTCGAGGAGGCCATGCCGGAGCAGCTCCTCGCAGAGCCGGTGGGCGGTGGTGAGCGGCAGCCCCGAGCGCCGAGCGAGGCTGCTCAGGCTCAGGGCTGCGGTGCTGCGGTCGAAGCAGCTCAGGATCCGCACCACGCGGCTGATGATCGAGTCGCGGGTGGGTTCGGCGGGCGTGGGCATGGCCGGCTACACCGCCGTGTACCCGCCGTCGACCGCGAGGACCGCGCCGACCACGAACGACGCCGCGTCCGAGGCGAGGAAGGCGATGGCCTCGGCCACCTCCTCGGGCCGGGCAAGCCGCCCGATCGGCTGCCGCGCCGCGATCGCCGCGCGGACCTCGTCGGGAAGACCGGCCACGAGCGGGGTGTCGGCATAGCCGGGCGCGACCGCGTTGACACGGATCCCCTGGGACGCGTACGTCACGGCTGCGGACCGGGTCAGATTCGCGACGGCGGCCTTCGCCGCCGAGTAGGACGTGCTGTTCGCCTGGCCCACGGTCCCGAGGATCGAGGACACGTTGACGATCGAGCCGCCGCCGGCGGCGACCATGTGCCGCAGCGCGTGCTTCCCGCACAGCGCTACCCCGGTGAGGTCGATCTCCACGACGCGCCGCCACGCGTCGACGTCGAGCTCGTGCAGCGGCGCCTTCGGCTCGGCGATGCCGGCGTTGGCCACGAGCACGTCGGGACCGCCGAACTCGGCGGCTGCGCGGTCCATGAGCGCAGCCACCGAGTCCTCGTCCGTGACGTCGGTGCGCACGCACAGCGCCCGGTGCCCGTCCCCGCGGAGGGAGCGCGCGACGTCGTGCGCCCCCTCCGCGACGTCGCCGAGCACGACGGCGGCGCCCCGCTGGGCGAGCAGCCTCGCCGTCGCGGCCCCGATGCCCGACGCCGCACCGGTGATGACGGCGACGCGGTCCGTGAAGGACGCGCTCACGCGTCCTGCCGCAGGTTGTTGCCCGCGGTCTCGCCGCCGTCGATCGCGAGGTTCGCCCCGGTCATGAACCGCGACTCGTCCGAGGCGAGGTACAGGATGAGGTCGGAGATCTCCTCAGGCGCCGCGTCCCGGCCCAGCGGGATCTGCCCGAACCCGCGCTTCAGGCCCGCCGTCAGAGGCGTCTTGACCGACCCCGGGTGCACGGAGTTGACGCGGATGCCGTACGGCCCGAGATCCAGCGCGCTCGTCTTGGTGAGACCCTGGACGCCCCACTTCGCCGCGGCGTACGCGGCGCGGTTCTTGAACCCGACGAGCCCGGCGATCGAGGAGATGTTGATGATCGAGCCGCCTGAGGCCTTCATGGCCGGAACCGCCGCCTTCATGCCGAGGAAGTTCCCGGTCAGGTCGATGTCTATGGTGCGGCGCCACTCGTCGACGTCCGCCTCCTCGACGCTGCCGCGCGTGAAGATGCCGGCGTTGTTCACCAGCACGTCCAGCGTCCCGAAACGCTCGACGGCGGCGCCCACCGCCTGTTCCCAGCTCGCGAAGTCCGTCACGTCAAGGTGGACGAACAGCGCCACATCACCGCCGAAGCCGGCGTTGAACTCCGCGTTGATCTTTGCGGCGAGGGCGCGGCCCTCGTCGTCGAGCAGGTCCCCGATGACGACCTTCGCCCCGTGCGCGGCGAGCACGCGGGCGTGGGAGGCGCCCATGCCGCGGGCGGCGCCGGAGATGAGGGCGACCTTTCCGGCGACGCGGTCCGACAGCGTGCTCATCGTGCCGCCTCCTCGGTGGTCTCGATCCCGCGGGCCGCCCCGCGCTCGGCGGCGAGCTGGGCGATGTCGCGTCCGGCGCGGTAGCCGAACACGAGGGCCGCGCCGATGTGCGAGCCGTAGCCTGGGTACCCGCCGCCGAACACGCTGCGCGCCGCGGCGCCGACCGCGTACAGGCCCGGGATGGGCGCGCCCTCCTCGGTCACGACCGTGTTGTCCGAGTCCACGGCCACCCCGGCGAACGTGCCCAGGTCTCCCATCTGGATCTTGGCCGCGTAGAACGGGCCCTTGTCCAGCGGGGCGAGGTTGGGGTTGGGGCGGTGGTCCATGTCGCCCCGGAAGTGGTTGTACTCGGTGGAGCCGCGGCCGAACTCCGGGTCGGTGCCGGCTGCGGCGTTGCGGTTGAACTCGGCGACGGTCGCTTCGAGCCCGGCGGCGTCCACGCCGATCTTCCCCGCGAGCTCCGGGAGGGTGGCGCCCTTGACGAGGTACCCGACCCTGTAGAAGTACCCGCGCGGCATGGGCCACGGCTTGGCGTAGCCGATGCCGTACTTGTGCATGGTCTTCGCGTCCCCGATGACCCAGCCGAAGGTCTTCTCCTCGCCGGCGTTGTGGGCGATCATCGCCCCGCCGAAGTCGTGGTAGCTCAGGGCCTCGTTGCCGAAGCGCTTCCCGTGCCGGTCCACTGCGATGAGGCCGGGAAGGCCGATCGCGCGAAGGTGCGGGAAGAGCCGCTGGCGCCCGTCGTTGTGCCGGAACACAGTCACGGGGGCCCACGAGCCGACCGAGGAGACGCGGTCGTCGATGTAGCCGCCCGCGGACAGCGCGAGGTTCGCGGCATCGCCGCCGTGGCCCACGGTGGGGGTGAAGTGGTCGTCGCCCGCGGCGTCGTGCGGGAAGTACTTCTGCCGCAGCTCGGCGCTGCCGGAGAACCCGCCGGCGGCGAGCACGACGCCGAGCCTCGCCTCGACGCGCCCGGCGTGCCGGCCGCCGAGCACGGCACCGGTGACGGCGCCGTCGTCGCCCCGGGTGAGGGAGACGACCGGGGTGCCCTCCCACAGCCGGATGCCGGCGTCGAGGGCGCTCTTGACCATGAGGGTCATGAGCGCGTTGCCGTTGGTGCGCAGCACCGGGCGGCGGTAGCGGGCCGTGTCGAACCAGGTCCGCAGGAGCTTCTTCGCCACGTACACGAAGGACTTCAGCGACTGGTTGACGTGGACGAACTCGTTCATGTCCGGCCCGACCTGGGGCATGTACCCGAACACCGTGTAGGAGGACAGGTAGGGCTGCATGAGCAGGCGCTTGTCCCCGAGGATGCGTGCATCGGTGTCCTTGGGCAGGATCGCGCGGCCGCCCAGGCGCGCGCCGGGGAGGTCCATCTGGTAGTCGGGAGCCTTCTCGGGGTAGACGAATTCGACGTCGGTCTCCCGCTCGAAGAACTCCAGCGCCTCGGGGACGGTGTCGAGGAACTGCCTGACGCCGTCGGCGTTGTACGTCTCGGGGGCAAGGTTCTTCAGGTAGGTCTCGACCTCCTCGCGGGTGTCCCCGGCGGCGGCGCCGACACGGTTGCCGGGCACCCAGGCCCAGCCGGCGGAGATCGCCGTCGTGCCGCCGAAGTGCTGCTCCTTCTCGGCGACGATCACGCTCAGGCCCTGGCTCGCCGCCTTGAGGGCTGCGGCCATCCCGGCCGCTCCCGATCCGACGACGAGGACGTCGCAGGCCACTGTCTTGTCGTTGCTCATGGTGCCGATGTCTCCTGAGGTCACTTCGTGCGGGTGGCGGTGAGGTAGGGCTCGCCGAGCTCGTCGACCGGCGTGTGGGCGGTCTCGCGGGCGCTGAAGGCGGCGATCGCGGCGGCGATCGCGCAGGCCGCCCCGAAGACGGCAACCGGGACCCAGCCTGTCGGGCCCGCCGTCATGAGCAGGCCGCCGATCATGGGCCCGAAGCCCGCGACGAGGAGGCCGAGCTGGTTGCCCAGGGCCATGCCCGTGTAGCGGACGGGGGCGGCGAAGAGCTCCGCGAAGAAGGCCGGCCACACGCCGTTGAAGCCCGAGTACAGCAGCGTCATGAAGACGAAGCTCGCGATGAACACGAGGACGAGGTTGCCGGTGCCGAGGGCCCAGAAGTAGGCGAACAGGGCGGCGGAGCAGCCGAGCATCGCGGTGAGCATGAGGGGCTTGCGGCCGATCCGGTCCGAGAGTGTGGCCACGGCGGGCATCACCAGCATGGAGGCGCCGATGGTCACGGCGTTGATCGTCAGGATCGCGCCCTTGTCGAAGCCGCCGTGGGCGGTGGCGTAGGAGAGCCCGAACACCGTGAAGATGGTCTGCATGACCGAGAAGATGGACATGAACAGGACCCGCAGCACGTCGGGCGCCTGGAACCGGAGCACCTGGCCGAGCGGGAGCTTGCGGGCCGTGCCCGTCTCGAGGGCCTCCTCCTTGGCCTCCTCGAACACCGGGGTCTCCTCGAGGTGCGTCCGGACCCAGTAGGCGATCGCGAGGACCACGATGGAGCACCAGAACGGCACGCGCCAGCCCCAGGACATGAGGTCGTCCTTCGGCAGCGCCGTGATCGGGACGAACACGAGGGTCGCCAGGACCATCCCGGAGGCGTAGCCGGTCATGACGAACGAGGTGAAGAAGCCGCGGCGGCCGTCGGGGGAGTGCTCGAGGGTCAGCGTCGAGGCGCCTGCCGACTCCGCACCCGCGGAGAAGCCCTGGATGAGCCGGCCGAGGGTGAGGAGCACGGGCGCGAGGAGGCCCACGGCGTCGTACGTCGGGAGGAAGCCGATGCCGAGCGAGGCGAGCCCCATGAGCGAGAGCGTCACGAGGAGCACGTTGCGGCGCCCGAGGCGGTCGCCGAAGTGGCCCATGACCATGCCGCCGAGCGGGCGGGCCACGTAGGCGACGCCGAAGGTCGCGAACGCCGCCACGAGGCCCGCGGTCGGGTTGTCGGCGGGGAAGAACAGCGCGGGGAACACCAGCGCGGCCGCGGTGCCGTAGATGAAGAAGTCGTAGTACTCGAGCGTGGAGCCGAGGAACGACGCGAGTGCCGCCTTGCCCGGGGTCTTGCGGGGCTGCGCAGCGGAGGGCGCGGGTGCTGCTGCGGTGCGCGGAGCGACGTTGCTCATGGTGCATCCTTGCTGATCTCGAAGTCGACGGAGATGATCTGCTCGCTGTTGGGGAAGGAGTACTTCTTCAGCGGTTCGTGCAGGGGGTGGGTGTTGTACACCTCGATGTCGGCGACGGACTCGAAGTCCGCGACGATCGCGTAGTCGAAGGCCCGCTCGGAGCGGATGACGTCCGGCCCGTGCGTCAGGGCCAGGAGCCCGGGGACGTTCCCGCGCATGCGGTCCAGTCCCGCGGTCCAGGCCTCCCGCTGCTCGGCAGGGAAGTCGGGCTTGAACTTGAACAGGACGGCGTGGCGGATCATCGCGCCGCCCCCGCCAGCTCGGCGGTGACAGCGCCGGCGGCGGCAGCCCCGGCGTCGTACTCGGCCGGCTCCCCGGCGATCGTCCGGCCGGCAAGGTAGCCCATCGTCATGAGCGGGCCGAGGGTCGCGCCGGCGCCGGGGTAGCCCGCCGCGTAGGCGCTCTCGGTCGCGTTGCCCACGGCGAAGAGGCCGGCGATCGGGGCGCCGTCGACGTCGAGCACGCGGGCCCGGCCGTCGGTGGCGATCCCGCCGTTCGTGCCGAACGCGCCGTTGACCACCTCCATCGCGTAGAACGGGCCGCGCTCGAGCGGGCCGAGCGAGGGGTTGGGCCACGCGTTCTCGGCGTCGCCCCAGTACCTGTCGTAGGCCGTCTCGCCGCGGTGGAAGTCCGGGTCCTCGCCCTTGACCGCGAACGCGTTGAACCGCTCGACCGTCGCGACGAGGTTCTCGGCGGGCACGCCGATCTTCGCCGCGAGCTCCGGCAGGGTCGCGCCCTCGATGAGGTACGACGGCGTGGGCTCGCCCGCGCGGTGGGCGAGGATGCCGTAGCGCTCGAGGTAGGCGTGGTCGAAGACGACGTGCGCGGGGGTGTTGAGCGTGGTGTTGGCGGGGGAGTCCCAGGACTGGAGGCAGCGGGCCAGGTCGTTGTAGTTCTGCGACTCGTTGGCGAAGCGCTTCCCGTGGCGGTTGACCATGATCGAGCCCGGTCCCTGGCGCTCGAAGCGCAGGAGGGTGCCGATCGGCTTGCCGTCCCGGGTGTCGCCGGTGATGGACATGGGCGCCCACCAGGCCTCGCGCGTGCCGCGCGTCTGGGCGCCGAGGCGCTGGGCCATGCGCAGGCCGTCGCCCTCGTTCGTGGGCGGGGAGCACATGGTGTAGAGGCGGCTCGCGAGCATCGAGTCGGCGAGGGCGTGGTCCCACTCGAACCCGCCGGTGCCGATCACCACGGCGTCCGCCGCGGCGATCTCCTCCCCGGTGGCGAGTACGACGCCGGTGACCCGGCCGCCGTCGTGCGCCAGCCTCTCGCCGCGGGCCTCGACCGCGACGTGGACGCCGTGGCGGACGGCGGCCGCGAGGAGCATCGCGATGAGGGCGCGGCCCTTGGCGACGAGTCCGGCCTTCGCGCGGGCGTCGAGCTCGTCCCAGGGGAAGCGCGTGAAGGCGCCCCAGTCCTCGTACTCCTGCATCGTGAAGGGGGCGCGGCCGTCGGAGCGCACATGCTCGGCGAGGTCGCCGAGGAGCTCGGCGATGTTGGCCAGCTGCGGCTCGATGGTGCGGCCGCCGTCCAGCGCGCCCGGGAGGTCCTGGCGGTAGTCGGGGAAGTTGTCGAGGAAGAGGAACTTCACGCCGAGCTCGTCCTCGGCGTAGCGGAGCATGGTGTCGCCGTAGGAGACCGCGGCGTCGAGGAGCTCCTCGCGGCCGCGGCCGCGGGAGACTGCGCGGACGTACTCAGCGGCGGCCTCGCGGGTGTCGGCGAACCCGCCGTCCGCCATGGCCTCGCGGGCGTGGTGGTTCGCCGCGATCCAGAGCATGCCGCCCGAGATGGCGCTCGTTCCGCCGAGCAGGCTGGCCTTCTCGAGGACGAGGACGGACTTGCCGGAGCGCGCGGCCGTCGCCGCGGCGGTGAGGGCGCCTGCGCCGGAGCCGAGCACGACGACGTCGTACGAGCTGCGCGGGGCGCCGATGAGGTACTTCATGGGACTCTCCTTCGAGCCGGGAAACTGGCTACTCACGAGAGTCGGGGTTCGGCGTGTTCTGCACATCACACATTCCCGATCATCGGGAATTGTTTCGGGCAAGGGGTCGGCCGTCGTGTGCCCTAGAGGCTCCTGCGGATCGCGTCCCGCAGCGTCCCGTCCCACCCCAGCGCGCGGGAGATGCCGCGGGCAGCGGTCTGGAGCGCGGAGATCGAGGTCTGCAGGGGGCCCCCGGCGCGGGGGATGACGACGCTGAGGCCCGCGATAGCGGTGCCCTCGGCGTTGAAGACCGGCACGGCGACGCCGGTGGATTCGGGAACGATGGCCCCGGTCATGACGCAGAAGCCCATCTGGCGGACCTCGGCGAGCCTGCGGCGGAGCTCGTCCGGATCGGTCGTGGTCGTGTCGGTGTACCGGGGCAGGCGCCGGCGCAGGAAGGTCTCCTGCGCGTCCGCGGGGCCGAAGGCCATGAGGACCAGGCCGGTCGACGTCGCGTGGACGGGCAGGCGGCCGGCCACCTTGGTGATGTTGATGGTCGAGGAGTTGGAGCCGATCCGCTCGATGTAGAGGACCTCGTTCTGGTCCAGGATCCCGAGGACGGTGTGGTGGCCCACCACGGACTGCACGTCTTCCATGAAGGGCAGGGCCGCCTCGCGGAGCCCCAGGACCTTGGAGCCACGGGAGACCAGCTCCCAGAGCCGGGTCCCGAGCCGGAGCCGCCGCCCGTCACGGTCGAGGAGCGACTCCGCGAGCAGTTCCTCGACGAGCCGGTACGCGGTGGTCGTGGGCAGGCCGGCGCGGCGGGCGAGCTCCGCCGCGCTCAAGGTGCGGTGCTCGCCGTCGAACGCCTCGATGACCCGCACGAGGCGGTGGACCATCGAGTCGCCCGACGGCGAGTTGGCCATGGCGCGGTGCCAGGGCTCAGTAGTCGTGCGCGGTCGTGGCCTCCGGCTCCGCGCCGAGGCGGAAGTGGCGGCCCTCGACGTGCTGGGGCTCGATCTCGACGTACACGGACTTGACGGTGGGCAGCCACGTCTCGATGCCGACGGCCTCCGCCTCCTCGATCTCGGCGGAGTGCTCGAGCACTCGGGCGGTGCCCTTGACGACGACGCTCCACGCCTCGTCCTGCATCACGCCGTCGGCCTCGAAGGCGACGCCGGGGTGGATGGTGAGTTCCGCGAGCTTGGTGCCGGGCGTCGTCTTGAGGAACAGGCGGCGGCCCGAGGCCCGGAAGTTGATGGGCACGATGTCGAGCTCACCCGCGGCGAAGGTGGCCAGACGGCCATGGCGCGCGGCCTCGAGCAGTTCCCAGCTCTCGGCGTCGTTCAGGACGCGGATCGGATCGTCGTTGTCGTGGTCGAACAGCATCGTTGTCGCCTCTTTCTCTCCGAGTGATCCCATCCTAGGCATGCCGGGGAGGTGCTCCGGAACCGCCTTTCGTCCTGCTTCGCGCCAGGTGGATCAGCACCAGCGCGGCCCACGTCACGAGCACGAACGTCCACGTGTACACGGGCACGCCGGCGCCTGCCAGGAGGAGCCGCACCGGGACCGTGAGCGCCACTCCGGCGAGGGTGATCGGGACCCGGTACCGGGACCGCGCGAAGACCAGTCCGAGGCTCAGCGCCACGAGCACGCCCGAGTACCCGTCCAGGCCGTTGAGCACGCCGTCCGCGTCCGCGCCGACGGCCCATGCGACGGCGGAGGCCACGGCGGCGCCGACGAGGGCCCACAGGCCCACAGCCCATCCCGCGGCGAAGAGCCCCGCCAGGATGAGGGCGCCGCTCCAGACGTTGTCCAGCAGGACCACCTGGGCGACGCTGAGGAGCACGGCGACGACCGGGTCGAGGAGCGTGCCCGTCGGGTGGTAGGCGAAGGCCGGGGGCGGCGACTGCATCGACGCGGTGGCCAGGAGCGCAACGCTGCTGACGGCGCAGAACGGCGCGGTCATCGCGGGCAGGCCCCGCTCGGCGGTCCTGCCGCGGTCCATGAGGAGCACGACGCCGGCGCACGCCACCGAGCCCGCCACCGCCCACACGAGCGCCGCGGGCGTCGGGCCCAGGGCCGTGCCGGCCGCGACGGCGGTCAGGGCCCCGCAGAACCCGTGCTTGCCCTCGACGACGTCGGTCCGGTCCAGCGCCGGGATGAACCAGGCTGTGGCGGACTGGACCGCCGCGCCGAGCAGCGCGAGCCCCGCCAGGAGAGGGCTCGCGACCGCGAAGGCGGCGAGGAGCAGGACTCCCGTGAGCCACGCGGGCTGGAAGAAGATCTGGGCCTGGCTCCTCAGGAGGGCCAGCGGGAGGCGCGTCACGGCCGCACGATCCATGTCCCGGCCGCCACGATCCGCACTTCGGTGCTCAGCGGGTGTCACGTGCATCAGCGGACTTCCTTGATGAAGGGTTGCGGAACCTCTTTACCGTAGCCGCTGGCCACGTCCGCTCGGAGCCGCAGCTCGACGGTGAAACCCCAGCAAGCGCCGTAACCGCGATTAAACACACGGGACACCCCGGCGCAAGCTGCCCTCCGTACGCTGGAGCCATCGGTTCGGACGGGACGGCCAGGCAGCAGCGCACTGGGTCCCAGAGCACAACTGAGCACAGCACAGGCCAGCCGCGGGGCTGGCGCCGGCGGGGCACGGAGCGTCCCGGGCGGTTCCCCGCGGCCACCGGCGTCGGGCGGAGAGGCACCGCCCGGCACTGCGCCCCGCCCCGGGAGGTCACCCCGGCGGCGGGGCGCCACCTTGCCGCCGCGCGCCGTCGTGCGCCCCGCGCGGGCAGGACCGCGCGGTCCTGACCGCGCGGTCCTGACCGCGCGGTCATGCCTGTCCCGGCCCCCGGGATCGGCTGTGGTAGACCGGTGGGGTGAGCAGTGAGAGCGCGGCGCGGCCCGCGGGCGGCGGGGACGTGACGACGCACGACGGCGGCGAGCGGCTCCGCGTCACGGTCCCCATGCGCTGGGGCGACATGGACGCGTACGGGCACATCAACAATGTCGAGATCATCCGCATGCTCGAGGAGGCCCGCATCGCTGCGTTCGGCCCTCCCGGGGGCACAGGCGCCGCCGGGGTGGAGCCCCTCGTGCCGCTCTTCTCCGCGGTGCCGGACGGGACGCTCGCGCTCGTCGTCGAGCACCGCGTCCGGTACCTCAGGCCCCTCGACTACCGCAATGTCCCCGCGGAGGTCGACGTGTGGGTCAGCGGGCTCAAGGCGGCCGCCCTCACTCTCGACTACGTGGTGCGCGACCCTGTCGACGGCCACGAGTGCGTGCGTGCGACGACGCAGCTCGCCTTCGTCGAGGAGTCCTCCGGGCGTCTCATGCGGCTCACCCCGGACCAGCGGGAGCGGCTGGCTCCGTACGTCGGCACGGGAATCTTCGCCGCCGGCACGCGGAATTGACGCTGCGGTCTGGGATACTCGGCTCATGCGCCCGGTCGTCTGCGTGGTCGACCATGACCGTCTCGACTCCCGCGGCCGCTCCGTCCAGACGGCGCGCCGCGGCAATGGGCGCGGAGTGCAGCCGCGCGGCGTAGGAGAGCCGGGAGACGGCGGCGCACAGCGGCGGTGCCATCCGCCAGGACTCCGGAAGGAAGTACCCGAACGCGGCCGGGAGGACCCGGGCACCGGCGGCGAGCCAGCCGAGGGCGGATTCATTGACCGGTTCCGGGTGCTGGCCCTGGCTGACCTGCGGGAGCTGCTGCGGGTCGCCGAGGAGGAGCAGGCGCGGCGCCGCCCGGCTCACGGCGACGGTGTCGGCGAGGGAGAACTGGCCCGCCTCGTCCACGACGACCAGATCGAGCGAATCGGCCGGGACTTCGGGACCCGTCAACTGCCAGGCCGTGCCGCCCACCAGGCAGCCGCCGGGCGCGGACACGAGTGCGGCGACCGAACCCTCCCGCTGGTTCTCCTCGGGCCACGCAGCGGGTGAAGCCGACGGCCCGGGCCGTGGATTGGCCTTCTTCGCGACGCGCTCTGGGGGGACGCCGGCGCCCACGACGCGCACGAGCAGGTTCTCCACGACGGCATGCGAGCTGCCGACCACCCCGACCTTCCATCCTGAGGAGACGAGCCGGGCGATCACCCGGCCGCCCAGATGGGTCTTGCCGCTCCCTGGCGGCCCCTGGACGGCCAGATAGGAGCGGTCGAGGGACCGGAGCGCCGCCTCGATGGACTCCGCCAGGCCATCGGCAGACGGTGCCGGTGCCGGCAGCGGCACCCCGCCCACAGTCCGGGGCGGGACGCGTCGCAGGAGGTCGACCGCCGGCTGGGCGAGCATGCCGGGCAGCGCGTCTGCGGCCGCGCGGGCCACCTCACGCTGCGCGGCCTCGATGGATGCTGTCCTGACCGGCGCATCCTCCGTGAGCGCGACCGGCAGGTTCGGGTACGGCGGCACCTTCGCGGTGGACCTCTCGAGCACCTGGAGCACGTCCTCGCCGTCCTCCATGCCCACGCCCAGGACCCTCGTGCCGAACAGCCCGTTGCGGCCGAGCCCCAGGGCATCGGTCGCGGCGAGCCCCTCCGGCAGGGGCGGCTCGAACTCCCGGAACCAGGTGCTGCCCTCGCGGAAGTCCGAGCCGGGGGTGGCGAGCCCGATGAGGCGCAGGGTGCGGGCGTGGCTGCGCCCGTCGGGCTCCCAGTCCCGGAGGATCTCGACCCGGTCCACGAGGAACGCGTCGCGCACGGACTCGAGCGACGCGAGGGGCCTCTCGAGCCGGTCGAAGTGCGCCCACCAGTACGCCTTGCGCTCGCGGGGGTGGTAGCGCACGGCGGCGGCCAGGAGCCCGAGGGCGTCGTCGTCCGCAGCCTCGCGAGCGGGACCCGCTCCGCCCTCAGCGCGGGCTGCGCGCCGCCGCGCAACGAACGCTGCAAGCTCCGCCTCGGCGGCGTCCACGGGTTCCGGCGGAGGGGGAGCGGGCCGCTCGCGCGCCGGAATCCGCGTGGTGGAGGGATGGGCGGCGGCGAGTGCGCGCAGCCACTCGCACAGCCGCAGGGTGGAGACGCAGTCGTCGCGGTTGTACTCGAGGATCGCGTCCATGACCCTCTCCGCCTCGGCCCGGTCCCCGCTCTCGCGGGCGGCCGTGAACCGCGCGTACATCTCCACCGAGGCGGCGCCGCCCTGCAGCTCGGCGGTCCGCAGGTCCCCGCCCATGTACAGCGGCTCCAGCTTCTTGATGGAGTAGGAGCGCTCCGAGATCCGGATCCCCTGCCGGACGGACTGGTAGAGGTCCACGAGCAGGCCTTCACGCAGCCAGGAGTCGATCTCGGCCTCGCACACGCCGTGGCGCACCGAGAGCTTGCGCAGGGCCGCCTTCTCGTACGCGGCGTAGTGGTAGACGTGCAGGCCGGGGTGCTGCCCCCGGCGCCGCTGGATGTAGTCGACGAAGTCGATGAGGGCCTGCCGCTCCTCGGACAGCGTGTGCGCGGTGAAGGCCCGGTACTCCGCGGCGGCACCGGGTCCGGGCGCCTCGACGATGCCGAACAGGTACTCCAGGCCCCACGTCCGCGACGTCCTGTCGAACCAGAGCGGGTCGCCCTCGAAGTCGAAGAAGACGTCTCCGGGGGATGGCGGCGGGATGGCACCGAGCCGGTGGTCCGGGAGCACCTCGTAGGCGACCCAGTGCTCGGGGGAGTCTCCGTGCGCGGGGGCGAGCGCCCCGCCGTCGCCGGTCGCCGCGCCTGTCTGCAGCCGCGCCGCGCGACGAGCCGCGCGAGCGTCGCGTCCCCCGCCGGGGGGTCGAGCGCCGCGAGCCCGTCGATCGTGCGGACACCCAGCTCCCGCAGTGCCCGCCGGCGTGGGGCGGACATCCCGGCGGTCAGGAAGAGGTCCCGGCGTTCCTGGACCTGGACGGAGCAGTAGTCGCACCGGCCGCAGGCGTGCACGCCGGGCTCGTCCCACCCCGCGGCGGACTCCTGCGAGAGGTGGGCGGCGGCGAGGTCGCGGAGCCGCGCGCGCCGCTCCCGGAAGGCGGGCATGAGGTCCGTGAGGCTGAACGACTGGTGTTCGCCCGTGCCGAGGATCAGGGTGGCCTCATCGGCGGGACGGTGCCCGGCCCGGACGAGCTGGTCGCCGTAGGCCGCGAGCTGCAGCAGGGCCGTGGCCTTCGCGCGGCGCGCGAGCTTGGAGTCCTGCACCGCGTAGTCCCCTTGCCGCGTGCGGACGATGAAGTCGGCGCGGCCGTGGAACTCGCCGTCGAAGAAGCTGGCCTAGAACACGACGTCGGCGCCTCCCTCGAGCGCCGCCATCGACTCCGCGTGCTTGGCGGCGAGGGCCTGCCACGTCATCGCGGACGCCTGCTCGATCTCCGCGACCCCGCCCCCGCGGCCCGGCGCCCAGAGGCCGTAGCGCTCCCTGTAGGCTTGGAGGACGTTCTGCTCGTGGACGTCGCCCAGCCGGGCTGCCCGTTCCCGCATCGGGTCCTCGACGCTGAGCACGGGGGCGCGGCCGAGCTTCTCGTCGAGCTGCCGCAGGAGCGCGAACTCGCACTCCGAGGCGGTGACGATGTCCGAGGCCGAGAAGACGAAGGCGCCCTCGAGGAAGAACATGGGTCCAGCACAGCACAGCCCTCCGACATTTCCCGAGGGGCGACGGCGGGGTCCGCGACCAGTCTGTCGTGTGGCCGTAACCCGCAGGAAACCAAACCACGGCAGGGTGGTGGGAGGCGTGGGTGTACGGCACGTCACACTCGGTCACCTGCATGGCGACCGGCCAGTAACGAGACAGCATGGGAAGCGGTGCCCGCGGTAGGCTCGCAGGGGACCGCACCTGATGGATGCGAAGCAATGAGAGGTAGCAATGGCGAGGAACGCGAACGCGGTAGAGAAGCTCGATCTCCGGCTCAAGGCCGTACTCGACGGCCTGGCGGAGGCAGCATGGGCTGACGAGACCGTCGACGCGCGCGCCGTCCTGGCCGGCGCGGTCGAGGCCGTTCCGTTCGACGAGCACGAGGCCTTCCTCCTCTCGGGCGGCATCCCGCGGGGCCACAAGGCGCTGACCGCGGCGACGGCGAAGCTGGTCAAGGCCGGGTGGATGGTCAAGGGCCGCAGCGGCTGGTCCATCACCGAGGACGGCCTGCGGGCAACGGTCGCCTTCCCCACCGCGACGGCCCTCGCTGAGGCCCTCGCCGCCGGGACGCCGGTCCCGGCGGACGTCCCCGTGCCCACCGCGCCCCCGGCCCCGAAGAAGCGTGTCCGCAAGGCGACCGCGAAGGCCGCCGCGAAGGCGGACACCGAGCTCGTGACCCCGCAGGCCCTGCCGGCTGTCGAGGAGATCTCCGAGGCGGCGCACGAGGCCGAAGCCGTCGCCATCGCCGATCTCGACCAGCCCCACGCCGTTGCGATCGCCGGCGACTTCGCCAAGCACCTCGGCGCCGAGGAGGACTGGACGCCCCAGCCCGACGAGGTCCAGATGGGCCTCGACGCGTCCTCGCGTGTCTGGGTCCGCAGGGTGGACCTCCCGGCCGGCCACTACGCCTTCAAGATCGCGATCAACCGCTCGTGGGACGAGAACTACGGCGCGTTCGGCGCGTTCAACGGCGCGAACCACGAGCTCGCGCACGACGGCGGCCCGGTCACCATCGCGTACGACCACTCCACCAAGGACATCGCCTTCTCCTGACCGGGAGTCGCGACGGCGACGGGCCGGGGCTGCACGGGCAGCCCCGGCCCGTTCTCTGTCCACCCCGTTCTCTGTCCACATGGGGCAAAGGCGCGTGCAGGATTGTCGGCGGCCTCCCCTAGGGTCGAACCAGACGCCGTCATCAGGGGGAAGCATGCTGCAACGACAGTCCAAGGCCGCGCCGCGCCCGAGGCGCCGTTCGGGGGTCGCCGGTTCCGCGGCGCTGGCTGCCGCGGCCTTCGCCGTGCTCGCCTGGCTCGTGGGCCTCGTCGAGGTCCCCGGCGTGTCCTCGCCGGCTCCCTGGGTGCAGCAGCAGGTCGGCAGCGTCCCGTCGGCGCAGCTCGAGTCGGCGAAGACAGCGCTCGCCCAGATCCCGGTGAAGGGACGCGCGCCCAAGACCGGGTACACGCGCGAGCAGTTCGGGCAGGCCTGGGCCGACACCGACCGCAACGGCTGCGACACGAGGAACGACATCCTCGCGCGCGACCTCGTGGCTCCCACGTTCAAGCCCGGGACGCGCGACTGCACGGTGCTCTCCGGGACGCTGCACGACCCCTACACGGGCCGGGACATCGAGTTCCAGCGCGGGGAGCGCTCGGCGGACGTCCAGATCGACCACGTCGTGCCGCTCTCGGACGCCTGGCAGAAGGGCGCCCAGCAGTGGCCGGCCCAGAAGCGCCTCGCGTTCGCCAACGACCCGGCCAACCTCAGGGCAGCCGACGGCCCTGCGAACCAGGAGAAGGGCGACGGCGACCTCGCCACCTGGCTGCCCCCGAACAAGTCCTTCCGCTGCGAGTATGCCGTGGCGGTCGTCGCCGTGAAGGCGGAGTACGGCCTGTGGATGACGCAGGCAGAGCACGACAAGGCGGGGGAGCTGCTGGCGGCCTGCCGGGCGGCCTGACAGGGCGGCCTGACCGGGCCGGGGAGAGCCCCGGGCTACGACGCCTTGAGGTACCGTTCCCTGGCGCCCTTGGGCAGCTTCTCGACCGCGTAGCGGAGCGCGGTGCGCGCCATCCTCGGGGCCCAGGAATCAAGGAAGTCCTCGAGCGCCGGGGTCCCCGCCGTCCGCAGGGCCCACCCCGTGGCCTTCTGCACCGACTCGTCCGGGTCCTGCGCAAGGATCTGGGCGATTGCGAACAGGTCCGTCGTCTCTCCCGCTCCGAGGAAGTACATGGTCGAGACGATGGCGGTGCGGCGTTCGTGGGGAGCCTCGGAGCGGGCGAGCGCGTAGAGCGGGTCGCGGGACCTGTCCGCGAGATACCCGCCGACGACGTGGATCGCGGCCCGGTCCACGAGGTCCCACGAGTTGATGCGGTCGTGCCTACGGAGGTAGAGCTCGTAGAGCTCCCTCCTGCGCTCCGGGGACGTGGTGCGCCGCCGCGCCTGGAAGTCCATGATGCTCACCGCCCCGGCGCGGGCCTCGTGCCACGGGCTCTCGAGCAGGAGCTCGACCTCCCGAAGGGGCATGTCCGCGGACGCCTGCGCGAGTTCGAAGACGCTTCCCATGCGCACCCCGAGGAAGCGGTCCTGACCGCTCCGGGCCAGCGGGAACGCACGCTTGTACTTCCTGAGCTCGACATCGGAACTCAGAGCTTCCAGCGCCGCCAGGAACCCGCTGGCGGTCACCGTCCCGGCAACCATTGCCCACCCCCAGGCCGAACACCGAACTCGATTCGAGCGTAACGCGTACAAAGAACTATGGATAGGGTTGCGGCGGGCAGACGCACGAGTTCTTCATTCCGTTGGACAAAAGGCCGTTGGTCCCTTGTGGAGGCCTCGGGCGCAGTCCATGCTTGACGTATCGCGCGCCAGCAGAGTCGCGTGTGTGTGCGGGAGCGGGCATGAGCGTCGATATGTGCCTCGAGCTCAGGGAAGCGGGCCTTTCCGGGCAGTACTCCGTGCGCGTCCTGAGCGCTCCGGCGGGAGGCCGGACCCAGGGGAGCCTCGACCTCGATGTCGAAGGGATCCAGGAGCAGCTGCGCGACGTCGAGTCGACGGTCCTGGCCTCCTCCGTCCCGACGCGCCGGGTCCTTCCGCGGTCCGAGCAGATCCTGCGCGGCATGGGCAGCGACCTCTTCGCCGCCGCCTTCCCGCGCGATGTCTACGGCACGTACCGGGCAAGCCTCGCGGCGGCTGCCGACTCCGGCGAGCGACTGCGCGTCGTCCTCAGCTTCGCCGCGCCCCAGCTCGCCGCGCTGCCGTGGGAGCTGATGTACGACTCGGGCGTCGGCGCCTACGTCTGCCGCTCCGAGCCGCTCCTGCGGACCATCCCCGCCGAGGACTACCACCCGAAGCCGCTGCGCATCACTCCGCCCCTTCGCATTCTGGGGATCGTCGCCTCGCCGAGGGGGCTCCCGCAGCTGGACGTCGAGGCCGAGAAGGAGCACCTCTCGGCAGCCCTAGCCGAGCACGTCGAGGCGGCGCAGATCGAGCTGGTCTGGACCGAGGAGGCCACGTGGGACGAGATCCACGACCTGCTGCTCGCCGGGCCGTGGCATGTCGTGCACTTCATCGGCCATGGGGACTACGACGCGTCGAGCGAGTCCGGACTCGTCATCTTCAACGGTCCGGGCGGGCGTCCCCACCGCGTCACGGCGGACCAGCTCGTCGACCTGCTCAGCACTGCGGCCCCGACCCCGCGACTTGTCTTCCTCAACTCCTGCAACTCGGGGAGGTCCGGCGACGAGGACCTGTTCTCCAGCACGTCCGCGGCGCTCGTCCGCGGAGGCATCAGTGCCGTGGTGGCCATGCAGTTCTCGGTCTCCGACGACGGCGCCATCGCCTTCTCACGCGGCTTCTACAAGGCGCTCGCGGCCGGCCGGGCGGTCGACGAGGCGACCCGCAACGGGCGCATTGCCATCAGGGGCCGCTCTGACACGAGCCTCGAATGGGTCACCCCCGTCCTGTGCGTGCGCGGCGGCGCCACCGAGCTGTTCACGTTCGCCAAGCGCCCGCGCCGGACCTCCCGGCCCGCCACGGCTCCGGACCTGCCGCGGATCCCGCCGGGGCCCGCGCCCGCACCCAGGGAGCCCGCGGAGGAAGCGCACACCGCGCCCGCGCAGGAAGAACAGCCCGAACGGCAGCACGCGCCGGAACCAGCTGCCGCGGCGCCGCATCCCACCGGGACGCCGGCTCCGGCTCCCGCGCTCTCCCTGGCAGCCCCCTCGCGGGTCGCGCGCACCGGCGACGACGCCGACGGGCTCGCCATCTCGGCCGACGGATCGCTCGTCGCGGTGGGGCGGCGCGAGGGGGTGACGCTGCTGGACGCGGCGAGCGGCGCCGTCGTGCGCGAGCTGCGGACGGAGGACGGGCGGGACTTTTCGCGGGTGGCCCTGAACCCGGGCGGCCGGCTGGTCGCGGCGGGCTCCTGGTTCGGGTCGCTGTGCGTGTGGGACGTGCGCTCGGGCGTCCAGGCGATGTCCGCCTCCACGGGGTCCTCGGTGGACGCCCTGGCCTTCTCCTCGGGCTCCCGCCTCGTCGTCGCCTCGCGCGAGTGCCTCTCGGAGGACGCCCGGACCACGCTGGTCAGCACGTGGAACGTGGAGACGGCGGAGCGGGGCCGCACGGCCCGGCGAACCCGCCGGAGCGACGCGACCGACGCGGTCGCGCTCAGCGCCGACGGCGCGTGGCTCGCCGAGGCGGACCACCACGGGGGGATCCGGGTGTTCGACGAGGCCGGCCGAACCGTCGCGCTGGTCCAGGCGCCCGGCCAGGTCCGCGTCCTCGCCGTCAGCCGGGAGGCGAAACGGGTCGCGGCCGGGTCGGAGGACGTCGGCCTGTGCGTGTGGAGCCTCGCGGGGCCGGTGCCGCGGCTCGACGTCGTGCGCAGCGGCCCGGTGCGCCACCTCGCCTTCAACGCGGGCGGCACCCAGCTCGCTACGGGGTGCCTCGACGGCCGGCTCCTCGTCCTGGACCCGGACTCCGGGAGGGTGCACGTGGACGCCACCTGCCACCGGCGTCCCTTCGCTCTTGCGCTCGCCGGCGACTGCTCGAGGCTCGTCACGCTCCAGGACGACGGCGCGTTCGCCGTGTGGGACCTGACCGCCGCGCAGCCTGGACGGCGCGGGAACCTCCAGGAGGCCCTGCCGTGAGCCAGCTCGTGGAATTCCCGTCCGAGGACGGCCCGGTCGTCGTGGTGGTGGAGGGTGGTCCGGTCACCCGCGGCGGCGGGGGCGAGTCGGGCGTGGTCCACCGGGCGCAGCGGACCTTCGAGGAGGCGGTGGCGCGGGTCCGCCCGGCGGTCCAGGGCATGGTCCGGCAGATGCTCGACGTCGCGGAGCCCCCCGACGAGGTGACCATCGCGTTCGGACTCGACCTCCGGGCCGACGTGGGCGGCGTGATCGCCGCGGCCGGGTCGTCGGCGAACTTCACGGTCGAGCTGACGTGGCGCAGGCCGCCGGGGGAGAGGCCCGCTGCCTCCGGGTGAGTGCGGTCAGCGCTTCTTCAGCGACGACTCGATCTCGGAGATCCGCGCGCCGAAGATGGTCCGGAGCAGGTCCTCGGGGACCTGGTTGTCGGCGCTGAACCGCAGCGTGCCCTTGGCCCAGTCGAAGCCGCCGAGCCGGTCCGTGAGGCCGGGCAGGATCTGCCCGCTGAACGGGAAGAGGGAGAGGTGGTGCTTGGCCACGACCGCGCTCGCGTAGCCCTTGCCGTGCAGGAGCAGCGCGGCCATGCCGTAGCTCCGCCCCTCCTCGGCCTCGGGGGCCAGCGCACGCGCGACGGCGTACACGCGCCTGACCGCCTCGCCGTCGGGCCCGTCGAGGGTTGCCAGGTAGTCCGTGACCTCGCCCATGCGCCCATCCTCGCACCGGCGGCTGCCGGCGCCCAGAGGGCGGGCAGTCCGCCGCGGAGAAGCCCGGGGACGCCCCGCCTCAGCGGGCGCCGAGGTAGGGCTCCACCGCCGCGATGAGCTGGTTCCGGACGTCGACCGAGGCGACCGAGAGGTCCACGGTCGCCGCGCCCAGCCGATGCCCGGCGGTCACGAACGACTCGTTCAGGTGCGCCCCCGTCGAGGGGTAGAGCAGCAGGCCGCCGGCCCCGAGCGAGGACGCGTCGGCGGCCGATTCCTGCTCGCGGACGTAGGTGTAGAGCTGGTAGAGGTGGCCCGAGCTGAGGGTCTCGCGCGCGAACCGCCCGGGGGTGAGGGCGGCGGTGAACTTCGTGTCGACGATGAGCCGGCGTCCCAGCACAGGAACGTCGATCCACACGTCAGTGACCATATGCGGCAGGACGGCGGCCATGCCCGGCGTGGCCCCGACCGCGTTCCAGCCGACCTTCCGCCCCCGCTGCACCGTCCAGCCGCGCGGGCGGCCGTGCACCGAGTAGAAGCCGCCGACGGCGCGCTCGAAGAGGTGGCGGAACTGCCGCTCGTCGAGGGCCCCGCGGCCGTGCCCGGGGTTGGTGCGCCCGAAGGGCAGCTGGAGCTGGAGCGCGAGCCTGGCCGCGAGCAGCACCGAGCGGTCCTGCTGGTCGTTGCGCGTGAGCCGCACCTCGGCGTCCCGCTGGCCGGCCCGCAGGTCGAGCGTGCCGACGCCGAGGTGCGCCAGCCGCAGCGACTGCCCGAGGCAGCGCCGGGCCAGCTCTTCGTCGCTGCACAGGCGGGCGATCGAGTCCAGCGCCGTGCGGATGAGCCGGTTCCGCGGCGTGTCCACGGTGAGCTCCTCGAAGCGGCAGGCGACGAGCCCGCGCGAGAGGAGCTGGTGGCTCTCGGTGCGCAGGGTGTCGATGCCGCCGCGGACCCGGGCGAGGTCCCGCGCGGTCTTGGCGAACGAGGGCGTGAGCGGTCGCTTCAGGCGGGCCTCGGTGCTCGCCACGAGGATTTCGGCGAGCAGCTCCGGGAGCTTCTCCGGGTACTCCTCGATGCCGTCGAACGCCTCGGGCCCCAGCTGGTAGAACTCGGAGGCGTAGAGCAGGAGGAGCCAGACGTTGCGCACGGGGATGCGCACCCCGCGGGCGACGACGACAGAGCCGTCCGCCGCCGTCGTGGTCTCCTGCGCGGCGGCAGGTCGCTGACCCTCGCCGGTGTCGCCGCCAGCCGGGGGGATCGGCGTCACTCGAGCCCTTCGAGGAGGGCGGCGGAGGCGGCCTCGGCCTTCGTCGCGTCGTCGAACCAGTACTCCTCGAGCGTCGGCACGATCTCGGTGTCCACGACGCCGCGGAACCAGTCGGCGAAGGAGGAGACCCGCTCCTCGGCGGGAGGCGTGA
The DNA here is from genome assembly GCF_050474465.1 of Sinomonas sp. B1-1. Lineage (NCBI taxonomy): Bacteria > Bacillati > Actinomycetota > Actinomycetes > Micrococcales > Micrococcaceae > Sinomonas > Sinomonas sp. B1-1. Next base: position 102,917 of record NZ_JBCHVF010000011.1, on the reverse strand, counting down.
CGAAGGAGTGGCCGAGCCGGAACTCGGAGCCGAGGGTCGGGTCCTCGGAGATCCGCGTGTTGAGTGCCTCGAAGCGATGGCGCACGAGCTCGAGGTCCTTCGACTCGACGCCATGCCGGGCCGACATCCACGACTCCCAGGCGTCGTTCACGTTCGGCTCGAGGGAGATGAAGGCGAAGCGGCGGCGGAACGCGAGGTCCATGATCGCCAGGGAGCGGTCGGCCAGGTTCATCGTGCCGATGATGTACAGGTTGCTCGGCACGAACACGCTCTCGGTGGTCGTGCGCGGGTAGGCCAGCTGGAGGGACTCGCGGGGCGAGCGCTTGCCGGCCTCGATGAGGGTCAGGAGCTCGCCGAAGACCTGGACCGGGTTGCCGCGGTTGATCTCCTCGATGAGCATGACGTGCGGGACGTCCGGGTTGGCATTCGCGCGCTCGACCATCTCGAGGAACGGGCCGTCCACCAGGGTCAGCTTTCCATCCGAGCCGGGGCGCCAGCCGCGCACGAAGTCCTCGTAGCTGGAGTTCGGGTGGAACTGCGTGGCGCGCAGCGCGGACTTGTTGTCGCGGGTGCCGATGAGCGCGTACGCGAGCCGGCGCGCGAGCCAGGTCTTGCCCGTGCCCGGAGGGCCCTGGAGGATGAGGTTCTTCTTCGAGCGCCACCGGGACAGGTACTCGTTGAGCGCGGACTCGTCCAGGAAGCAGCCGTCGGCGATGATGTCCCGTACCGAGTAGCTGGCCTGCGGGGAGACAGGTGTCGGGTCGTCCTCGGGCTCTGGGACCTCCTCGGCGTCGGACTCCGCGTGGGCGCGGCGCCCGTCCCGCTCGAGGTACGCCGTCCAGGACAGCTCGGGGAAGGAGTGGACCGCGAACTGCGGGTCCTCGAACTTGGAGGCGAGCGTGTCCAGCAGCACGACGTACGCGGCGCCGTCGGCGGTGAAGAAGTCCTGGTCGAGCATGAGCTCGCTCTTGAGGTACTGGCGCGAGCGCCCGTCCAGCGGCAGGAAGTTCCAGGGCCGGACCCAGAACAGGCCCATCGTCAGCTTGGTGCCGACCCGGTAGATCTCCCGCGCGCGGTCGTACGCGGCGGCGAGGCGGAAGCGCTCGTGGTCCTCGCTCGAGTCCGCCACGGCCAGCGCGGCCTCGAACACGTCCCAGAGGCTGTCGATGTCGTCCTTCAGCCGCGTCCCCGCCGGCGGGAAGAACCACGAGTTCTGGTTGTTCAGCAGGGGGATGCCGTCGAAGCTCGTCGGCGCGGCGACGGTGACGCCGAGGAACTCTGCCCAGTCCGCCGCGATCTCTGTGCGCTTGGCCGTGGTCGTGCCCCGGTTGAACGTGCCCATGACCGTGAAGGGGCAGATGTCCTTCAGCGGCACGGGGTTGTCGCGCCAGTCGCGGTCCATGAGGAAGCCGAGCTCCTCGTGCCGCTCCTGCATCTCGCGCAGGTGGGCGAGCAGTTCGCCCCGGCGGCCGCGGAAGTCCAGGAGCGCGGTGGCCATGGCCTCGTAGAACGCCGTCCACTCGAAGCGCTGCTCGGGCTTCGGGTCCAGGTCGCCGAAGCGCTTGGCCCACGCCGGATCGTTGCGGAAACGGTCGGTGTCCTGCGGCTCGTCCAGGAAGGTGAAGCGCAGGAGCGCCTCGCGCATCCAGTGGCTCGGGGTGACCTTCCAGATGGTGTGGCGCCCGGTGTAGAAGTACCACTCGCGGGGCCGGTCCAGGCGCTTCCAGTCGACGCCGATCTTGCGGCCGTCGCCCGGGTTCGCCGTGATCACGCCGACTGCCTTGATCGCCATGACCGAGACGGCGTGGCCGCGCGGGTCGAACGGGAGGCCCTTCTTGCGCACGTAGGTGGACTTGAGCGCGATCTGGTCGCCCACCTTCATGGACTTCACGGTGTCCAGGTAGCGGTCCTCGAAGCCGTTCTCCCAGATGCCCTCCGAGACGAAGCGGTCGGACTGGTCCTGGGGGTCACGATCCGAGTAGAAGGCTCCGACGAACCAGTACTGACCCTCGGGGATGACCGCTTCCACCATTGACTGACCCTGCCTCCTGCGCACCGCGCCGCGTCCACGGCACCAGAGCATTAGATCATGTTCTCGTGAACGCCAGGTGACCGGTTCGGAGGGGTCAGGGGGCTACTCGCGGGACGCCTGCCGGACGCTGTAGGAGAGGTACACGAAGCGCCCGATCCGCCGCTCGGCGGTGAGGTCGAGGTCCATCCGGGCGTCCGGCAGTGCCGGCGTCCCGCCGCCCACCGCGACGGGCGCCACGAACAGGTGCACCTCGTCCACGAGGCCCGCGGAGAACCCCGACGCGGCCAGCCCCGGGCCGCCGATGGCGAGGTCCGCCGTCGTGCGCGCCTTCAGGCGCCGGACGGCCTCGGGCTCGAAGCGGCGCTCGAGGGTGGTCCGCGCCGTGTCGACGCCCGTGAGCGTGGTGGAGTAGACGATCTTGTCCGCGGCGCGCCAGATCTCGGAGAAGTCGCGCACGACGCCGGGCTCGCCGGCCGCGAAGCCCGGGTCGTCCCAGACGCGCATGACCTCGTGCAGCCGGCGTCCGTAGAGGTAGGTCCCCACGGGCCGGGCGAGGTCGTTGACCGCGGCGTGGACCTCCTCGTCGGGCATGGCCCAGTCGAAGCGTCCGCCGCGGTCGCTGATGTAGCCGTCGAGGGACATGAGGTTCATGTAGAGGAGCCGGCCCATGGGTCTACTCTCCCTGCGCTCCGCGGACGCGGCAATGCCCGGGGCGGCCCCCCATGTCAGCCGTCCCGGGCAGTGCGCTCCACGCGCCGCCTCCTGTCCCGGGGCAGCGGGGTGTGGCGCAGACCGGGCTCGCGGCCCGGCCTGCGCTCACAGCGAACCAGACGGGTCCGACATTTCTGCTTCCGGGGTGGGAAACGGCGCGCTCAGGCGGTGGGGCAGGGAACGAGGAGGTGGAACACATCGTCCTTGACGCCGATCCTGACCGGCTCGGAGGCGGGGAGCGAGCTCATGACGTCGTTGCCGACCGCGAGGGTGCCGGAGCGCCGCTCGTTGCTGCGCGGGCTCCACAGCACCGACCGGACCGCGCCGTCGACGGCGACCTTCACGACCCCCGGTCCCACCGGGAAGGCCGGGAGCGCGCTCGTGGGGATGCGGAGTACCTCGGAGGCGCGGTCAGACTCGTTGACCGGCTGGGAGGTGACGACATGCTCGTATTCGTGTTCCGTGCCCTGCATGCCTCTACGCCTATCACAGGGCCACGCCGCCCGCTTGTCACACGCCCGGCGTGGGCTGTGGATGACGCCTATTCGCCGACGGTCTTGACGATGTAGACGTCGCAGGGCGCGTTGTGCGCGACCGAGCTGGCGACGCTCCCGAGGACCCGGCCGAGCCCCTGCATGCGGCGGTTTCCGACCACGATCATCTGGGCCTCGAGCCGCTCGGCCTCCGCCACGAGGGCCTCGGCGGGCTTGCCGCGCCCGGCGCTGTACGTGACCGTGAGGCCGGGCGCCTCGAGGCCGAGCGCAACGTTCTTCGCGATGCCGACCGCCGTCTCGGCGTCGGACATGATCCACGTGTCGCTGCCGCTGCCCATGACCTCGGTGCGGTCCTTCTCGAAGGCGCACATCACGTGGAGGGGGGCGTCGAGGGCGCGCGCGAGGTCGCGGGCCGACTCGGCCGCCTTCTCCGCCGTGATGCTGCCGTCGACGCCGACGATGATGGGTCCGGTCATTGCTGAGCCCCCTTGTGGTCTGCTGGGTGTGCCGGCCGGCACCTGTCCCCACAGTACCGGCCAGCCTCCGCCGGGCCCGGGCGCCCCGCTCAGAGGGAGGCGAGCGCCTCCGCGATCGGCGTCTGCCCCTGGTTGAAGCCCACGAATTCCCGCACCGTGCGCGGTTCGCGGAGGGCGGCGGCCACGACGGCGGCGACGTCCTCGCGGCTCACGCTCCCGGACTCGGTGTGGTCCGCGAGGTCGATCCTGCCCGTTCCGGGCTCGAGGGTCAGCGCGGAGGGGCCGAGGATCGTCCAGTCCAGGGTGGTGCCGCGCAGGTGCTCGTCGGCCGCGGCCTTCGCCTCGGCGTAGTGGAAGAACGGGTTGTCCTCCGCGATGCCGTGGTCCGGGCGCGCGCCGAGGTACGACACCATGACGTACCGCGGCACGCCTGCGGCGGCGGCTGCGTCCATCGAGCGGATCGCCGCGTCGCGGTCGACGGCGCGCGTGCGGGCGGGATTCCCGCCGCCTGCTCCGGCAGACCACACGACGGCGTCGTGCCCGGCCAGGAGCTCGGCGATCGCCTTCGTGTCGAGCTGCTCGACGTCGGCGACCACCGCGCTCGCGCCCGTGGCCTCGACGTCTGCGGCGTGCTCGGGGTTGCGCACCACGGAGGTGACCTCGTCGCCGCGGCCCACGAGCAGCGGCGCGAGGAGGAGGGCGACCTTGCCGTGGCCGCCGATGATCGCGATTCGGGACATGCGTGCTCCTAACCTAGGCGTCTGCGGTGCCTAGGCTACCCGGAGGCGGCGGCCCGTTCGGCCTCCCACTCGTCCATGAGACGGGGCATGCGCTCCACGAGGAAGCGGTAGAAGTGCGCCATGTCCTCCACGCGCGACCGTGCGGCGGAGCCCTCGGGCAGCTCGCCGGCCATCGCGGTTGAGAGCCCGGCGAGCTTCTCGTACACGGGGTTCTGGCGCATGCTCGCGACGTACCACGCGTCCTCGGGCAGCTCGTAGCGGTCGCGGCGGCTGCCCGGCTGCGAGACGCGGTGGATGAAGCCGACCTGCTGGAGGTACCTGACGGCGCCGGAGACCGCCGCGGGACTCGCACCCAGGGCCTCCCCGAGCTCGGTCGCGGTGAGCGCGCCCTCCTCGGCGGCCAGGAGTGCCATCAGCGCCCGCGCCGGCATCTTCGGGAAGCCGGCGGCGGTCATGACGGCGGCCGAGGTCTCGGCGCTCGGCGGGATCCGCGCCGGCGGGGGCGCATGCGGGGGCGTCATGCCGAACCCACCTCGCGGCGGCGCATGAGGGCGAGCGAGGCGGCCGCGGCGGCCACCGAGATCCCGAGCATCCAGAAGCCTCCCGTCCAGTCGGTGCCTCCCGGCCCCGGGACGGGGGTGTGCGCGAACGGCGAGATGTCGCGGACGGACTCGTCGACGCCGATCAGCCCGCCGAACACGCCGAGCAGGACCGCTACCCCGAGGACGGTCCAGCCAGCCGGGATGGTTGCTGGCGGCCACACGACGAACACGAGGGCTGGCACGGACAGGAAGACCAGAGCCGCCGGGATCTGGTCGACCGCGGTCATCCACACGTCTCCCGCCGCCGCCGACGTGTCCCCGGACGCGGTGAGCGAGATCCACGCACCGAGCGCCGTCATGAGCAGCACGGCGACGATGGTCAGGCTGCCCAGGCCCAGGTAGTCCGCGAACCACCGGACGCGTCCCAGCGGCTGGGACACGAGCCACGGGCCGGTACCGCCCGCTTCCTCCTGCCGCGCCCGGATCACGGCCTGCAGGGCGCAGGCCGCGGCGAGGACGCCGGCGAGGAGGAAGAAGACAGAGACGAGGAGCTGGGACGTCGAGGCGCCCTGGGCCGCGAGCATCCTGCGCAGCGCCGTCGTCGTGTTCTCGTTGGCGGCCGTGATGGAATCGACCGCCGAGCCGAGGCCGCCCGTGAGGAGCCCCGTGGCGAGGCCGCCGATGCACCAGCCGATGATGGAACCCATCTGGAGCCGGGCCGCGAGCGCGAAGGAACCGCCGAGCGTCAGACGGGCGTCGGCGCGCCCGGTGCGTCCCGCGAGGAGCGCGGCTCCGACGTCCCGGCGGTCCATGATCAGCGCGGTGGCGGCGACGCACAGGGCCCCGAGGCCGAGCGGCAGCACCAGCGGCCACCACCGGTCCCCGGTGTAGGCGAACGTCTGCTGGCCCCAGCCGATGGGGGAGACCCAGCTCGGCCAGCCCGCCGTCATGGTCATCCCGTCCGCCCCAGGGGTCCCGGCTGCGTCGCCCAGTCCCCGCAGGAGGTAGGCGGCGAGCACGAGGGAGGCCGAGACGGCGTTCGCGCCGCGCGAGGTGCTCATGAACTCGCCGGCGAGCAGCCCGACGCCCAGGAACGAGACGCCGACAGCGCCGGTGGCCGCCCCCGCAAGGACCGAGCTGGCCGGGTCGAGGCCCGCGGAGATGAACCCGAGGGCGACGACGATCGCCGCGAGGACATTCGCCACAAGCCCGTGCAGCACGGTGGCGGCCAGGGGGAGCATGCGGCTCGCAGGGGTCGCGGAGACCATCTCGGCCCGTCCGCTCTCCTCCTCGGCGCGGGAGTGCCGGACGGCCATGAAGGTGCTCATCCAGCCGGCGAGCAAAGCGAGGAAGGTGAAGATCTCGAAGAACGTGAACGGGCCGAGGCCGGGCCCGCGGGCCAGTCCGCGGAAGACGAGGATGGCCGGCGTCGCGAGGGCGACCTTGAGGATCGCCGCCTGCTCGGCGAGGTCGCCGTAGGTCTTCGCCACTGCGGCGGCGGCGAAGACGGTCATGGCGCCGATGCCGAGGACCCAGCTCGCGAGCTGCCACCGGTCGCGGCGCAGCCTCTGCCGGTAGAGCGCGAGGAAGGTGCCCATGTCGTCAGGCTCCCGCCCGGGTCGCCGCACGGTGCCGGCGTGGCGACCGGCCGTCGTCGTGCTCATCCTGCGGCGCGGGCGCCGCGCCGGTCGTGTCGCCGTAGTGGCGCAGGAACAGTTCCTCGAGCGACGGCGGAGAGACGAGCAGGCCCTGGACGTCCATGCTCCCGAGGAGGGGCAGGATCCGGGCGACCTGGTCGGAGTCCGCGCCGAACTTCACGCGGCCGTCGGCCACCGTGAGGTCGTGGACCTCGGGGCGGGCGGCGAGGGCCGCCATGTCGGGCACGCCGGCCGTGTCTGGGGCGCCCGCGGAGAACGAGATCTCGGTGCGGGTGAGGTGCCGCAGCGAGGCGAGCGTGCCGCCGTCGACGATCCTGCCGGACCGGATGATGCTCACCCGGTCGGCGAGCTGCTCGACCTCCGAGAGGATGTGGCTCGAGAGGAGCACCGTGGCCCCGCGGTCGGCAAGCGCGCGGACCTCGCGCGTGAACACCGCCTCCATGAGCGGGTCGAGGCCGCTCGTCGGCTCGTCCAGCAGGTACAGCTCGGCCTCGGTGGCGAGCGCGGCGATGAGGGCGACCTTCTGGCGGTTGCCCTTCGAGTACGCGCGCCCCTTCTTGGTGGGGTCGAAGTCGAAGGTCTCGCAGAGCTCCTTCTTGCGGGCCCTGTAGGCGGCATGGTCCGCAGTGCCGCCGCGCAGGCGGGAGATGAGGTCGATCGCCTCGCCGCCGGAGAGGTTGGGCCAGATGCTCACGTCGCCCGGGATGCTCGCGACGCGGCGGTGGAGCTCGACTGCGTCGGACCATGGGTCCTTGCCGAAGACCCGGGCGGTGCCCGACGTCGCGCGGGCGAGGCCGAGGAGGACGCGCAGCGTGGTGGACTTGCCTGCGCCGTTGGGGCCGAGGAAGCCGTGGATCTCGCCCCGGGCGACCTCGAGGTCGAGGCCGTCGAGGGCGTGGACGCGGCCGTAGTGCTTGTGGAGCTCGGCAGTCTGGATGACGGTGTCCATGGCTAGGACGGTACGCGCGCTTCACCGTTTTCTGAAGATTCGGAAGCATCAAGAATCCGCAAAGGAACCGAGGTTCCCCTGCGCGGCGGCGGCGCATAGGGTGGCTGACGTCTGACGTCTAGAGGAATGAGGAAGCGATGACGACGACCGTGGCTGTTCTGGGCACCGGAATCATGGGCGCGGGCATGGCGCGCAACCTCGCCAAGGCCGGCCTCCAAGTGCGGGTGTGGAACCGCAGCCGGGACCGGGCCGAGCCGCTCGCGGACACCGGCGCCGTCGTCGCCGGCTCCCCGGCGGAGGCTGTCGAGGGCGCCGACGTTGTCGTGACCATGCTGTTCGACGAGCCGGCCACCGCCGAGGTGATGACGGAGGCGCTCCCGGCGATGCGCCCCGACGCGGTGTGGGTGCAGAGCGGCACGCTCGGCGTCGAGGAGACCGAACGGCTCGCCGACCGGGCCACGGAGGCCGGCGTGCGGTTCGTCGACGCTCCGGTCATGGGTACCCGCCAGCCGGCCGAGGAGGGCAAGCTCACCGTCCTCGCCGCCGGGCCCGAGGGTGTGCACGACGCCGTCGCGCCCGTCTTCGACGCGATCGCTGTCCGCACGGTGTGGGTGGGCGAGCGCCCCGGAGACGGGCACCGTCTCAAGCTCGTGGCCAACTCCTGGGTCGTCTCCGTGGTGGCCGCCACGGCGCAGTCGATCGACCTCGCCTCCAGGCTCGGCCTGGACCCTCAGATGTTCCTCGACACGATCGCCGGCGGCGCCTCCGACTGCACCTACGCCCAGATGAAGGGACGGGCGATGATCGCGGGCGAGTTCCCCACGAGCTTCCCGCTCGAGGGCGCGGCCAAGGACACCCGGCTCATCCTCGAGGCGATGGGCAGCGCCGGCGCCCGCTCGGACATCATGGAGGCCCTCGCTGGCCTGTATGCGGAGGCGGCCGGGGCCGGCCACGGCAGTGACGACCTCGCCGCCGTCGTCACGGCCTTCCGCGGCACTCGCAGCTGAGCCGCGTCGGGAGCACCCCGACTGGGTAGTCTCTCCAGCGACCACCATCCGCGACGACGGGAGACCCACCATGTCCTCGATCCTCATGATTGTCACCGGCGCCAGCACGCTGCGGCTCACCGACGGGACGGAGCACCCCACGGGCTTCTGGGCCGAGGAGCTCGTCACGGCGCACCGCGAGCTCATCCGCGCGGGCCACTCCGTCACCATCACAACGCCCAAGGGAGCGGTCCCCGTCGCGGACGCCGTGAGCCTGGACCCCGAGCGTGTGGGGCGCGAGACCGCGGCGGACCTCTCCGCCTACCTCGAGGAGATCCGCTGGGAGCTCGAGTCCGTCCTCCCGCTCGACGCGGTGGTGGAGGAGTACGACGCCCTCGTCCTCCCGGGCGGCCACGGCCCCATGACGGACCTCGCCTTCGACCCCGAGGTGGGGCGCCTCCTGATCGAGGCCGACGAGGCCGGGAAGGTCATCGCCCCGTTCTGCCACGGGCCGGCAGCCCTCCTCGCTGCGAAGCGCGACGACGGCTCCAACGCCTTCGCCGGCCGCCGCGTCACTGTCTTCACCGACGAGGAGGAGCGCGCCGGCGGGACCGGCGAGAAGACCCCGTGGTTCGTCGAGACGGAGCTGCGCAACGCAGGGCTCGTGGTCGAGGCAGGGAAGGCGTGGAGCGACCACGTGGTCGTGGACGGGAACCTCATCACGGGGCAGAACCCGCAGTCGAGCGCGTCGGTCGCGCAGGAGGTCATCAGGGAGCTGGGGGCCTAGCCTACTGGGCGCGGTCTGAGTGCCCTACTGCCGCGCGAGCCTGTAGGAATGCTCGCGCAGGCGGCGGGTCCAGCTGTACGTTTGCGCCGTCGGCAGCTGGTTGAGCAGGGGGTCGAACCGCAGCGGCGTGTCCTGGACGCGTCCGTCGGCGTCGAGCACGGGCGTGAGCCGGAGCGAGCCGCAGCGGTTCCACGGGCCGAGCGGCGTGGCCCGGAACAGCTCGAGGTCCCACCGGGCGTCCGGACGGAAGCGGCCCGGCGCGCCCGGGTCCGCGCCCACGGTGCGCGCCCCGAGCAGGACCGCGCCCCGCGCCCCGCGGTACGGCATGAGGGAGGTCAGCCGCGCGCCGCCGGGCGTGCGGTGCATGAGCAGCGCGAACCTGCCGGGCACGCGCCAGCCGGTGGAGGCGAGCAGGAGGTCCGCGTCGGCGTCGCCCGCGCGGACGCGCACGGCGAGGCCGATGAAGTCCGGCCACGCCACGGGGAACCCGAACGAGCGCGACAGCCGCGCGGTCACCGGCAGGGACGCAGCGCCGTCGAGGAACGGGATGCCGGACGCGGCTCCGGTGAGCTCGAGCGTCCCGGACAGCAGGACTCCCTGCGTGTGGATGGGCCGGTTGGGACGGAACGCCTTGACGACGCCGAAGGCCCCGGCGAAGAGCCGGCCGAAGAGGGTGGTCGGATGCGTCATCCTCCGCAGTCTGCCAAAGAGCGGAACGCGCGGGAACCGTGTGCGAAGGTATACGCCATGACCTTCGACGCCATGCTCCTTCCCAAGGCCGAACTGCACCTGCACATCGAGGGCACGCTCGAGCCGGAGCTCGCGTTCGAGCTCGCCGCGCGCAACGGCGTCCAGCTGCCCTTCGCCTCGGTCGGGGAGCTGCGCGCGGCGTACTCGTTCACGGACCTGCAGTCCTTCCTCGACCTCTACTACGCGTGCATGGAGGTGCTGCGCACGCGCGAGGACTTCCGGGACCTCGCCGCCGCGTACCTGCGCCGCGCCGCGGCCGAGGGAGTGCGCCACGCCGAGCTCTTCTTCGACGCCCAGGCGCATACCGCGCGCGGTGTCGCGTTCGCCGACGTCGTGGGCGGGCTCCAGGACGCGCTCGACGACGCCGCCCTCCTCGGGCTCAGCGGCGGCCTCATCCTGTGCTTCCTCCGCGACCAGCCGATCGAGGACGCCGAGGCCGCGTGGGCCGAGGCGAAGGGGCACCTGGGTGCGATCATCGGCGTCGGGCTCGACTCCGCCGAGGTCGGCAACCCGGCCGGGAAGTTCGAGGGGATCTTCGCCGAGGCCCGCGCGCTGGGGCTGCACGCGGTCGCGCACGCTGGGGAGGAAGGCGGCCCCGAGTACGTGTGGGACGCGCTGCGGAGCCTCGGCGCGGAGCGGATCGACCACGGGATCCGGTGCCTCGAGGACCGCGAGCTGGTGCGCCATCTGGCGGAGCACCGGGTGCCGCTGACAGTGTGCCCGTTCTCGAACGTGCGGCTGAGGGCAGTGGACACGCTCGCGGACCATCCGCTGCCGGCCATGCTGCGCGCGGGGCTGCACGTGACGGTGAACTCCGACGATCCCGCGTACTTCGGCGGGTACGCCGGCGAGAACATCGAGGCCGTCGCGGAGCGGTTCGCCCTGGGCCGGGAGGACCTCGCCCTGCTCGCACGGAACTCCGTCGCCGCGAGCTTCGCGTCCGAGGAGCGCAAAGCTGAGCTGTCCGCCGAGATCGACGCGTGGGAGGGGTCCCACGGCGGTTGAGCCGGAGCGCGGATGGGTACCGATGGACTACCGGAGCTACCGGGGCGACTCGATCCGTCACCGGCACCGGGCCGGTTGACCCGGGACGTCGGCCGCTGAAAGGCTGAGACCGTGAGCACAACGCCATCGGGCCTGCCGCTGGCGACGCGGCTTGCGCGGGCCGGCGTGCCCGACTCGCTCGCCGCGGTCCTCGCCGAGACCTGTACCATGGCCGGGGCGGAACGCCGCGGGGAGGCGGCGCGGTGCGTGCTCGACCAGGCCGACGCTCGGCCCGTGGTGGAGTGGCTCGAAGGCCAGCTGGAGGCCGAGCCCGGGCCGCGGGAGGCGGTCGTCGCGATGCTGGGTGCGGCGGCGGTGCTGTTCGGGGCCGAGGAAGCCGGCCGGCTGGTGCTCCGCCACGTTCCCGAGGCGGCCGAGGTGCTCGGCGAGATGGCGCGGGAGGCCGAGGACGAGGCCATCGAGGACCCGCTGCTCGCCACGGCGGCGAAGGCGGAGCCGATGATGATGCGGGCGGCGCTCGAGCACGCGGCCGCCTCGGACCCGGAGTACAACCACGAGCTCTACATGGACGAGTCGGTGCTCCTTCCCGGGTTCCTGCTCCTCGACCAGGGAGACGCCGACCCGGTCGAGCTGAACGGCGCCCTCGTGAGCACGCCGCGCGGGTTCGCGTTCGTCCTCACCGACGGGATGCTCTCGCCCGCGACGGCGGCCCTGCTGCCCACGGGCGTGCCCGAGAAGGGCGCCGTCCTGTTCGCCCTGGACGACCTCGAGGGTGCCGTGTTCCTCGTGCCGGACTCCTTCGGCCTCCTCGGCACCGACCGGGTCGACGGCACGGACCGCGCGGACGACGCCCTGCCCCTGGACATCGGGCCGAGCCCGTACGGTGACCTGTACGCGCACTTCGAGCTGCCCCGGGGCGAGACGGTCAGCCTCTGCCTCGCGTACTCCCAGTGGCCCGCGGGAAAGCAGGAGGTCCTCCGGCGGCGGTTCGAGACCGTCGTGCAGCGGGTCGCCGACGCGCTGCGGCGCTCCTGACCGCGCCGCTCACCGCGGCGCGAAAGCTCACACTCCCAGCCGCACCCCGCTGAGTTCCTCGGAGCGCGCCACGAGCCGCGCGGCTACGTCCCGGTCCAGCACCACGGGGCGCGGGGAGAGCCGCGCCGGGCGGCCCCTCAGGTGGAACGCGCCGCCCGGCCCCCAGTACTGCCCGTTCGCCACCTGTGGCGAGGCGACCCCGGCGACGAGCTGCTCGGCCCCCGCGTGCTTGCCCTGGCCGATGAGCGGCAGGAGGGGCCGGAGCGCCGGGCTCGACGCCGGCTGGTTGACCCCCACTCCGGCGCGCGCCGGCGAGAGCGCGTCCATCGCCGTCCCCGGATGCACGACGACGGAGCTCGCCGCCGCGCCCGCGTCGCCGAGGCGCCGGGCCAGCTCGAACCCGAACGCCATCGCGGCGAGCTTGGAGCGGGCGTACTTGTGCAGGTCCGACTGCGGCTCGGACGGGTCGGGGAGCGAGTCGGCCGGCTGCTTCGGCGCCGTGTAGCTCAGGCTCCCCACGTGGACCACCCGGCCGCCCGAGTCCAGCAGGAGGGGCAGGAGCTGCGCGACGAGCGCGAAATGCCCCAGATGGTTCGTGCCCCAGAACAGCTCGAAGCCGTCGGCTGTCGTCCGGGGGGTCGGTCCGCGCTCGCCGCGCGGCTTGAGGTGGGACGGCATGCCGACCACGGCCGCGTTGGCGACCACCGCGTCGAGGCGAGGCAGCTGCGAGAGCCGGGCGGCGGCGTCGTGCACGGATCCCAGGCTCGCGAGGTCCAGCGGCTCGTGGCGCACGACGGCGCCCGGCACGTGGGCGGCGATGCTCGCCACCGCCGCGCCCGCCCGGGCGGGGTTGCGGGCGGCGATGATGACCTGCGCGCCCAGGAGCGCGAGGCCTTCGGCGGCGAAGTAGCCGATCCCGGCCGTCGCGCCGGTGACGAGGACGGTCCTGCCGTCCAGGCGCGGGAAGCCGCCGGGGAGCGGTGCCGGCATCTACTTGACCGGGAGCGAGGCCGCGTAGTCGACCCCGACGCGCACCCACCGGTCGAGCGCGTCGTCGAGCTCGACGGCCTCCCGGGAGACGCGGAGCCATCCGTCCATGGCCTTGCCGTGCATGACGGCGCGCTCGACGCCGGGGTTCGCGCAGAGGTCCGCGCTCGCGGCCGGATCGGCCCGGAGCAGCAGGCCGCCCTCGCCGCTCGCGGCCACGGCCATGTTCCCTCCGACGAGGAACGCGAGCCCGCCGAACATCTTCTTCTCGGTCGCGTCGGCCATGCCGGCGACGGTGTGCCGGACGCGGTCCGCCAGTTCAGGGTCGTAAGCCATGCGCTCATCCTGCGGTGCGAGGGCGTCTGGGGCAATGATGGGAGGGCACAGAGCGGATGAGCGTTCACGTCCCGAGAACATCCCGAGATCAAGGAGCACCGATGCCAGCCACCCGCACGATCCGCGGCGCCGTCCTGAACACCATGGAGGCGGAGCAGCCGTACGCCGCCAGCCGGCCCATCACCGTCGACGAGATCGAGCTCGAAGGCCCCGGCCCCGGCGAGCTCCTGGTCCGCATCGAGGCGGCGGGGCTGTGCCACTCGGACCTCTCCGTGGTCAACGGCTCGCGCCCGCGCCCGCTGCCGATGCTGCTGGGCCACGAGGCCGCGGGCATAGTCGAGGAGGTCGGCGAGGGGGTCGCCGTCGCGCCGGGCCAGCGGGTCGTCATGACGTTCCTGCCGCGCTGCGGCGAGTGCGCCGCGTGCGCCACCGACGGGCGCCTGCCCTGCGAGCGGGGCAGCGCCGCGAACGCCGCCGGGACGCTCCTCACCGGCACCCGGCACCTCACCCGGGCCGGCGACGAGGTCCAGCACCACCTGGGCGTCTCCGGCTTCGCGACGTACGCGGTGGTCGACGAGCGCTCGGTTGTCCCCCTCGGCGACGACGTCCCGCCCACCGTCGCCGCCCTGCTCGGCTGCGCCGTGCTCACCGGCGGCGGGGCGCTGCTCAATGCAGGGAGGATCACGCCGGAGACGAGCGTCGCCGTCGTGGGCCTCGGGGGAGTGGGGATGGCCGGGCTGCTGACCGCGCTCGCGACCGGCTGCCGGGTCGTGGCGGTGGACGCGCAGGAGTCCAAGCTCGCCACGGCCCGCGAGTGGGGCGCCGCCGAGGCGTTCACCCCGGCCGAGGCGGTCGAGCGCAAGGTCGAGGCCGACGTCGTGCTCGAGGCCGTGGGCCACCCGCGCGCGTTCGAGACCGCGTACCGGCTCCTGGGCCTGGGCGGGACGCTCGTGACCGTCGGGCTCCCGGCGCCGGGGGCGACCGCCGAGATCGAGCCGCTGCAGCTGACCGCGAAGGCCCAGACGGTAGTGGGCAGCTACCTGGGCTCGGCCGTGCCGAAGCGGGACGTGCCCGCGTTCGAGCGGCTCTGGCGCGAGGGCCGCCTCCCGCTCGAGCGGCTCGTCTCCCGGCGCATCACCCTCGACGAGATCAACGAGGGCATGGACGCCCTCGCCTCGGGCTCGGTGATCCGCCAGGTGGTGACGTTCGACGCCGGATGAGCGGCCGGCGTCGTGCGCCGCGCCAGGTCAGGGGTGGCGTTCGGTGAAGTCGGCCCAGTCGAGGGCGAACCGCGTGCGCGCCTCCGCCGCGCGCTGCTGCTCGAGGGCGTGCAGGCGCCCGAAGCTGAACGCGCTGTCGCCCTCCTCGTGGGCCTGGGCGGCGAGGTCCAGCAGGTGCCCGCGGCTCACGACGCTGTCCTGGAGCTCGCCGAGGGTCTCCTGGATCTGCTCGGCGGCCCTGGCGAGCCGCTTGGCCCGCTTGCCCAGGACGGGGCGGGCGGCCTCGGCCGCGTAGCGGAGCCGCTTGGCCTTCTTGCGCACCTCGTGCAGGGCGGCGTCGACGGTGTCCTGGTCCGCGTCGGCGTCCTCGGCCTCCTCCGCGGCGTCGACGGCGTCGTGGAGGCGCTCGATGTCCTTCGCGACGCGCTTCGCGACGGCCCTGCGGGCTGCCTTCGCGGCCCGCTCGGTCAGGGGCGGCTCGGCGAGGAACGCGTCGAGGGTGTCGAGGAGGCGGAAGTAGCGCTCGCTGTCCAGCGCCACGAGGCCCACCTCGTGCGCCTGCCGGTACCGGTCGTCCGACTCGCGGCGGATCCGGTCCGCGACCGGGCCCACGACGAGCGCTGCTGGCTCCGCGCCGGCCAGCTCGGCGAGGCGCTCGCGCATGACCTCGACGTCGCGCGCCTGGCCCACGGTCTGGGAGAGCCACTTGAGCTCGTCCCGGAGCCGGTTGGCCCTCCCCGCGTCCACGAACGGCCGGAACGTCGCCAGGGCCGAGCGCATGCGGCGGGCGGCCACCCTGAGCTGGTGCACGGCGTCGGGCGCGTCCTGGCGCACCTGCGGGTCCATCGCCTTCAGCGCCTCGGCCTGCTCCCGCAGCCGGGCCAGGAGCACGACGCCGGCCGGGCCCTTGCGCTTCGGCCTCGCCGCACGCTCGGGCCGCACCGGGTAGGAGGGGCCCAGGGCACGGGCCAGCTTGGACGGGAGCTCCGCGGGGTGCACCCCCTCGTCGGCGAGGAGGTCATCGGCCGCTGACAGGAGCTCTTCCTCGCCGCCGACGAGTTCGATCTCCCATTCCCGCCACGCCTGCCGCAGCCCGCCCGAGGGAGGTGCCTCGGACTCGACGCGGTCGTCGCAGAACTCCGCGAGCGCGGTGCCTTCCGCGTCGAGAAGCAGCACCACCGTGCGTTGGGTCCTCAGTCGGGCCACCGGGCCGAGGTCCCTGGCCCGGGTGTGCACCGAGACGAGGTGCCGGAGCCGCTCCGGCACCCGCGCGGCGTCGGCCCCGAGCGGTTCGGTCACCTCGGTCCGCGCGCCCCCCTTGCCGGGGAGCTTGAGGTGCCAGCCGGCGTCCTTGCCGCCTGTGCGCCGGCGCAAGGTGATGCGGTTCGCGGCCAGGGCGAAGTCCTCGGTGTCGAAGTAGACCGCCTCGAGGGTGTGGGTGACGGGCGTGCCGACGCGTCTCACCTCGGGCAGGCCTTCGAGGGAGGGGATCGGGGTGGCTGCCTCGACGGTGTACTTGCGTTCCACCTCGAGGGCGTCCTGGGCTGCCATGGGCTCAGCCTACGGCTGGGGCAGCCGGAGCGCACCGGGCGGCGAGGCAGCCAGCCTCAGCAGGGCCGCCCCGACGGCTGCGAACCAGATCCACAGGAGCGGGCCGTACACGGCGTACACGCCGGGGACGGCGAAGCGCAGAGCCTCGCCCGCAAGGCCCAGGGCCCCGGTGACGATCCCGAGCCACCCGATCCAGCGCGGCAGCACGCTCCGGACCATCGGCAGCGAGATGAGCAGGATGCCCAGCGGTGTGAGAACGCCTCCGAAGGTGACCGTGTTGTTCTCCGCCACGAGGGCCTCAGCGGCGGCGGCGAGGGCCGACCGCGCGCCGTCGTCCGCCGCGGCCGCGTACTGGGAGCTGAGGGTGACGAGGGAGAGGCTGCCCACGCTGGTCGTCGGCACTGCGATGAGCGCCGTCCACGACGCAGCCCCCGCCACGAAGCCCAGCACCGCCAGGCTCGGGCTGGCGGGCAGCAGCGCCACGAGGAGCGCCGCGAACACGACGAGCCCGAACACGGACGGCACGAGCCAGAGCAGCTGCTGCGCGACGTACGACGCCGTGTGGTCGGCGATGAAGCGCAGCGTCGCCTCGCCGCCGGATACCGGGGGCGGGTCGACGAAGTACAGGGCGAGGGCGGTCAGGCCGAAGAGGACGAAGAGGAACGCCGCGATCCCCGCGCCCCGGTACAGCGGGACCCACGCGCGGGCAGCAGGCCAGGGGTGCGCCGTCATGCGTCGAGCGTATGTGCGCCAGGCCGCGGCCGGCCATGGGCCGAAGGGCCCGCGATGGGTGGCCCGGCGTGCTGCGGGACCTCCGCCTCTGCCGCGGCCGGCTGGTGCGGGCCTACTGTCGAGGTGAGTGGGGCAGGACGTCTTCCCGAGGGAGTGGTTGCCATGAACCCCATCGTCCAGATGATCGTCTTCTTCTGCTTCGCGGTCCCGGCCGTCGTGGGGAGCGTGCTCGCGGCCTGGTACCCGTGGGCGCGGTACCTCGGCCGCATCGGGACCGGGCTGATGATGCTGGTGGGCGGAGCGGGCGTGAACGCCTCGTTCCTGATCGCCGGCGCGACCTATGTGGACTTCGCCGACGAGGCCAAGTTCGGCTGGGTCACGCGGGCGTGGCGCGCGGTGGTGCCCGCGAATCCGGTGTTCTACATTGCGCTGCTCATCGTGTTCGAGGCCGTAGTCGGGATCCTGATCCTCTCGGGCGGGGGGCCCACGAGGATCGGCCTCCTCGCCGCGATCGCCTTCCACCTCGGGCTGGGCGTGTTCTTCACGTGGTTCCTGACGTACTACGCCGCCGTCATGATCGTCTCCATGGTGCTGCTGCTGCGGGCCGAGTGGGGCCGTGAGCCGGCGCCCGTGCTGAGGATCCGCCGGCACCGTCTGGCGTAGGGCTTTCGATCGTGGGGTGACGGGTCAGAGCGTCTCCGACCCGTCACCGCACGGGCGGGCACCTCCCTGCACGGCCGGGCACGTCACCGCGTGACCGGCCGCCCGCCTACTCGTCGTCGGCGAGGTTCAGCGACGCTGCCTGCAGGACGGCCTCGATGTTCGCGCCGGGGACGTCCTCGCGGTACGCATCGGCGACGCTCTTGAACCCGATCGCCATCCCCAGGACGAGGCGCGTGTAGTCCGGGGCCAGCGCCTCGATGACCTGCCGGACCACCTGGGGGAGGACCTCCCGCAGCAGTGCGGCCTGTTCCGGTGAGCCCCCGGAGAAGGACACCGACACCATGTCGTCCACCCGGGCCAGAGTCTTCAGCGATTCCTTGAACATCTCGGTCGCGGCGGGGTCCTCGGGCTCCCACGAGAGGGCCGCGGTCAGGATCCCGATGCCGCGCTGGACCATTTCCGTCTCGTCGCTCATGGTGCCATCCTTACCCGCCTGTTTGGCGGTTCACGTTAAAACAGCACGGGCGGGTCCGCTGAAGCGGACCCGCCCGTTGGCGCCCTGGATCAGGGGCCTACACCCTTCAGAGGGGACGGATGTTCGTGGCCTGCGGGCCCTTCGGTCCACGCTCGGAGTCGAACTCGACCCGCTGGCCCTCGTCGAGGGAGCGGAAGCCGGTGGAGACGATCGCGCTGTAGTGGGCGAAGACGTCAGGGGTGCCGTCTTCGGGGGCGATGAATCCAAAGCCCTTCTCGGAGTTGAACCATTTCACGGTGCCAGTGGCCATGCGTGTTTCCTTCTTGTGTTGATCCGGCCGCTTGTCCGCGGCCGGTTTTGTGCTGCGTCGGCGGCGCCGGCGCGGGACAACTGTGGGTGATGGAGGTTGAGAATGAGGGGCGCTGCCTCGGCTGGTCGCGAGTGCGCGGTTCGATGATGGCTGACGTGGGCGGCGGACGGCGCCGTTCTCGCGCGTCGGCTCTGGGTCGATCGTCAGTCCAGTCTACATGGTCCGGGCGTTTCCGCCCGCAACCGCTGCGGGGCCTTCTCTGCCGTCGTAGGCCGTGGCGATGCTCGGCGCGGCGGCTTCGAAGACCGTGCCACCGCCCGGCATGACGATGTAGGCCAGGAACTCCTCGTCGAAGCTGGCAATTCCCGCTTCGACGGCCTCCACCTTGGCGCGGATCAGCTGGGCCAGCTGGCGCCAGCGCCGTCGGGCGTCTTCCTGAGGCGCGCTGCGCCGGTGGGGGCGCGGTCCCGCGGGATCGACCCGGGGAGCGCTCGGTCCCGGAAGCGGGAGGACGATGCGGAACTGGCGGCCTCCGGAGCTGAAGGCGAGCACGGCCCGTCCCTGCTGCGACACGCAGCGGAAGCCCGCGGCACCCGCGGCGAGCAGGACGGCCTCGATCTCTGACTGGGAATCCGAGCAGGTCAGGGAGGCCCCCCGGACGTAGTTGACGGTCATGGCGTCACGCATGCGCTTCGGCACCGCGCTGAAGTGCGGACTGCTCGATGCATGGTGGAGTTCTGAGTGGCCATTACGCCCGCCGGTACGCGGCAGTGACCGGACATTCGAAGGGATCGCGCGCGGCGAGCCCAACCCGGTTGAGGTAGCCGACGACGATGCCGTAGGAACGCCACAGGCTCGTCTCGGTGTAGGGGACCGCGAGGCGTTCGCACTGCTCCCGGACGATCCGCCGCGCCTTCGCGAGGTGGGGTCGCGGCATGCTCGGGAACAGGTGGTGCTCGACCTGGTAGTTCAGGCCGCCCATGAGCCACGTGGCCCACCAGCCGCCCGTGATGTTGCGCGAGGTGCGGACCTGCTTGCTGAAGAAGTCCAGCTTCGCATCCCGCGCGATCACCGCCATGCCCTTGTGGTTCGGGGCGAACGTTGCCCCCATGTACAGGCCGAACACCGCCAGCTGCACGCCCAGGAATGCGAACGCCATGCCGAGCGGCAGGAGCCAGAAGAGCGGGACGAGCACGAGGCCGAAGCGCAGCGTGATCAGGCCCAGCTCGGTCCAGCGCCCCTTGACCTTGCCCCGGGAGAACAGGTGCCGGAAGCTCAGGAAGTGCAGGTTGAGCCCCTCGAGCGTGAGCAGGGGGAAGAACAGCCAGCCCTGGCGGCGGGTGATCCAGGCCCGGAGACCCCGGGCTTCTGCAGCGTCCTCGACCAGGAAGGAGATCGTGTCGACCTCGATGTCCGGGTCCTTGCCCACCCGGTTCGGGTTGGCGTGGTGGCGGGTGTGCTTGGAGTCCCACCACGAGTAGCTCATGCCGGCAACCGCACCGAGGGCCCTTGCGAGGCGATCGTTCGCTGGCCCGGTCGCGAGGATCTGCCGGTGAGCTGCCTCGTGGGCCAGGAACGCGACCTGGGTGAAGAGGATCCCCAGGCCGGCCGCGATCAGCAGCTGGAACCAGCTGTGGCCCAAGAGGATGGAACCGGTGAGGAAGCCCGCCAGCGTGGCGAGGAGGCCCGCGCCGACCAAGGCGTAGAACCAGGGGGTGCGGCGCAGGAGTCCGGTTTCGCGGACCACCTGGGCGACCTGGAGATAGGCCTGGGTCAGCGGCGGGAACATGTCGGTGCCCGCATAGCGCTGGGCGCGGCGAGAGGGGTGGACTGCGGTGCTGGATGCTGTGGCGATCAGGGACCTTCTTGACTGCGTCCGCTCGAGGGCGGATGCGCCGCGCCGGCGGCGCTGGCAGGCGGGAAATGGGTGATGGGAGCTGCCGGACAAGGGGCAGAGGCCGCCACGCTGGAGCGGCACGAGTCCTTCCAGCACAGCGCGCTGTCCGCGCCGGGAAGGAGGGGAAGGAGGAATACGTGAGGCTCGGCGATCTCATCGAGCCTGCGCCGAACGACCATCTGGGTAGTCCGCGTCCTCACCAGTCTACACGTGATTGCTGTGGAGTACTGTTGAAGGCATGCACTACGCCATGTCTCCCCGCGCCCCTCGAGCCGGGGAGCAGGGCTTCGCCATCACCGAGCTCGCCTCGGTACTGGGGGAGGATGCCTTCGGCCACCCCCGTGAATACGGGTTCGGCGAGTGCGATGCCGAGACGATGCGGCAGCTCGTGCTGGCGCGTGACGTCCCCGACGGCCCCGTGAGGATCTACAGGGCGCTGCCCCCGGGCCTCGGGGAGATCAACAGCGGGGACTGGGTGACGCTCTCCAAGGATTTCGCCCGCCAGCATGCCATACGGGATGACTTCATCGCCCACGACTGGCCCATCGTGTACGCCGACGTCCCCGCACGCACTGTGCTCACGGACGGCAAGTACCTCGACCAGTACGGCTACGCCGGCCAGTCGCTGACGGGGCTCGAGGACCACGTGGTGGAGGACGAAGCTGGGCCATCCGACGCTGGCAGCGACACGGTCTACGACGACTGACCCGCTGGCCGCGCGGACGGAATCCCCCACTTAC
This sequence comes from Sinomonas sp. B1-1, assembly GCF_050474465.1. Classification (NCBI taxonomy): domain Bacteria; kingdom Bacillati; phylum Actinomycetota; class Actinomycetes; order Micrococcales; family Micrococcaceae; genus Sinomonas; species Sinomonas sp. B1-1. The sequence continues at coordinate 81,841 of NZ_JBCHVF010000011.1, read as the reverse complement.
CTTCGGGTCGCAGCAGTCCTATTCTGATGGCATCTGAGGCCTTCGGCACTGGGGGAATGGTCATGAACAGGGTCGTCGAGAACTCGATGATCGTCTTCTTCATTCTGGCCATACCGGCGGTCATCGGTGGCCTCTTCGCAGGGGTGAACGTCTGGGCCAGACTGGTTGGGCGCATCGGCATGGGGCTCGTGATGCTCCTCGGAGGCGCGGCGGTGAATGCCTCGTTCCTGGCCTCCGGCGCCGACTACGCGACGTTCGCCAATGACGCGAAGTTCGCCTGGGTGACACACATCTGGCGCGAGGTTGTCCCCGCCAAACCACTCCTGTGGATCGGGCTGCTGGTCGTGTTGCAGGCGCTCATGGGCATCATGATCCTCTCGGGAGGGTGGCCGACCCGCATCGGGCTGATCGGCGCGATCCTCTTCCACGTTGCCCTCGGCGTGTTCTTCTCCTGGTTCCTCACCGCCTACGCCGCGGTGGTCCTCGTGGCGATCGTCCCGCTGCTCCGCGCGGAGTGGCGTGCCGAAGCCCACGCCGCACACCCTCCCATCAGGCACCGGCCGGCCTGACAGGGCCCGAGGGCTGGGACGGGCACTAGCTCTTCTGCACGTTGTCCACAGGCGGCCTTCCCGGTGCGCCGCCCAGCGCGCCGGGGGCTACGCTCAGACTGTCTGTGAAAGGCGCCGACAAGGTCTATCTCGGGGGGAGATTGCTCGATGCGTTCTGATGTGCCTGCTGACAGTCCGACAGCGGGGGAGGGCCAGCCCGGGGCATCGCCGAACCTGGCCGCGGTTCCGTGGGAGGGTGCGGTAGCCGGCGTGGCCGCGGGACTCGTGTTCTTGGCCTTGTGCCTGGCGAGCGTCCTCCTCGCGGCGGCGGGAGGCGCGGTCCAGTCGGTGGGCAACTCTCTCCCGGGGGTCGGGGATGCGGTCCCGGAGGGGGCCGTCGGTGCGGTCGTGGGGGTCGCGGCGCAGGTGGGCGCGATGGCCCTTCTGGGCACGTCGGAAGGCCGCGCATCTGCAGGGTTGGGCATGCAGGGTTCGGTGAGCGCCTTCGTGGTGCCGTTCGGGCTCACGGTCGTCGCCGCGGTGCTCGCCCTGTGGGCCGGCGCCGTGCAGGCACGCCTCGCGCCGGCTCCGAGTGTTGCCGTCCGAGCGGCCCAGTCCGGTGCCCTCGGCGTCGGATTTGCCGCGACCACGACTGCGATCGCCGCCTCCGCACGGGTGCATTCCGTTGAACCCGGCACAACGCTCGACCTCAGCGCGGCCGGCGTCGTGCCGTTCTTGGTGGCGCTCGTGCTCGGCGCCGCCACGGGGTGGATCGGGTCCGGGATCGGCCGCCCGTCGACACCGCGGCCCTTGACTGGCTCCCAGACCTCCAGTGTGGCCGCTCTGCTGCTCCCGCCCGTGAAGGCCTGCGCCGCCCACCTGCTGGTCTTCAGCCTGATCGCGGCACCCGTCGCCTGGATCGTCGGCGGCGTCCAAGGCGGGTGGGGCGCGACCCTCTCCGGTCCGCTGTGGCTCGGCCATGCCGTCGCTGGAGCCTTCACCATCGGCCATGTCGGTGGGATTTCCGCCGGCAGCTCCGCCACCATGCGCGGCGACGGACTCTACTACTTCCTCGCCGGCGACGGCGGCCCGGTTCCCGTCTGGGCCGCGTGGCTTCTCGTGGTCCTGGCGCTCGTGGCGACGGCGGTCGCCGGTGCCGTGCTCTCCGTGGCCCGCGGCGCGGCGGCCGGGGACCGGAGGTCGGCGTGGACCGGCCCTGTCGCCTACGCCTTCGCGGGCCTCGTGATCCTGGGCGTGTTCCATGTCTCGGTGGACGTGACGTTCAGCGCCTTCCTGGGGACGGGCTCGGCCCGCGTGTCCGCGGGCCCCTCGGCGTGGTCGCCGCTCGTGCTCGCGGGGTGGGGGCTGCTCGCCGAGGTCGCGAGCCGGACGCTCGCCCCGTACGCCCTGGGCGCTCTACCGGCCCCGGTCCTCGCCGGGCTCGGCCGCAGGCTCGGGCCCCAGGCGCCCCCTGCCGGCACTCCCGCGCCGGACGGGCACGGCGCTGTCCTGTCCGCGGCAGCCAGCGGCGAGGCGCCGACGCACGACGCCGGGGCCGCGGCGGCCGCTGGAACCGCACCGGCTGCTTCCCCCGCCCTCAGAACCCTGAGCCCGCGGGCGAGGAAGCGGGCGCTCGTAGTGGCTGTCGCCGTCGTGGGCGTGGGCCTGCTCGTGGGGGCGGGAGCGATCGCTGTGGCGGTCGTCAAGGTGGGCAAGGGACCCGATGCAGTGGTCCGCGCGTACCTGGACGACGTCGTGGCGGGACGGGCGGAGGCTGCCATGGAGAAGGTCTCGCCGAACGTGCCGAATGAGTCGCGGGCGCTGCTGAGCGACGACGTGTATGGGAAGGCAGGCGGCCGGATCGACCGGTACTCGGTGGTGAGCACGGAGTCCGCAGGGAATGCATCGACGGTGGTGGTGGAGCTCAGCCAGGGCGGGCGCACCGAGCGCCAGACGTTCACCGTGTCCAAGCGCGATCCGAGCCTGCTCGACGACCACTGGACCGTCGACTCTGGCAGCCTCGTGCGTCCGCTGACCGTCGCCGTGAACACGAAGAACCCCAAGGTCTTGGCCAACGGGACGGCCGTCAGCACCGGTGCGTCCGACGTGAAGGTGGGGAACTCCTACGCCTTCGGCGCGGCGGACGCGCCGACTGGCCCGGACGGTTGGCTATCGGACCGGACCACGGCCATGACCTTCTACGCCCTCCCGGGGGAGTACACGTTCGGCATCGACACCGGGAGCCCGTTGCTCGAGGTTCCCGAGCAACGGCTCAGGGTGGCCATCGGCGCGCAGGCGCCGGCAACAGCAGGCCTCAGGGCTGCTCCGAGCAGGGCTTTCCAGGATCAGCTCGACGCGTCGGTGAAGGCCTTCCTGGACCGCTGCGCCGCCCGGACCGAGCTCTCGAAGTCCAGCAGTTCGAGCGACAGCGCGTGCCCGTTCGACCGTTCGGCATGGTCGGGCTACGACTACCGGAATGTCCACTGGAGCATCACGAAGGCGCCGGCCTACACGGTGGGCGACCGCGTCTACTCCGACGGCGCGGTCGCCGTGCAGCCGAAGGCCCCGGGGGCCGCGGAGCTCACCTACCAGAGCAAGAGCACCTCCTCCTACGCCAAGGACAGCCCGTACACGGACACCAAGGACAGCACGAGCATCTACCTCTACGGCGTGGCCAAGGTCAGAGACGGGAAGGTCGAGTTCCAGTACGCCCCGTACGGGTCCTACACGCCGGGCTCCTGATTGGCCGAGTCCCGAGCGGGAGGCGACGGGGTCCTGAATCTGGGCGGTGCGGTCCGTCGGGCTGGCCGCCCACCGGCCGTGCCCGGCGCTCTGGCCCGGGGGTCCGCACCGTGCCTACGATGCCCGGACCGCGACAGGAGGACCCATGACCGTTCCGGACCGCTCGCCCCACGCCAACCCCGCCGCCGACCCCCAGTGGTTCCGCAGCGCCGTCGTCTACCAGATCTACCCCCGCAGCTTCGCGGACTCCGACGGCGACGGCGTGGGCGACCTCCGCGGCATCATCGGAAAGCTGGACTACCTCGAGCGGCTTGGCGTGGACGTGGTCTGGCTCTCGCCCGTGTACCGGTCGCCCCAGGACGACAACGGCTACGACATCAGCGACTACCGGGACATCGACCCGCTCTTCGGCTCCCTCGCAGACCTCGATGAGCTCATCGAGGGCCTCCACGCCCGCGGGATGAAGCTCGTCATGGACCTCGTGGTCAACCACACCTCGGACGAGCACCCGTGGTTCGAGGAGTCGCGCGCGTCGAAGGACTCGCCGCGGCGCGACTGGTACTGGTGGCGCCCGCCTCGCCCCGGCCGCAAGCCCGGCACGCCCGGCGCGGAGCCGAACAACTGGGGCTCGTTCTTCTCCGGGTCCGCGTGGCAGTTCGACGAGGCCTCCGGCGAGTACTACCTCCACCTCTTCTCGAGGAAGCAGCCGGACCTGAACTGGGAGAACCCCGAGGTCCGGCAGGCCGTCTACGCGATGATGAACTGGTGGCTGGACCGCGGGGTGGACGGATTCCGGATGGACGTCATCAACTTCATCTCCAAGGACCCCGCCCTGGCGGACACCCCCATCCATGAGGGCGAGCTCCACAGCCACGACCGCCGCGGCTACGCGTGCGGCCCCCGGATCCACGAGTTCCTCCAGGAGATGCACCGGGAGGTGTTCGCACACCGCGACCCGGGCCTGCTGACCGTGGGCGAGATGCCCAGCGTCACGGTCGAGGACGCGGTCCTGTTCACCGATCCCGACCGCCACGAGCTGGACATGGTCTTCCAGTTCGAGCACGTGAACCTCGACCACGGCGGGGGCAGCAAATGGCGCCCCGGCCGCATGCGGCTCACGGACCTGAAGGCCTCGTTCGGCCGATGGCAGAAGGGGCTCGAGGAGCGCGGGTGGAACAGCCTCTACTGGGGCAACCACGACCAGCCGCGGATCGTGTCCCGCTGGGGCGACGACGGGGAGTACCGGGAGCTCTCGGCCAAGATGCTCGCCGGTGTCCTGCACCTGCACCGCGGCACCCCGTACGTGTACCAGGGCGAGGAGCTGGGCATGACGAACATGGCCTTCGCCGGGATCGACGCGCACCGGGACATCGAGGTCCTCAACCACTACCGCGAGGCCACCGGCGGCCTGGGCCTGGACCCGGTCCAGGTCCTGGAGTCCATCGCCCCGCTCAACCGGGACAACGCCCGCACGCCCGTCCAGTGGGATGCCGGGCCCAATGCCGGCTTCACCACCGGCACCACCCCCTGGATCGTGGTCAACCCCAACGCCGCGGAGATCAACGCCGCGGACCAAGTGGACCGTGAGGACTCGGTCTTCGCGTTCTACCGCGAGCTCATCCGCCTCCGGCACGAGCTGCCGGTGATTGCCGACGGCGACTTCACCATGCTCCTGCCCGAAGACGAGGCCGTCTACGCCTTCACCCGTCGGCTCGACGCCACGGAGCTGCTCGTGCTCGGCAACTTCTCGGGCGAGCCGCAGCCGGTGGACCTCGGCGACCCGGGCTGGGGCCGTGCGGAAGTCCTTCTCGGCAACTACCCCGACAGCCCGGGCCTGGACCTGGGGCCCTGGGAGTTCGCCTGCCGGATCCGCGCCGTCTCGGCCTGAACGCCCGTCTTGGGGGCCCCACCGGATGGCCCTCTGCGCGGTACTGATCGGAAAAGCTGACCGATAGTCTTCGGGAAGAGTCGCTTTACCTGATGGGACACACCTCCAGATACTGAACAAGGCCGATGTGGTGGGCGTCACGTTGGGGAGCCGCTGCCCGCGGAGGCCGCACAGTCCAGAAGGCCCGGCAACGGGTCTGGAGCAACGGTGGGAGTTTCTCGATGAGTGGGCAGAATCCTCGGTCGATGTGGCGGCGCAAGCCACTGGAGGACATGGAAGACGAGACCGTCAAGAGCGGGCTGTTCAGGAGTCTCGGCCTGTGGCAGCTGACGGCGATCGGGGTCGGCGGGATCATCGGCGTGGGCATCTTCTCCCTCGCCGGGCTCGTGGCGCACGGCGACGCCGACAACCCCGGGGTCGGGCCGGCGGTCCTGGTCTCGTTCCTGGTCGCGGGCCTGGCCTCCGCCGCCGCGGCGCTCTCCTACGCGGAGTTCGCCGGCATGATCCCGCGCGCGGGCTCGGCGTACACCTACGGCTACGTCGCGCTCGGCGAGATCACCGGCTGGTTCATCGGGTGGGACCTGCTTCTGGAGTACATCGCGATCGTCGCCGTGGTGGCGATCGGCATCTCCGGGTACCTCGACGCGTTCCTGAGCGGCTTCGGCGTGCACCTCCCGGCGTGGATGACCTCCACGGTGGACGAGGGCAAGGGCGGCATCATCAACGTGCCGGCCATCCTGATCTGCCTCCTCGTCACGCTGATCCTCAGCCGCGGGACCAAGGCGTTCGGCCGCTTCGAGCTCGCCGTCGTGGCCATCAAGGTCACCCTGATCCTGTTCATCGTGGGCCTGGGCGTCTTCTACATCAACACCAACAACTACACGCCGTTCATGCCCAGCGGCTTCGGGCCGGTGATGAGCGGCGCGGCCACGGTCTTCTTCGCCGTCTTCGGCTACGACGCCATGAGCACCGCCGCCGAGGAGGCCACCGAGGGCAAGAAGCACATGCCCAAGGCCATCATCCTGTCCCTGATCATCGCGATGCTCCTCTACGTGGCCGCGACGCTGGTCCTGACGGGCATGCAGAACTACCAGGACATCGACCCCAAGGCCGGGTTCGCCTCCGCGTTCACCGGGGTGGGCCTGCCGGTCATCGCGAGCATCATCTCGGTGTTCGCGGTGCTCTCCATCCTCACCGTGATGCTGACCTTCCTGCTCGGCGTGACCCGCGTCTGGTTCTCCATGAGCCGCGACGGTCTCCTGCCGAAGTGGTTCTCGAAGGTGGACCGCGGCGGGACCCCTCAGCGCGTCACCTGGATCGCCGGCGTCGGCTCGGCGTTCCTGGCCGGTGTGTTCCCCATCCGCGCCGTGGCCGACCTGACCAACATCGGCATCCTCGCCGCCTTCGTGGTGGTGTGCGTCTCGGTGATCGTGTTCCGCCGCACCAAGCCGAACGCCCCGCGCACCTTCCGCCTGCCGTGGATGCCGGTGGTCCCCGCGGTGGGCGTCATCGCCTCGCTTCTGCTGATCAGCCAGCTGCACTGGGAGACCTGGCTACGCTTCCTGGTCTGGCTCGTGATCGGGCTGGTCATCTACTTCGCCTACGGGCGCAAGCACTCGCTCATGAACCCGGACAGCCCGCGCCGCTTGCAGGAGGCGAGCCTGCGAGGCTGACCGAACCCTTCCGAGGGGCGGGCGCACAACGGTGGTTGAGCGGAGTCGAAACCACGGACGCACACCGGTGGTTGAGCGGAGTCGAAACCGCAGGCGCACAACGGTGGTTGAGCGGAGTCGAAACCACGGACGCACAACGGTGGTTGAGCGGAGTCGAAACCACGGACGCACACCGGTGGTTGAGCGGAGTCGAAACCACGGGCGCACGACGGCGGGTGCGCACCCGCCGTCGTCCGCGCGGCAGCCCCACTGCTGCGGGTCGATGGCTCCCCCGCCCCTTCGGCCCGGGGCGCGCAGGCTACCGCCGTTCGACAGAGGGCGACCAGGCGTGCTCGATGAAGAGGGTGGGCCTGCCCGTGCCGTCAGCGGGCACCGACCAGACGTCGCTGTCGCCTATCGGAACCCCGCGAGCGAGGCCGTAGAGAACCGTGGTGTTGTCCAGCCACTCGGCTTGGTCGTCCACGTTGCGGCCCTCAGCGAGGACCGTCACCTCGCCGGTGGCGAGGTCCAGGACGGCCAGCACCCTCGTGCGGGGTTGGTTCGGGTCGGCCTTGTACTTGAAGGCGATCCTGGTCCCGTCCGGTGAGAGCGAGGGGCATTCGACGCCGGGCCGGACGGCCGTGAGGGTCCGTGCCCTGACGCTGCCCTTGACGAGCCAGGTGCGGTCCGCCGAGCCGACCGTGGCATAGAAGGTGTCCCCGTCTTCGGCGAACGTCACTCCCCAGAGGTTGTGATCGGCGGGGCTCAGGGCGACGCCTGGGATGTCGATCGCGTACTTCTCCAGGTTGCCGAAGCTCTCGCCGTCCGTCGCGGAGATCTCGGTGGCGGTGGAGAACCCGCCGACGTAGCCGCTGCCGGCCACGAACACCGTCGACGACGCGAGCGTGCCGTCCGCGAGCAGGCGGGCCCGGCTGGGCGACCCGTTGAGGGTGCGTGTGCGCAGGAGGTTCCAGTCGGCGTCGAAGATCTCCTCGTCGGTCGTATTCGCGAGGCCCGGTGTGGCGCGTAGGCAGACGCGGCGCGCGGCGGCCGCGTAGATCCGGTCGCAGGCCTGGTCTGTGATCGTCCGCGGTCCCAGGGAGTTGTCGACCGGGACGGTCGCCACCATCCCCTGGCCCTGGCCCGATGCGACGTTGCGGAAGTAGACAACGGGGCCTGCGGGCGCGCTTGCGGCGACGGCGGCCTGGGAGGGGGCGCGGGACTCGGACTGGTACTGGGCGTACGCCCAGGCGCCGTAGCCGCCCGCACCGCCGAGGGCCAGGACGGCGATGACGATGAGCAGGATGCTCCGCGCGCGGGCGGTCACGCAGCCGCCGTCCGGGCGGTGCGCAGCAGCATCGCCGCGACCGGCAGGGCGGCCGCGAGCGCGACGGCGACCAGCCACATCGCGGCGTCGCTCCCGACCGTGTACCAGAGCAGGCCGAATCCGGTCGACGCGAGCAGGCGGGCGACGGCGACGACCGTCTGCGCGGCGGCAATCCCGGTCGCGGCGGCCTGCCGGGGCGCGAGGATGCCGGCCATCGCGGCCAGCACGCCGTCGGTTGCGCCGTAGAAGACGCCCAGCAGGGCCAGCGTGGCGACGGTTGCGGGCAGCCCGGCCCAGGGCATGACGGCGCACGCGTAGGCGGCGAGGAGAGCCGCATGACCGGCGAGGAAGACGCGTTTGCGGCCCCACCGGTCCGCGAGTCGGCCGATGGGGATGGCCAGGGCCAGGTACGCGGTGTTCGTGCCGACATACAGGAGCGGGAACCACTGGGCGGCGAACGATGTGCGGGCCTGGAGGACGAGGTAGAGGAACCCATCGCCGACCGTGAGGAGCCCGAGAACCCCGGCGGCGAGCAGCAGTCGCCGCATCGGGCGGGTGTTCACGTCCCGCCAGCGGGGGCGCGGGCGCGGGGGCGGTGGTACGGTGTCGGCCGGGAGGCGCCCCCGATCATTCGGGACGAACAGGCCCAGCACGGCGAGCCCCACGAGCGCGAACGCGAGCGAGGCTACGAAGACGACGCCGTAGCCGTTGGGGATCGCCAGCAGGATCAGGAACGCCAGGACGGGTCCGAGCGTGGCGCCGATCGTGTCGAGCATGCGGTGGACGCCGAACGACCGGCCGAGGTGCTCCGGCTGTGCGGCGAAGCGGATCATCGCGTCCCGCGGGGCGGTGCGGATGCCCTTGCCGACGCGGTCGACGGCGATCACGGCGGCGAGCGAGTTGAACCCGTTGGCCGCCAGCAGGACCACCTTTGCCGCGGCCGAGAGCCCGTAGCCGAAGAACGCGACCCACTTCTGGCTGCCTGACCGGTCCGCGGCCATGCCCGCAGCGATCCGGGCCGTGGCACTGACGCCCTGGTAGATCCCGTCCATGAACCCGTAGGCCACCGTCGACAGGCCCAGCGATGCCGTGACGTAGAGGGGGAGGACCGACGCCACCGACTCGGAGGAGACATCGGTCAGCAGGCTCACCACACCCAACGCGACGATCGTGGGGGCCAGCCTGAAAGGCGGCGCCTTGCCGGCAGCGAGTTCGGTCCTGCGGCTGCGCCAGTCCGCGAGGGATAGATACATCGGCCGCTCCGATCGCCGCCATCGCCCCATGTGGGCCGGCTCCGCGGCCACACTGCGGCGCCGGTAGGCCCACTCTGGCATATCGGTGTACGCGAAAGCTCCACCTCCGACCACTCGAAAAAGCCACTGGGAGTACCCGACTTCGCGTTCACGCTCCTCCCGTCTTGGGCTGCCTCGTAGGCGGTGGAGGAGCGGATGCAGCGGGCGCGGGTGGGGAACAGTGACGCGCTCGCTCGGATCAGCTCTGTTTGATCCAGGCGGCGCTGTTCTTGCGAAGCCTTCGAGGCATGCAAGATTTCCGTTGTTCTCTCCAGGCCTTGCTGGGCCAAGGACTCGTGCAATCGATGAAGTCGAAAGGGCCGCGAACGTGCGCGAATGGCGAAGTCAGTCCGCGTAGACCGTGTTCTCAATCTTCCACCGCGTAATCCGCGGCATGACCCAGAAGGAGTAGATCCCGACCGTGATGATGATCAGGAAAAGCCACTTGATCCAGAGCCCGAAAAGCCCCATGGCCGTTCCCCGGAACTGAAGGCGGCGACCGTGCAGGATGGTGTGCTTCGCTCGCCACCGCTCGAGAAGGACCAGCGCGAAGGGGTAGCAGATGCCCACGGTACAAACGGTGATGAGCCAGCCGAGGATCTGGGTTCCAAGGAAGTCGGCCGCGCCGCCGTCGAACTCCATGATCTTTCCGGACGGAACGTTCGCCGGCCCATTGTTGATGATGATTTGATGCGTCATCAGAATCCCCCCATAGTGATGTTTCCTGTGCCGTGCGGAGACAGCGGAGCCGACTCTACATCGTTACCGCGCCCGTAGAATTCCGCCGCCTTGCGGCGTCGATCTTGCTAGGTGAGATGAACGATAGGGCACACCTCCGACAGTTCTCGTTCGATCCGATTTTCTGTCGTTGCATGCCCCCGCGCGAGGAACGAAGGACTATATCAAGCGATATGATCGGGAGTGTGGATGAGATTCGTCGACTGCGGCTGGCGGCGGGACTCACGCAGGCCGAGCTAGCGGCACGCTCGGGAGTCGCCCAGCCCAACATCGCGGCATACGAGAGCGGACAGCGCACGCCCTCCGCGACGATGCTCTCGCGACTGAGGCATACGGCCCCTCCGCGGCCCTCTGCAGTGATCGCGGAGAAGCGCGGACAGATCATCGCCGTAGCCAAGGAGCACAAGGCCGAGAACGTGCGCGTTTTCGGATCGGTCGCGCGCGGGGAGGACATCTCCGGAAGCGACATCGACCTGCTGGTCACGCTGGCTCCCGACGCCACCGTCCTCGACCTAGCGGAACTCACAGTCGAGCTCGAGGACCTGACGGGGCTCCATGTGGACGTCGTTTCCGACGGCGGTCTCCGCACCGGTCCGAATCCGATCCGGGACGAAGCAGTCGCCCTGTGAGCGATCGGGAGCGGGTCCTCAGAAGCCTGGTCGATTTCCTGCGGTTCAGCGACACCGCCGCGAAAGTCATCATTGCCAGAGGCAAGGCGGCCTACGACTCCGACGAGGCGCTGCGGCTTGCCGCGGAGGCGATCCTCCACAAGATAGGGGAAGCCGTCGCGCGGCTGCCCGAAGATTTCACCGCCGCAAACCCCGAAGTCTCGTGGCGGTCCATGAAGGCGACTCGCAATCTCGTAGCGCACAGCGACGACCAGGTCGACTACGACCTCCTCTGGGGCGCGCTGGCTCGTCAGCTGCCGATCGAGGCGGAACGTGTGCGGAGCATTTTGAGTCGGTTAGACACGTAGGCGGGCGCGCGTTTAGTTGAATGTCCGGTTCCCCGGATGCGGAGAACACCTTCGGGACTTCAGGCCTCGTCGCGGCGCTCGCCCAGATGGTGGAATGGGCGATACCGAGGCGCCGGCGCCCGGTCTTGAATTGGGGGGACGGTGGGGGAGCTGTGGATCGTGATGCGCGGTCGGTCGCCTTTTCTGGGCTCTATCCGATGCAGTGGGCCTGGTACCGGAATTTTGGGGGCGGCCCCAACTATGTGACGCCGGAGCTGAGGAAGGCCAACCGCGCCGTGGGCTGGCGGGCGCTGCTGCGCGTCGGGGGCTGCCTCTCCGCTGCGCTCGGGGCGCTCGTTGCACTGTCCCTGCTCGCCTTCGTCACGGGGACGTCGAAGTCGCCGGTGTGGGCGCCACTCGTTCTGGGTGTGCTGCTCGTCGGCTTCGTCTGGTTCATCCGCATCCTCGCCTCCGCCGCCCGCCAGCGCGAGCACAACCGGGAGGTGGCGGCAGCGGCGGCCCGGGCGGGCAGGGCGCACGGTTCGCCCGGCGGCATCCGCACCGCTGGAAGCAGATTTGGGGCGGCGCAGGTGCAGGCTGGCGCTGTGGGGGAGGAGGCAACGGCCCTCCTCCTGGACATGCTGCTGAGCATCCCCGGCACCGCGGTCTTCCATGGCCTGCTGTTCCCCTACGACGACAAGGCCGACGTCGACCACGCCGTGGCGCGTGGGAATGTCGTCTTCCTGATCGACTCGAAGCTCTACCGGTGGGGCACGTACCAGTGGGATGTTCGCCGGGACCGCGACGTCCTGGTCCGGACGGACGGGTACGGGTCGCCCCGCCCCAACGCGATGCACGTCGCCGCCGAAGGCTACCGGCGGCTGCTGGGCCCGCAGGTCGAGGTCATCCCGCTGGTCCTCCTCCACGGGCGCGGTGTCACCGTCGGGCCGTCGATCATCTCCGCGCACGGGGTCCACCTCGCCACCGCAGCGCAGGCCATGGAGCGGATCGGCAACACGCTCGCTGCCACCATCGGCTACTGGCCCGACAACCCCGCCGTGCACGCCGCGCTCGTGGGGAAGCTCAAGCCCCCGCTTCCGCCACGGCCGCCGGGACCGGGCAACGCCGCGCCCGGCGGAGGGTGAGCGGACGACCGCGGGTGCATGGCCGCCGTCGTCCGCTAGCCGCGCTCCTACCGGCGCTTCTTCTTCCGGGGCTTCACCATCGCGGCGGCGAGGATGGCCGCGGCGAGCTTGGGCGCGTCCTCCCTGCGGAAGTGGATGGCGCGGCTCATCTCGCACTCGTGGTCGGGGTCGATCTGGATGCACGGGTCATCATCGTGGAGGATGCTCGGCCACACGACGATCTTCTCGCCCATCCCCCTCGAATCGGAGTAGGAGAGCGTGGGGACCACGGGCTTCTTGGCGACCTTGAACTTGGGCATGGACACTTTCCTTTCACCTGCGGCTAAAGCCGCTACGCGGAACGCGCTCCGCATAGACCCCACCTATTGCGGAGGGGCACCCCAAGCGGTGAAGAGGGAATCGCTGCCACGAGAGAATCTTGGCACGGTGCTCCGACATTCGCAGGTTGACCAGCGATACTCGACCCATGGTCATCAACATCAGGCTCATCGATCGGCAGATTGCAGACCGCGATGATCCGCTCGGGCGCGATTGGTGGGGCTACGACCCTGATGTAACGCCTGAGGAGCTTTGGGAGAATAACCGCGGCGACTGGTGGTTGGCCAAGAAGCGGATCGAGGGAGAGCGGTGGGCGGCGCTCAACTATCAAGGCCGAATAGTGCTTGTGGCGGAGCTCTACGGCCCGTACCACGAAACAGTATCGGATAGCCGGACGGGCAAGCCGAAGAGGGCCCTTGTAGGCGCCCCGCTGCCAGCGGGGCATCCCGTGAGTGAGGCTTTAATGGGCACTCAGGTCGAGTACCGCAGGAACCCAGTGTCGTACGATCCCGACCCAGAATCTGCGGGGCCGTCGTGAGCTCGGCTGAACCGAGCGACCGTTCATAGCAGGGATTCAGTTGCGCTGCATGACCGGGCTGCACAGGACGCCGGCGGCCGCCCCGCCAGGGGCGAGTCGCCGGCGTCGTGCGTGATGGGTCTATGCGGCGGTCGAGGCCCCGAGCAGCCCAGAAAGGGCGGCCGCCGCCGTCTTGAGGTCCGCTACGTGGCGCCCCTCGGCGGACGTGTCCAGGACGCCGGAAGGCGCCACAAGCGCGAGCGTTGCGATGATGCTGCCGCCGGCGTCGAAGACCGGCGCCGCGATCGCGGCCACGCCGTCGATCACCGCCTCGCTCACGGTGTAGCCCGATGCCGCGGCTTCCGCCAGCTTCCGCTCGACCTCCGTCCGCGCGGTGCCGAGCCTCCCGAGCGAGCGCTCCCTGGCTCCCGCGGATCCCCAGGTGAGGAACGCCAGGCCCTGCGCGGACTGCGGGCCGAGCGGCGCGCCGATCCGGACGGTCATGTTGACCGACTTCCCGGCCGGCTCCTTGGACGCGACGGCCACGGCGCTGGAACCGGTCCACAGCCCGAGGACTGCGGTCTGCCCCGAGAGCTCGGCGAGGCTCGCGAGGAGGGGCTCGGCGACGTCGACGATCTTGGGCCCCGTCAGCATCGAGGCGGCGATGCCCATGATGAGGGGGCCGGGCCGGTAGTCGTTGTCGTTGATCCGCTGCAGGAAGCCCTCGGAGGCGAGCGACTGGAGGTAGCGGTGCGCCGAGGTCCGCCCGATCCCCAGTTCCTCGGCGACGTCGTTGATGCGCACCTCGGTGCGGTCCGAGCTGAACATCCGCAGGATCTGGGCGCTCCGGCTCACCACCTGCAGCCCGCCCGACGGCGCGGCGTCGTCCCTGTCCGTTGGCATAGCCCACACTCTAGCCGCAGCGCCGCGCCGCACAGGCGCCCGCGTCACGGCTGCCGCTCGGCGGCGATCGTGTGCTCGGCCAGGTTCCGGTCCTTGGTCTCCGGACCCCAGAGGGCGCCTGCGATGAGGCAGATGCCGCCGACGGCGAGCAGCACCGTGGGCGTGAGGTTCAGCGGCATGATCCCGGCGAGCGCGGCCATGTAGAACGCGTAGAACGAGGGGATGATCAGCGCCAGGGAGTAGCCCACCCCGTACCCGGTCGCCCGGATCTCCACGGGGAACCGCTCGGACATGTACGCCCCGATGGCCCCGAAGGCCGGGATCCCGAGGAGCGCGATCGCGGTGACGGCGACGGTCGCGGCCCAGAAGCCCTTGACGGCGCCGGACGCGAAGAGCACGAACAGCGGGATCGCCAGCAGCGAGCCCACCCCGCAGAGCACGAAGAACGCCCGGCGGCCGATCCGCTGCGAGAGCATCCCGAACAGCGGGTACGCCACGGAGACTACGGCGAACGCGATGATCATCAGCGTCGAGGTCTGCACCGCGCTGAGCCCGGTGGTGGGCGCGATGGTGGGCGGCAGGATCACGATCGAGGCGTTGGAGGAGAACCACACGCCGGTCATGAGCAGGAACGCCTGCGCGAGCGGCTTGCGGTTGGACCCGGCGAGGAGCTCCTTGAACGGGTTGACCCGCTTGGCGGCGGTGTTCTCCCAGGCAGGGCTCTCCTCGACGCCGCGGGCGTAGGCGATCGCGAAGCCGATCGAGATGACGGCGCCGACGATGAAGGCGATCCGCCAGCCCCACTGCGAGTAGGCCGAGGCCGGATTGCCGGCCGGCGCGAACGTGAGCACGAGCAGCGTCAGCGCCGAGATGGCCACGTAGGAGGACGGGAATCCGAGCGCAATCAGGCCCGCGTTGCGGCCGCGGTTGCGCTTGGCCGAGTGCTCCATCGCGAGCGGGACCGCGCCGGTGTACTCGCCGCCGAGGAACACGCCGCCGATGAACCGCAGCGCGATCAGCGCGATGACGCCCGCGATGCCCACGCTCTGGTAGCCCGGCAGCGCCGCGATGAGCCCGGTCGCCACCCCGGCGCCGGCGACGGCGGCGACCGTCGCCTTCTTGCGCCCCACCTTGTCCCCGAGCCAGCCGAAGATGATGGACCCGAGGGGGCGGGCCACGAGGGTGGAGGCGAAGACGAGGCCGCCGAGGATCGCCGTCGTGGCCGCGTCGATCGAGGCGGGGGTGAAGAAGGCCATCGCCGGGGCGAGGGCGATCACCGGCAGGTAGATGTCGAACATATCGATGAAGAAGCCGGCGCTCGCGCCGACCACCGCGCGGCGCTCGTGGCCGCCCGCCGTCGTGCCCACAGCCCCAGTGTGGCTGTTCAGGGCCGGCGCGGTCACGCCCGGCCGCCCAGCGTGAGGGGCTCCTTGGCGCCCAGATTGGCGACCCAGGAGGTGAGGTGGGCGTAGTCGGCCCGCGGGGGCACGAAGATGTCGATGTTCACGCACGGGCCGGAGGTCACATCGATGTAGTGCTCCTTGCCCCGCTGGACGAGCATGAGGTCCCGCGGACCCATGTGGTGGGGGACGCCGTCGACGTAGTAGTCGGCCTCGCCCTCGAGGATGAACACGAGCTGGTCGAAGTCCTCGTGCGAGTGGGGGCGGAGCTCGAGGCCCTTCTCCACGGTGTTCCACACGATCATGACCTCGTCCGTGGCGTAGGCCTTGCGGGTGATGCCCGGGCGGGCGACTTCGAGCGGGATGTCGTCGAAGCTGACGACCTCCGAGTAGAGCGATTCGTTGAGGGACACCGCGATCTCCTTTGACCTTGTGTTCCGTTTGTCGGAACAGCTTGTGCGCAATGTGGAACGAGCGTAGCATCGTGATCACGGTCACTGTCAATGCCCCTAGGGCACAACCGAACGGAAGGACAGCAACGATGCTGAAGCCTGCAGACCATGAGTCCGTCACCATCGACGATCCCGAGGTCGCCGCGATCCTCGACGGCGCCGTCGACCTCCACGTCCACCCCAGCCCCTCGCCGTTCCCGCGCCGGCTGCCCATCGCGGAGGCCGCGTGGCAGGCGCACGAGGCCGGGTTCCAGGCGATCCTGGTCAAGAGCCACCACCACTCGATGGTCACGGACATCCGAGCGGCGTCCGAGGCGCTCGGCGGGCTGCCGATCCCGGTGGTCTCCGGGGTGGCGCTGAACAACTACGTGGGCGGCCTCAATCCGTATGCGGCGGAGCTCGCGCTCGCCCAAGGCGGCCGGATGGTCTGGTTCCCCACCATCTCCTCGCACGCCCATATCTGCGTGCACGAGGCCGAGGGCCAGAACATGCGCTTCCCCACCAACAACCTGGGCCTGCGCCACACGACCGAGATCGGCATCCTCGACGCCGAGGGCGCGCTCAAGCCAGAGGTCCTGGACATCCTCGAGGTCATCAAGGGCCACGACGCGATCATGTCCTGCGGCCACCTCGACGCCGACCAGACGGAGCGGCTCATCGAGCAGGCCTCTTCCATGGGGATCAAGCGGATCCTCGTGAACCACCCGAACTTCGTGATCGGCGCCGAGCCCGAGCGGGTGCGCCGCTGGGTGGGCCTCGGGGCCCGGATCGAGCACTCGATCTGCCAGTACGACGACCGCACCTCGTTCTACCAGTGGGGCCTCGACACCCTGCTCGGCTTCGTGAAGGCCGCCGGCGTGGAGAACACCCTCCTGGGCTCGGACCTGGGCCAGGCGAACAACCCGCTGCCGGTGGATGCCTACGCGCGCATTGTCCGCGGCCTGCTGGACGCGGGCGTCTCCAAGGAGGACGTGCGCCGGCTCATCGCGGACAACCCCGCCGACCTGCTGGGGATCTGATGGCCTTCCCGCAGTCCCTCCGGGACCTCATGGCCGAGCGCCCCGTCCTCGGCACGTTCCTGAAGATCCCGCGGTTCGAGATCGTGGACCTGCTGGCCCTGTCCGGCTTCGACTTCGTGGTGTGCGACTACGAGCACTCGCAGATGTCGGTCGGGGAGGCGTGCGACGTCGTGCGGGCCGGCCGCGCGCGCGGCCTTCCGGTTCTGGTCCGGGTCCCCGCCCTGGACCGCGGCGACATCAACCGCCTGCTCGAGGCCGGCGCCGCCGGGATCCAGCTCGCCCGCGGCTCGGGGTCCGCGGCGGGAGAGCTGCGGCAGCTCGTCTCCTACCCGCCGCTCGGGTCCCGGTCGGTCTCACTGGCGCAGCCGGCCGCCGATTACGGAATCGGCGTGACCCTCGCCGGGCATTTCGAACGGTCCAACTCGACCGTGCTGGCGGTGGGGCAGTTCGAGACCGCCGACTACGCCGACGGGATCGACGCCGCGATGGCCGCCCTGGACGTGGCGTTCATCGGGCCCGTCGACCTGTCCGTCGACCTCGGGACGCCGGGGGAGCAGGACTCGGAGCCGATGCGGACCGCTGCAGCGGCGATCGAGGCTGCCGCCGCCGCCCGCGGGGTGCCGATGGGCATCTTCGCCGGCTCGCCGGAGGCCGCGGCCGACGCCGTGGCCCGCGGCTACCGCTATATCGTCGCCGGCTCGGACCTGACCATGGTTGCCAGCGGGGCGAAGCAGTTCAGCTCGCTGCTCGCACGGGTGTAGGGGACGCACGACGGCGGGTGAGCACCCGCCGCGCCTCAGCTGCCCTGGCGGTGTCGGGGCGGCAGGCTGCCGAGGGCGCGCACGACGGCGGCGCGCGCCTTGCCGTCGAGCGCTCGCAGGGGCTTGGGGAGGCTCGGGCCGGTGGTGAGGCCGAGGATCTCGGCGGCCGTCGCGGCGACGCGGATGCTGCCGTGCTGGGCGAAGAGGTCCCAGAGGGGCGCGAGGCGGGCCGAGAGCGCGAGGGCGCGGGCGGCGTCGTGCGCCTGATCCGGTGAGCCGAGCGCGGCGCGGGTGAGCTCAACACAGAGTTCCGGGAGGATCCCGGCGAGCACGCTGTACCAGGCGTCCGCGCCGTGGGTGAGGGCCGTGGCGGCGGAGGCATCGCCGCTGATCCCGATCGTGACGCCGTCGTGGAGGAGGGCGCGGAGGGCGGAGATGCGGTCCGCGGCGGCGGCGGGGTCGGTCGGGACGGGCGGGATCTTGATGGAGGCTACGTGGGGGAGCTGCGCGATGGCGGCGTGGAGCCCGTCGGTGAAGGCAAAGCGCGTGGTGGTGGGGTTGTCGTAGACGACTAGCGGGACGGACAGCTCGGCGGTGACGTCCTCGAACAGGCCGAAGACCTCGTCGGGACTGAGTGGCTGGTAGGACACCGGGGCGAGGAGGACGGCGGCGGCGCCGGCCTGCTGGGCGTCGGCGGCGTGGGCGAGGACGTCGCGGGTCCGGAGGGCGCCGATTCCGGCCAGCACCGGCGTGCGGCCTGCGTGGGAGACGGCGACCTCGAGGACGCGGCGCCGCTCCTCGCGGGTGAGGTAGGCGTAGCTGCCCGTCGAGCCGAGGACGCCCAGACTGTCGACGCCGGCCGCGGCTGCCCGCTCGACCAGACGGCCGAGCGCAGACTCGTCGATGCGCTGCTCGTCGAGCGGGGTCAGGGTGAAGGCGCTCAGGCCGGTGAACATGCGGCTCCTCGGGTCGGATGTGGCCAGCATATTCGGGACCGGGGCCCTCGCTGCGTCTGCTGCGGGCGACCGGAATCCTTACAGGACGGCTTCTGGGGCTGCTGCAGCTTTCGTTCCGAACCCACGAACGAGCCAGCGAGCCCCCACTCCGAGCGCAAGCGCGGCTGTGAGGATGATGCCGAGTTCCTCGGCGATCCACACGCGGCCAAAGATCTGCCATCCGGCCAGGATCGGAAGATCCACCATGAGGACGAGCGCCACCAGGAATGCGAGTATCGCCAGTATTCTCCGCCACACCCTTGCGCTGGGGCTGAAGAACCAGGCTCTGACGCTGCCTGCCATTGCGATACAGGTAATGCCCACGAGGAACAGAAAGCCAACGAACCCGGTGGTGCTCTCAGTTCCGCCATTCGCCCACATCAGGGCGACCTTCAGGAGCCATGCGAGTCCGCCGATCACGGCAAGTGCGCCCGAAACACGCAAAGACATGACGTTCAGTCCGACGCAGAAAGCGGCTGCCGGTTATCAAGTCCCTTGTGCAGCACCGGAAGCCCCCTGAAGGTCAACGTGGAACGTGAGGTGGCCAGTGTAGACCCGAGGGTGAGGGGCCAACCAGCGCGAGCATCGGGGAGGCGCCTATTCTGGGATTGCCGGCAACGATCAGGAGATCACGATGGCGTCCACCCCAGTCTTCGCATCGGGCCGTGCGCGCCGCGGACTGTCGGCGCTCATGATCCTCGAGGCGGCCAGTCTCGCGGTCGTCTCGACCCTCCACCTCTCGGGCATGACGGGAGAAGGCAGGCGGCCCTACAGCCCGACGTCCGCGGGCGTCGCCGAGGCGATCATCGGCGTCGTGCTCGTCGCGGGGGCCGTCGCCCTCCTCGGCCGCCCCCGTCGAGGGCGGCTCGCGGCACAGGTCGCGACCGGCTTCGCCGTCGCCGGCTTCATCGTGGGCCTGTCGTTCACCCTCCTCGGGGGCGAACCGGGGGACGTCGCCTACCACCTCGTCGCGCTTCCCGTGCTCGTCGCCACCTTCGTGCTGCTGTCGATCAGAACCAGGCCCCGGGCCGGCCGGTAGGGCGCCGCGGAGCGCGGTTCCGGAGATCCGGTGGCGTCTCGACGGGTTCGGCTCCGCGACGGACGAGTGGACGGGGTACTGGGGCAAGCAGGGCCCCGGACTCCTCGAGCACCATGCCGACCTCTTCGGCGAGGAACAGCTCATGGTGTTCGGCCCGGACACCTACCGCATGTTCTCCGGCTTCTTCCTCTCCGGTGAGGAATTCGGCGATATGTGGACCACGCGGATGAGCGCCATGCGCAAGGTCCCCCGCAGCTGCACTCCCCGAGGCCGCGGTAGGCACGGTACAGGAGTCCGACCACACCTGTAAGGCCTGATGGGCGAGGGCGGGAGGGCCTGCAGGTCCGCGGCCCTCTGCGCACGACGGCGGGTGCGCACCCGCCGTCGTGCGCCCGCCGCCCGCCGGGGTGCTACGCCGCGGCGGCGACCTGCGCGGCGAAGCCCTCGGCGAAGCGGCGCACGGCGTCCCAGTCCGTGTAGACGTGGTCCTGGCTGGTGTCGGTGCTCAGGGCGCCGCGCTTGCTGGCGGCGATGCCGCGCATGAGCTGGCGCTTGGCGAAGCCGTACTGCGTGTAGAGCAGGGCGCCGGCCACGAGGGAGACCTGCTCGGGGGTCCACCCCGAGGCGGCCTCGAAGTCCTGGACGTACTTCTGCGCCTCGGCGGTGTCGCCGACGAGCGCGAGGCTCACGGACACGAACGCCGAGGAGCGCGAGGTGAGCGCCTCGAGGTTCGCGGCCGCGAAGTCGACCACCTGGGTATCGTGCTTGCCGACGTGGACCGAGCCCGCCAGGATCACCGCGCCGCAGGTGTCGGGGACCGTCTCGAGTGCCTCCACGTCCGCGACCGTGACCTCGTGGCCCTGCTCGCGCAGGACGTCCGCCACGAAGGCGGCGATCGTGCCGGTGTGCCCCTCGGTGGTGCCGTAGGCGACGAGGATTTGGGTCATGGACGCTCCTTGGGTGCGCGGCCGGCCGCCGGGGTGCCGGGCCAATGGCACCAGCGTACGAGCCACTGACGCACGCCCGCGATGTGCTACGTCACGCGCGCCCGCCTTTGTAGCCACCGATCTACAAACCACCCGTGCACGTGGTGGATTCCCCACAAAACAGCCGGCGCCGCGGCGGCATAGCCTTCCTGCAGAACGTCCGCCCGGACCCTCTGGAGGAACCATGAGCAACCCCACGACGCCGACCCCGGCACCCGGCCGCCCCGCCCCGAAGACTGAAACCGCCCCGAAGGCCGAGACGAACCCCGGTGACACCCCCCGCGAGAGCACCCGCAAGCCCCGCCGCATGTGGGACTCCCGGTCGCTGGCCCTGATCTCGGTCTTCGCCGCGTTCATCGCGGCCTCGGCGCTCGTCCCGGGCATCCCGGTGGGCGGCTTCGGGGTGCCGATCACGCTGCAGACCCTCGCGATCATGCTCACCGGCCTCGTCCTCGGCGGGGGGCGCGCCGCGGCGGCGGTGGGGCTCTACCTCGTCCTGGCGTTCGCCGGGCTGCCGATCTTCTCGGGCGGCCGCGCCGGGCTGCAGGTCATGGCCGGCGGGTCCGCCGGCTACATCGTCGGGTTCGTCCTCGCGGCCTTCCTCGTGGGCGTCGCCGCCGAGCAGATCATCCGGCGCCTGCCCGCCAAGCGCCGGGCCCTGTGGTTCTTCCTGGCCGCGGCCGTGGTCTCGGTGTTCGCCTCCCACCTGCCCGGCGTGCTCGGGATGATGGTCAACCTCAAGCTCTCCTGGCAGGCCGCCTTCGCCGCCGACCTCGTCTTCTACCCGGGCGACCTCCTCAAGGACGCCGTGGCGGCCGTCGCCGCGGTGGCCGTGCACCGGGCGTTCCCCGACGTGCTCGTGCGCCGGGTGAAGTGAGCGGGAGAGCTCAGGCTGTGCGGGTCTTCGGCGCCACCGTCGACGACCAGACCCGCTGCGTCCACTACCGCACCGAGGTCGACGTCGTCGCCATCAAGTTCGCCTGCTGCCTGCGGTACTACCCGTGCCACCTCTGCCACGCCGAGGACACGGACCACGAGCCGTAGACCTGGCCCACGGACCGCTGGGCGGAGCCGGCGGTGCTGTGCGGGGTGTGCAAGGGCGAGATGGCCGTTGAGGCCTATCTCGCGACCACCTCGTGCCCCAGCTGCGGCGCCCGGTTCAACGAGCGCTGCGCGCTCCACACTCACCTCTACTTCGGGTGAGCTGACCGAGCCCCGCGGGTGGCGGGCGCACGACGGCGGGTGCGCACCCGCCGTCGTGCGCCCACCGCCCCTAGGAGGCGGCGGGCGCGAGCTGGGCGGCGAAGTCCTCGGCGAACCGCCGGACGCCGTCCCATTCGGTGTAGACGTAGTCGCGGGAGGTGTCGGTGTCCATGCTTCCGGGCTTGCCCTCGACGATCTTCTTCATCATGTGCCGCAGGATGAAGTTCATGTGGGTGTAGGGGAGGCCGCCGCTGAACATGGCGACGCTGTCCGGCCGCCACCCGGTCTGCTCCTCGAAGTTCTTGACGTAGCCCTCGGCCTCCTCCGGCTCGCCGTGCGAGCTGAGGCTGACGGAGAAGAAGGCCGACGGCGCCGCGGACAGCGCCTCGAGGTTGCTGCGGACGTACTCGACCATGCGGTTGTCGTGCTTGCCCATGTGGATCGACCCGCCGACGATCACGCCGTCGTACCCGGCCGGGGTCGCGTTGGGGGACTCCTTGATGTCGGAGACCGTCGCGTCCAGCCCGCGCCCGCGCAGGACCTCCGCGATGAAGTCCGCGACCTTCGCCGACTGCCCCTCATGCGTGCTGTAGGCGATGAGGACCTTGCCCATGACGGCTCCTTCCAGAGGCGGGTTTCCTCCATGGTCCGCCTGGCCGGAGGCGGAGCCCAGTGGCGAAGGTCCCGCCGGGTGGAGCTCCGGCGCACGACGGCGTGTGGCCGCCGCGCGCTCAGCCGGCGTGCGTCCCTGCCCGCTCGGCGTTGCGCTTGAGGACCGCGAGCATCCGGGACTGCATGACCCACACGAGCGGGGGGAAGATCCACTGCGAGAGCAGCCAGCCGACCGAGCGCGGCCGGAAGGTCTCGTACCCGCCGATCACGAGGCGCGTCCTTCCGCCGGGGAGCCCCTTGAGCTGGAAGCCCCACAGGCCCTCGGTGTAGGCGGAGGGGCGAGGCTGCGCGGGATCGAGGGGGCGGCCGGTGAGGTCGCTGAGCCCGTGGAGCCCGAGGAAGCGGTTGGGCTCGAGGGCGGCGACAGTCCAGGCGTCCACCGCTCCGTTGCGCTTGGTCCAGTACTTGACGGTGTCGCCGAGCTTGAGGTCCTGCCATTCGGGGTGGATCCGGTCGGCGCTCGGCAGGCCGCCGTTGTCGAGGCGGTCCCAGGAGTACCAGCCGGCGCGGTCGCCGCCGAGCTGGACGAGCCACGGCCAGACGGCCTCGGGCGGGGCGTCGATGGTCACGGCCATCGTGGCGCCGCGCTCGCCGTCGGGGACGATGCCCTCGCCGGGGTACGGGCCGTCGACCTCGTCGCGGGTTGCGCCCCAGTGCCTGAACACGGGGCGGAGGGCAGCCGAGCAGGCGACGGCCGCGGCGGTGGACGCGCCGAATGAAACGAGCACCTTGTTCATGAATCCAGCGTCCCGAGCGGCGCTCGGAGCCGCAAGGGGGAGCGCGGCAGTGAGGGCAGGGAGATCACCTGCGCGGCGCACGTTCGGCGTCGAGCATTGCAGCGATGCGCCGCAGCCCGTAGTCGAACGCTTCGTCGACGTCCCCGCCGAGGCGGAAGGCTCCCGCGAGCTCCATCTGCACGAAACCCGTCGCCCAGGCGGTGACCAGCCGGGCCGCATCGAGCGCGTGCTCCTCGCCGACCAGTGCGGCGACGGCGCGGATGACGGGCGCAGCCGAGCGCTGAAGGGCCTCCTGCGGAGCGGAGGGAGTGAAGATCAGACGAAACGCCTCGGGGTGCTCATGGGCAAAGCTCCGGTAGGCGGTGGCCAGACGCGACAGGTCAGGCGCTGCGGTCTCGAGCCGACCGGTCAGCTCGTCGATGCACGACGACGCCACCGCCGAAAGCAGGGCCTCGCGGTCCCGGAAGCGCTTGTACAGCGACGGGGCCCGGACGCCGACACGAGCGGCCACGGACTGCATCGTGAGCCCGGCCGGTCCGGAGGACTCGAGGATCTCCCGCGCAGCCTTGACCGCCTCCTCGTTCGTGATGCGTGCGGGTGCCGCCACGCGGGCCTCCTCGGCTGTTGACGCCAGCCATCATGGCTACGTACTGTAGCTATGAAGGCTACTGATCGTAGCCATAGTAGCGGAAGGGATCGCCATGAAGCTTGCGCCGCACCTGCATCGCCTCGGCAACGACATCGTCGCCTCGTACCTCGTCGACCTGCCCGAGGGGATCACGCTCATCGATGCCGGCCTGCCGGGCCATTGGGACGACCTGCGCCGCGAGCTGGACGCCATCGGCCGCCCGCTGTCCGACATCCGCGGCCTGGTCCTCACCCACGGCGACAGCGACCACATCGGCTTCGCCGAGCGTCTGCGACAGGAAGTCGGCGTGCCCGTCTTCATCCACTCCCGCGACGCCCAACGCGCGCGCACCGGCGAGAAGCCCAAGACGCCGATGGGGCCCGCGCGGCTCGGACCCACGCTCGGCTTCTTCGCCTACGGGCTGCGGAAGAACGGGCTGCGCACCAGGTACGTGCAGGATGTCGCCGAGATCGCGGACGGAGATGTGCTCGACCTTCCCGGCAGCCCGGTCATCCTCGGGATGCCGGGGCACTCGCCCGGGAGCATTGCTGTGCATATCCCGGTGGCGGATGCGGTATTCGTCGGCGACGCGCTCACCACGCGCCACGTGCTTACCGGACGCGAGGCCGCGCAGCCGGCTCCTTTCACGGACAACCCGGATGAGGCGTTGGCCTCCCTCGATCGGCTCAGCGGGATTCCGGCATCCTGAGTTCTCCCCGGCCACGGCGCGCCCTGGCGCGGGTCGCCCGCCGACCTCGTAGCGGCCGTCCGGTCCGCCTGACCGCGCCCCCTGGCGGGGTCCTACCCGTCCTCGGTTCCGGCGAGGTGCGCGACGGCGAGGAGGAGGCCGCGGGCAACGGCGGCCCGGGTCCCGTCGGGGATCTTGAGGGAATCCGAGGCGCCGAACGTGACGACCCCCGCCCGCTCGAGGTTCCGCAGCGTCCACACAGGCCCGTGGCCGAATCCGGCCACGTCTGGGACGTCGACGTCCTCGGGGGCCAGAGCGTGCATCAGCGGGGGCAGGGACTCCCTGACAATGATTGAGCCGAAACCGGTCTTCATGGGGGCGGCAAGCGTCGCCGCCACGAAGATCTCGGCCACCCTCTCGGCCAGGTCGAGCGGCGGGAGTGCCTCGGCGCTCCACTCGGCGGCTGCTGGGCCCGGTCGGACGCTGGACGAGTTGGTCCGGATGACCTGCGCGGTCGAGAGCGCCTCCCACCACTGGGCGAGCAGGGGGACGTCGGCCATCGACAGCGCCTGCACGGGCGCGCCCTCGTCGCGGTGGTCGCCCACGCGCTTCGCGACCCCGACAGCCCGGATGCCCAGCATCTTCGCGACCTGCCTGATGTCCCCACGGCGCACACCGCCGGTCTGCGTCACCGGCCTGCCGGGGCCCACCCATTCGAGCAGGTCCTTCACTGCGGCGATGAGCGTCGTCTGCGCGAGAGCGCGGCGGCGCGTCTCCGGGCTGACCTTCTCCGCGTCCTCCACCATCGCACCCAGCGGGCCCGAGGCGCCAGCGTCGTCGAGGGCATCCTCGACGGCCCCGTGTGCCTCCTCCCATCCGTCCAGGTCGCGGCCTTCGTCGAGGCGGAAGTGCACGTAGTCGTGGAGCGTCTCGAGGGCGGCCCCGAGTGCCTCCGGATTCTCCAGGTCGGGGTCCCAGAGCAGGTCGATCAGCGGCTCGACGTCGGTGGCCCGGTGCAGGTCCAGGCCCTCGCCTCGCGCGATGCCCACCAGCATCTCCATCATCTTCAGCTCGTCGTCCACCGTGGGAGCGGCGATCGAGGGCGAACTCTCCAGCCATGCGCCGAAGCCTCGCAGCAGCGCGCGGTCCGCGGACCGCGCGCTACGGGCCCCGCCCTGCCGGGTAGCAGCTGGGCGCTGCCCTCTCGTACCGCTTGCCCCCTGTGGGCGCATGAAGCTGCTTCCCGGGGCGTGGAGGGACGACCCCGGAAGGACCGCGGGCGCGGATCGGCCCGGGCTGGCGTCCATGAGCACCCGCCCCGCGAGGTCGCGCACCGAGACTCCCTCACTCGCGGCGCGCGCGCTGAGGGATGCCGCGACAAGGAGCGCGGATCCCTCGAACAGCGCCAGCCCGCCGTGCCGGTGCAGGCTCTTCAGCGAGTCGAACGCGCGCCCCTTGCGGGCGAGGGCGAGGACATCGGTGGCCGCCGCGCGTGCAGCACGGCGCCACCGCGGCACCCGGGTGGCCGCAAGCGCGGCATGCAGTCCCGGGTCGGTATGCCAGCTGTCGAGAAGCCCGAGACTGACCCCGATGAGGTGCGAGATCGCCGGCGCATCGCCGGCCGGGTCGCTTTCGACGCCCGCGAGCACGGCTGCGGCCTCGTCCTCACCGCCCTCCGCGAATGACTCGGCGAACAGCCGCAGGACCTCCAAGGCCCCGACACGCTGCGCGCCGATGGGCGTGAACAGCGCGAGGTTGTGGCGCTCGGTCGCGCGGTCGAGCGCTGCATTGACCTCGTCGAGGTCGGTGTCGGCGTCGAGGTTGTTGAGGTCGATCCCTTCCGCTGCGAGCAGCGGCGCGAGATCGTCCATCAGGCGGTCGGCCATGCCCGGTGTGTGGACGACGCCCATCTGGGCCAGTCGTGCAGCGAACTCGGGGTCGTCGAAGGGTGATGCCACGCAGTCAAGGCTAAGCGCTGCGACTGGCTATCGGGGGAGAAGACCCCCTCCGAGACCAGCCAGCTGCGGGATCCGCCCGAGCGTTCAGCACCAGTCAGCTCCACTACTTAACGTTGCTTAACGTTACGCCGTCTTCTGTAATGGAGGTCACACAGAGGGCGAGAGGCCCCTCACTCAGATCTCACGGGAAGGAGGTTCCGCATGACCGCAGCAGCCGCCGAACGACCGACGAGGGTCTCTGCTGCGGCCGTAGCGCGGGCGGCGGGAGTGTCCCCGGCGACCGTCAGCTACATCATGAACGGACGCGGAGGCGTCTCGGCCGAGACGCGTCGGCACGTTCTCGGGATCGCCAACGAGCTCGGCTACCGGGCGTCCGGCCGCAGGCAGACTCCGGATCCGCAGCTCACCCGCGTCGTCGGGCTCATCGTTCCGAACATCGTGAACCCGATGTACACGGGCTGGGCGCAGAACATCATCACGGCGACTGCGGCGGAAGGCTTCGACGTGTTCGTCGCCACCACCCAGGACGACGCGGACTCGCTGTCCCAGATTGCGGCGACCCTCGCCGCCCGCAATGTCGACGGGGTGATCATCGCCGCTGCATTGCGGCGTGACGCCCGGTCGTTGCAGACCCTCAGGCAGCGCCGGATCCCGTACGTCTACCTCTCGCGCCGCTCCGAGCAGGTCCCCGGGGACTTCGTGGGGATCGACGACGACGCTGCCGCCGCCCAGCTCATGGCGCATGTCCTCGGGCATGGGCGCACTGAGATCGCAACGGTGATCGGACCGCGGTTCTCGACCGCTTCGCTTGCGCGGGAGGTCGCCTTCGTCCGCACCGCGGCACAGGCGGGTGTCACGATCTCAGGGTCGCGCAAGGTGAGCACGCGCCTGAACGCCCAAGGCGGGATCGCAGCCGCGCAGCGGCTCCTCCGCTCGCCTGACCGGCCGGAGGCCATCGTCTGCGGATCGGACGAGATCGCGATCGGCGTCATGGAATACGCGCTGTCCCTGGGCCTGCGCATTCCCGACGACCTCCTCGTCGTCGGGAGCGACGGGCTCCCGCACAGCCGGTCCCGCCTCATCGGGATGACGACCATCGTGCAGCCCGTCCAGCAGATGGCGACCAAGGCCTTCGCGCTGCTCCTTGACCAGATCACGTCCAAGCGGACGAGCTTCGTCCACGAAATCTGCGAGCACCAGCTCCATATCGGCACTTCCTGCGGCTGCCCGGCTGAGCCGGTCGCCGCCCCTTAGCTCCAAGCCCCGCATCATCCAGTTGCGGCCCACCGTCGGGCCGTCCTATCCGTACAGAAAAGGCACAGCCATGTCCTCATCGGTTCAGACGACCGCTCAACGGTCGAAAGAGGCAGTCAACAAGCTCATCTTCCGGCGCGTCATGCCGCTGCTCATTGGCGCCTACGTGCTGGCGTTCCTTGACCGCACCAACATCGGGATGGCCAAGGACCGCCTCGCGATCGACCTGGGCATCAGCGCGGCTGCCTACGGCATCGGTGCGGGGCTCTTCTTCCTGACGTATGCGCTGTCCGAGATCCCCTCGAACCTCATCATGCACAAGGTGGGCGCCCGGTTCTGGATCATGCGCATCATGGTGACGTGGGGCGTGATCTCGGCCGCCATGGCGCTTGTGAACGGCGAGTGGTCCTTCTACATCCTGCGGATGCTGCTCGGCATCGCCGAGGCCGGGCTGTTCCCCGGGGTGATGTACTTCCTGACCCAGTGGTTTGTGGTCAAGGACCGGGCCAAGGCGAACGGCCTGTTCCTGCTCGGAGTCTCCCTTGCGAACATCGTCGGTGCGCCGCTGGGCGGCCTCCTGCTCATGCTTGACGGCGTCGGCGGCCTGCACGGCTGGCAGTGGATGTTCATCGTCGAGGGCGTGCCCTCCTGCCTGCTGGCGATCGCGGTCTGGAAGTTCCTGCCCAACAGGCCGACCGAGGCCACGTTCCTGACACGCGACGAGGCCGAGGACCTCGAGGCCCGGATCGCCGCGGAGGAGCGCCAGGGCGCGGCGGCCGCGGGCAACTCGAAGCTGCGCCACGTCCTCAAGGACAAGCAGATCCTCCTGGTGGTCGGGATCTACTTCACGCACCAGATCGCGGTGTACGCGCTCAGCTTCTTCCTCCCGTCCATCATCGGCTCGTACGGCAAGCTCAGCCCGTTCCAGATCGGCCTCCTCACGTCGGTTCCCTGGATCTTCTCGGCCGTCGGCGCACTGGTGCTGCCGCGACTGGCGACGAACGGCTCGCGGTCGCGCGCCATCGCGACCGCGACGATGATCGGCATTGTCGCCGGCTTCGTGCTCGGGGCCGTCGGCGGCCCGGTGCTGGGCATGATCGGATTCTGCCTCGCGGCGTTCAACTTCTTCGCCCTCCAGCCGATCCTCTTCACCTACCCCGCCACTCGGCTCACGGGGGCGGCGCTGGCCGGAGGCCTCGCGTTCGTGAACACGATCGGCCTGTTCGGCGGATTCCTCGGCCCCTACGTCATGGGGATCACGGAGGACCTCACCGGATCGAAGCTCTCCGGCCTCTGGTTCATCGTCGCGCTGTGCGCGATCGGCGCCGTCCTGACGCGCTTCCTCAAGCGGGGCACCGAAGATTCCTCCGCATCCGCCCCGGCAGCCCACTAGAGGAGCAGAAGCCATGCGCAACGGTCTCGACTATTCCGGCCGCAAGGTCCTCGTCACCGCCGGCGCAGCCGGCATCGGCCTGGCCATCGCCTCCCGGTTCAAGGACCTCGGAGCATCCGTCTTCGTGACGGACGTCGACCCGGACGCCGTCGATCGGGCGAGCAGCTCCGGGTTCTCTGCACGAGTCAGCGACGTCTCGGTTGAGGCTCAGGTCGCGGAGCTCATGGAGGAGGTCGACGCCGCGCTCGGCGGACTGGACGTCCTCGTCAACAACGCCGGGATTGCCGGCCCCACCGGCCCCATCGATCAGCTCGACGGCGACGCTTGGAGGAAGACGTTCGACGTCAATGTCCACGGCCAGTTCTACGCCGTCAAGCACGCGCTGCCCCTGCTCCGGCAGGCGGACGAGCCTACGATTGTCAACCTCTCCTCCGCCGCCGGACGGCTCGGGATGGCCGGCCGCAGCCCCTACTCGGCGTCCAAGTGGGCCGTGGTGGGCCTGACCAAGACCCTCGCGATCGAGCTCGGGGCCGAAGGCATCCGCGTCAACGCCATCTGCCCGGGAGCGGTGAACGGTCCCCGCATCAGCGCGGTCATCGATGCCAAGGCGGCGATGCTGGGCCGCCCGGTGCAGGAGGTCTCGGACCTCTACCACGGCCAGTCGTCCCTGAATCGGCTCGTGGACGCCGAGGACATCGCCAACATGGCCGTGTTCCTCGCCGGCCCGCTGGCCAAGAACGTCAACGGCCAGGCCATGGCCGTTGACGGCAACACCGAGAAGCTCTACTAGGAGGCACTGGACATGTCGCTCAAGCGCAAGGTCATCATCACGTCGGCCGTCACGGGCGCGATCCACACGCCCTCGATGTCGCCGCACCTTCCCGTCAGCCCGGAGGAGATCGCGGAGGCGGCGATCGGAGCGGCCGAGGCGGGCGCCGCCGTCGTGCATCTCCACGCGCGTGACCCGAAGGATGGGCGGCCGTCCCAGGATCCGCGGCACTTCGAGCCGATCCTGGAGAAGGTCACCGCGAACAGCGACGTGGTCATCAACATCACCACGGGCGGATCGCCGCACATGACGGTCGAGGAGCGGATGCGGCCGGTGGCTGCGTTCAAGCCGGAGCTCGCCAGCCTGAACATGGGGTCGATGAACTTCGGCCTGTACCCGATGCTGGACCGGTTCGCCGAGTTCGAGCACGAGTGGGAGCGCGAGTCGCTCGAGAAGTCCCGGGACCTGGTGTTCAAGAACACGTTCGCGGACATCGAGACGATCCTGGGGATCGGCAACGCCAACGGGACGCGCTTCGAGTTCGAGTGCTACGACATCTCCCACCTGAACAACCTGGCCCACTTCCACGCGCGCGGCTTGGCCAGGGGACCGCTGTTCGTGCAGTCGGTCTTCGGGCTGCTCGGCGGCATCGGCGCGCATCCCGAGGACCTCATGCACATGCGGCGCACCGCGGACCGGCTCCTGGGCGCCGACTACGAGTGGTCGATCCTCGGCGCCGGCCGGAACCAGATGCCTCTGGCCACGATGGGGGCGGCCATGGGCTCCCACGTCCGCGTGGGCCTCGAGGACTCGCTGTGGATCGGCCCGGGCCAGCTCGCGAAGTCCAACGCCGAGCAGGTCTCGCGCGCGCGGGTGATCCTCGAGGCGCTCAACCTCGAGGTCGCGACCCCGGACGAGGCCCGCGAGATCCTGCAGCTCAAGGGCCGCGCCAACGTCGGTTTCTGAAGGTTGGGGGGACGGACGACGGCGGGTGCCCACCCGCCGTCGTCCGTTTGCCGTTCCGCGGAAACGGGGGGAAGAACAGTTCTGGGAGCTGCCTTCCGAGCCGGTCGGGGTTCTCGCTGAGCGCGCCGGTGATGAGTTCGAAGGCAGCAGCGGCGACAGCACGGTCCTCTGTTGTGGTAGCTGTTGGCGGGCGGGGATGCTGAATGCCAGAACGGATCCAAGCAGCCAGGACATAAGTGCGCCGGCGATAGTCAGGGCACCGGATGCCCCATTACTTGGTGACGTGCACGACAACGGCCCTGTCGGTGGATTGGGTGGTGCCGGGATTGTCGATCCCGGTGACTGTCCAGTTGCTCAGCAGGAGCACGGTCTTGCCGGTGTCCGAGTTGTAGACGACCTTCGTGAAGCCCAAGGCCTTGAGGTCGTCGTCCAGAGCTTCAGCGTTCATTCCGACGATGTCGGAGGGTATGACAGCCGTCGCCGGTTTCGCCGGTGTGGTCGATGTTGCCGCCTTCGCCGGACTTGTCGACGGGGCTGGGGTGGGCGCGGGAGCAGCGGTAACCGTCACCGTTACGGTGGGTCCAGGGACCGTCACGGTTTCGGTGACCGCGGGAGCAGCGGCCGTGGCGCCGCCGCACCCCGAGAGCGTCAGCATCATCAGGGCAGCGCAAATGAACTTCTTCACCAAATGTCCTTGATCGGAAGGGGTCAATAGTGTGGCGTCAGTTGGCGTAGACCATGTTCGCGATCTTCCAGCGTGTCACCTGTGGTATGACCCGGAACTGTAAATGCCGACCGTGATGATGATTGATTCGCCTCATCACAATTTCCCCCATAGTGATGGTCGGGTCGGCCTTGTTGAGACGGCATAGCCGATTTCACATCTGATGCTCCGGCTCAGACGAGCCGGAGCATCAGAATTGTGAGATGAGTCTAAAGACCGGTCTTGGTTGCCCCGTACTCAGCCTGCTCTGGCGTGAAGCCCTCGAAGATCAGCTGGTCGACGAGTCCGGAATGGGAGAACGAGGTGAACTTGAGGTAGTCCTTCGCCTTCTTCGCGGCCTGCTCGTTCCAGTCGACAGTCACATGGTCCACCGCCCACGTCGCGTCGGCGGTCGAGTACTTCTCGAACTCCAGCTGACCGATCAGTCCGGTACGCGAGAACGCGCTGTAGTCGAGATAGCTCTTGGCCTTCCGCAGCGCATTCTGCTGACTGATTGTGCCAGCCTTGGCGGCAGCGTCAGCGGCTGCCTTCGCTGCCGCATCTGCGTCGGCCTTCGCCTTGGCCGCCGCATCGGCATCTGCCTTGGCCTTGGCGGCAGCGTCCGCGTCCGCCTTGGCCTTGGCCGAGGCCTGGGCTTCAGCAGCCGCCACCGCCGGATCCTTGGAAGGTGTCGGTGTGGCAGCAGCAGCGGTGGTCGCAGTCGTCGCCTTTGACGTAGAAGCGCTGGGCGAGGTTGACGGCGTCGCGGCAGCTCGAGTCGCATTGAGGATAATTCCGAGCAGGATGAAGACCGCTGTGACGATCAGCGCCACCTTCTTGTGCCTGTCATAGCCCTCAAGAGGCATCCCCTGCTTGTCCCGCGTCTTGTTTGCGAGCACGAGAATCAGGTCGACAAGGGCCCAGATGCCAAAGCCGCCGAACGTAACCAGCTTCAGGATGCCGGTCCCGACCTTTCCCAGATAGAACCGGTCAACGCCGAAGACGCCCAGGAGGAGCGATAGCAGCCAGGTCACAAGGAATGACTTGCTGCTCTTGAGGGGGCCGCCATAGCCGGGGCTTGGAGGGTAGGGCGCGAGATTCGGATGGCTCATGAGAGTCCTTTCATAGGACACCTCACCGACGTGCGAGTGGAGCGTGCGGGGTGGGTGCGTGGATTGACGCACATAGAGGGGGAAAGGCATAGAACGCAGGCTGCAGAAGGCGGCGCATAGGCCAGCCGAGATACAAGCATGATCGCTTCCCCCAATAGCGTCACGGGCGTCATCGCCCGTAACCAGATAATACACGTCTTTGACGCGCTAGATTCAGCCTCCTCGTAAGCGCCGAGCCGAAGTTGCATGCTGGCCTTCTTGCACATGATGCAAGATCTTGCAACTTGGGAATAGAGTCCTCCCGCGGTAGAGGAGAAGGTCCTAAGCTTCAGAGGCGTCGGCTGCCGCTCGAGGAGACGGCAACCATTAGTTTGGATTTGTCCGCCGTGCCCGAATGTCCCTATCGAGACTCGCGGCGGCCTAAGCCAGCCTCCGCAGACGCTCGCAAACTTTATTGTGAGGGGCGCCGCCGGCCACATCGTGGGGGCCGTCCCTTCCCGACGCGATCATGCCCCGGGGCTACACCCGGACCGGATCACCGACCAAACGCTTGAGCTCGGCAACTTCGGCAGTGAGTTCGTGGACCTGCTGGGTCACCCGCCTGAACGCCCGCTGGCGCTGTCGGGCCGCGAAGAAGCTCACCACCATCGCGATGAGGCTCAGCGGTACGGCGAGGGCGAACGCCCAGCCGGCGGAGGCGAGGAAACCCCCAGCCACCGGAAGCGCAGCCTGCACATTGTTGAATTCGTTCACCCCGTCGGCCAGCCCGCTGAGGAGGCCGTCGATGGGTTCCAGGAACTGGCCAACCATGGGAATGCCGGCCAGCGAGGGAGCGACAAGGCGCTCAT
Organism: Sinomonas sp. B1-1; assembly: GCF_050474465.1. Lineage (NCBI taxonomy): Bacteria > Bacillati > Actinomycetota > Actinomycetes > Micrococcales > Micrococcaceae > Sinomonas > Sinomonas sp. B1-1. Next base: position 48,233 of record NZ_JBCHVF010000011.1, on the reverse strand, counting down.
GGGTGTCGCCGCCCCAGCGTCCCTCGCCGAGATGGAACAGGACGTAGACGGCGGCCACGGCATTCGCGAACCCGAAGACGAGAACAGCGCCGAAGGCTGCCAGATCGACGCGCCAGTACCGCCAGAGAGCCAGCAGCACCGCGGCAACGATCGCAGCACCCCACGCCAGATTCGTCAGGGCCTCGCCGTTGAAGCCGCTCAAAAAGTCCACCACGCGCATTCCTTCCCCACAGTCCTGTGGCAGGCTATCGCGTCTCTGGCAACGGCTTGTCGCCGCCCGGGAAGCACTCCCGCAAAGAACCGAATACGGCGAACCGGAGAGGTCAGCCGAGAATGACGGCGCGGTGGCCGGCGCGGACATCGGGGAGGTGGTGGCGCGACAGCTCGAGGTCTTCCGCCGCTTCGGCCATCTCGAAACCGTCGAGCGCATGGTCGAGCGGCTGGCCGAGTCCGTCGTGAGTGCCGTGCGCTGGCACGCGTAGCGTTGCCGCGCTGACCAAACGATGCAGGTGAGCGGACGACGGCGGGTGCGCACCCGCCGTCGTCCGCTCACCTGGCCGAGGTGCCGGGGTCAGTGGCCTGTCGTCCGGCCGCTCCCTGTTGAAGCCTCTATTCCCAGGCTGCCGGAAGCATCTCCACCTCGTACGCGACCCGGCTGACGTTCCCTTCGCCGTCCGCGAGTTCCACGCGCCACCCGTCCGCGAACTGGTCCACGCCGGGGACCATGGGGATGGTCCCGCTCATTACCACCGTGCCGGGCCGGAGCAGCCCGGCTTCATCGAGCCGATCCGCCCAGTAGCGCGGCGGGAGCAGCTGCGAGGGCGAGCCGTCCTGGATGAGCGTCTCGGCGCCGTCGTGCGTCACCCACGCGCGCAGGGAGAAGCCGTCAAGAGCGTCCTCGACATCGGAGAGCCGCCACGCGACGTCGCCCAGGACGTCAGGGCCCGCCTGCTTGCTCCACGCGACGGAATGCACCTCGAGGTCGCGGTCGGTGTGGTCGCACGCCGCGGTCACGAGGAGATCGTCAGGGCCGTCGCCGACGATTAGCGCCCACTCTGCCTCCCCGGACGTCCGGCCGTGCTGCACCTGCGTGCTCCCCGCCTGGGTGGCCTGGGTCGCCGAGAGCGGGTACAGGGTCGGGATCGTGGTCGGCGCAGGCACCCCGAGCTCGGCCAGCTCGTCGACGTGGTGCTGGACCTGGGCGGTGTCGCGCCCGGCGTAGCCGCCGTTGAGGACATAGCTGATCGGGATTTCCCGGGGACCGCTTCCGACAACGTCAAGACGGATTAGTGCCATCATTTTCTCCCAAGGGGTTGCGTAGACATCGTGTATACAACGAGTATGGGGCTAACCCTGAAAGGAGACAAGCGTCATATGAGCAGTCACGCGCAGACCCCATCGGCCCCGGTCGAGCGGCGCACCCTCTACAAGGCCTTCACCGCCAGCCTCAGCGGCACGGCGCTCGAATGGTACGACTTCGCCCTCTACGGCGCCGCGACGGCGGTTGTCTTCAACAAGCTCTTCTTCCCCGACGACGACCCGGCGATGGCCACCATCAAGGCCTTCCTCACGTACGCGGCTGGGTACATCTCGCGCCCCATCGGCGGAATCGTCTTCGGCCGGCTGGGCGACCGGATCGGCCGCAAGCGCGTGCTCGTGTGGACGCTCGTGCTCATCGGTGCGGCGACCTTCGGCATCGCCTTCCTGCCCACCTATGCCCAGGCAGGCCTATGGGGGCCCGCGCTGCTCGTGCTCCTGCGCTTCCTTCAGGGCGTTGGCGTGGGCGGCGAGTGGGGCGGCGCCGTCCTGCTCTCGAGCGAGTTCAGCAAGCCAGGCGAGCGGGGGCTCTGGGCTTCGGCCGCCCAGGTCGGCGTGCCGCTCGGCTCGGTCCTGGCCAACCTCGTGCTCATCATCATGACCGCGAGCATGCCTGCTGCGGACTTCCAGTCCTGGGGCTGGCGGCTCGCCTTCGGGTTCTCGATCGTTCTGGTCGGGTTCGGCCTGTGGATCCGCCACACTCTTGAGGAGACGCCGGTGTTCCAGCGGCTGCTCGAGCGGGGAGAGGCCGCCAAGGCTCCCGTCACCGAGGTGTTCCGCACCCAGGGGCGCGCGCTCACCGGAGCGATCCTCTGCCGCGTCGGTCCCGACGTGCTGTACGCGTTCTTCGCAGTGTTCGTGCTCGTCTGGCTCAAGACCGGGCCCAACAAGCTCAGCGACTCGGAGGCCCTCACCTGCACCATGGTGGCTGGCGCGCTCCAGGTCGTCACTATGCCGTTCGCAGGCTGGCTCTCCGACCGGGTCAACCGCAAGTGGCTCTACGGCATCGCGGCCCTGGCCGGTGGCGCATGGACGTTCATCTTCATCGCCATGACCCAGACCCGTTCGTTCGGGCTCGGCCTGGTCGGCGTGGTCCTGGGCCTCGTGTGCCACTCGTTCATGTACGCGCCGCAGGCGGCGCACATCGCCGAGCAGTTCCACGCACGGCTCCGCTACACCGGGTCCTCGCTGGCCTACACCTTCGCGGGGATCATCGGCGGCGGCTTCGCCCCCAGCGTCTTCGCTGTGCTGATCGCGATGGCGCCCAACGGCTACACGATCGCCGGGTACGTGCTGTTCGCGGCCATCGTCACCGTGGTTGGCCTCGCGATGGGCCGCAAGGTGGTCGACGACGTCGACGTTGTACCTTCCGTCCCTGCGGACAGCTCCGCCGCCCGCTGAGGCAAGCGGCACACGACGGCGGCCGCGCGCCGCCGTCGTGCGCTATGCCTTCCGCTAGATCACCAGCATGCGGCGGGTCGCATCGAGGTGGTGCGCCACTGCCTTCTCAGCACGCTCCACGTCGCCCGACTCGAGGGCGTCGACAATCGTGGTGTGCTCGGCCAGCACCTCCTCGCGGCGGTGCGAGCTGCGCTCGAGGGCCGAGACGCCGATGACCACGTGGCGGGCTCGGACCGACTCGTACAGCTGCTCGAGCACGGGGTTGTGCATCGCGCGGATGAGCCGGGTGTGGAAGTCGCGGTCGGCGGCAATGAACTCGGCGAACGTGCCGCCGTTGATGAGGCGCTTCTGCTCGTCGAGGCACTCGCGCATCGCAGCCGCTGTCTCCTTCTCGACCCCCCGCGCGACTGCCTCTCGGACGGCCCAGGCCTCGAGGACGGTTCGGACCTCGAGGATATTGCTGATCAGCTCCGGGGTGAGCGGCGGTACGAGAGCGCCCCGATTGGGGACGAGCTGCACGAGGTTCTCCGCGGACAGCAGCAGAAGCGCCTCGCGCACCGGGGTGCGGGAGATGCCCAGCTCGGAGGCCACTTCCTGCTCGTTGATGAACGTCCCCGCGAGAGCGGCGTCGCCCAGGAGCAGTCGGCGGAGATGCCCGTACGCCTTGTCCCGTCCAGAAGAAGTTCGCATACAACGTATATACCGTGGAGGACTCAATGATTCCATCGAACAACCTGACTGTCGCCGCGGCACAGTTTGCTGCCGGCACCGACAAGACCGCCAATCTGGACGCGGTCGCGAAGCTCACCGTGCGTGCCGCGGATGCGGGCGCCGACCTGGTGGTGTTCCCCGAGGCCGCCATGGTCCCCTTCGGGGAGGTCCTCGCTCGCGCCGCCGAGCCGCTTGATGGGCCGTTCGCCGACCGGGTGCGCGAGATCGCCGAGGCCAGCGGGGTTGCCGTCGTGCTCGGGATGTTCGAGCCCAGCGGCGACGGTCGGGTCCACAACACGCTCCTCGCCACCGGCCGGGGGGCCGAGGCCGCCTACCGGAAGATCCACCTGTTCGACGCGTTCGGATCGCGCGAGTCCGATACCGTGGCGCCCGGGAGCGACCTCGTGACCTTCCGGCTCGGGGGAGTGACGGTCGGACTCGCCACCTGCTTCGACCTGCGGTTCGCGGACCAATTCACCGCGCTCGGCAGGGCGGGAGCCGAACTTGTCTGCGTGCCTGCCTCCTGGGGGGACGGGCCGGGGAAGGCCGAGCAGTGGGACCTGCTCACGCGTGCACGGGCCACCGATGCGCAGGCGTGGCTCGTCGCGTGCGACCAGGCCTGGGTGCCGCCTCGCGGGGCCGACCCGCTCGGCCTCGGCCGGTCCTGCGCTATCGACCCGCTGGGGCGGGTGCGCGGCCGGCTCGGGCATGAGCCCGGGCTACTGGTACAGGTCCTGGACGTTGCCGAGGTGCGTGCGGTGCGGGAACGGGTGCCGGTGCTGGCGGGAGTCCTGCCTTCGGCGCGTCACTGAGGCAAGCGGACGACGGCGGGTGCGCACCCGCCGTCGTCCGCTCACCTCACCGAGGCGCCGGGTCAGTAGCCCGTGGCGACCGCCTCGAGCTCGCCGTCGGGGGCCTCCGCGCGGGCGGGCTTCACCAGGAGCGTCGCGAGCGCGGCGACCACGAGCGGCACCGCGAGGGCGGCGAAGTAGCCCGACGGGCCCAGGCCGGTGAGGAGCACGCCGCCGAGCGCGGAGCCGACGATCGAGCCGAGGCGGCCGACGCCGATGCCCCAGCCGGTCGCGGTCGCGCGCAGCTGGGTGGGGTAGGCGTTGGCGATGAGATAGTTGAGGGCGAGCTGCTGGCCGCCGATGCCGAAGCCGGCGAGGCCTATGAGCGTGAACACGAGGCCCCACTGGGTGCCCGCGGCGCCGAGGCCGAGGGCGATGAGGATGCCCGCGCCGAACATGCCCAGCAGGAGGGTGCGGGCGTTGACGCGGGGCAGGACCGCGGAGAGCGGGATGGCGAAGACGATGAACGCGGCGTTGACGGTGACGGTGCCGAGGGCGGCGGTGCCGGCGTCGAGGCCGAGGGTCTTGAGCGCGGTCGGCATCCAGAGCAGGAGGAGGAACCAGGCGATCCAGTTGAACAGGTACGTGGCCCAGACGGCGACGGTGACGGTGCGGTAGGCGGGGGAGAAGAGGGCCGCGACGGAGCCGCGCTTCTCGCCGGCGTCCTCGACGGTGAGGACGGTGCCGCCGGCGATGGTCTGGCCGGTCGCGCGGGTGATGAGGGTGCGGGCGCGGGAGAGGGCGTCCTCGGTGCCCTTTGCGACGAGGTAGGCGGGGGACTCGGGCAGGACGGCGAGGGCGCCGAGAAGGAGGACGACCGGCAGCGCCCCGCCGATGAGGAAGATCCCGCGCCAGCCGACGGCGGGCAGCCAGGCCGCGGCGACTAGGCCGCCGATCATCGCCCCGCCCGGGAGGCCGAGGAGCACGAGGGTCATGAGGGTGCCGCGGCGCTTGCGCGGGCTGTACTCGGCGGTGAGGGCGAGGAGGGCCGGGGTGGCGCCGCCCATGCCGAGGCCGATGAGGAAACGCAGCACCACGACCTGCCACGCGGCGGTCGCGAACGCGCCGGCGAGCGAGAAGGCGCCGAACACGGCCAGCGCCAGGAGGATCGTGCGCTTGCGGCCGATCCGGTCGCCGAAAGTTCCGAGCGTCATCGCGCCGAGCGCCATGCCGACGGTGCTCGCTGTGATCACCCAGGTCATGTCGGTGGCGCTGAGCTTGAACTCGTCGGCGATCGCGGTGCCGATGAACGCGATCGACTGCGTGTCGAACCCGTCCAGCAGCGCGATCACGAAGCAGAAGGCCACCACGGCCCACCGCCTCGCGCCCATCGGCGTTGTGTCCATGGCGTCCTGGACGCTCAGGGTCCGCGTAGTCATCGTCGACTCCTCACTGGTGCGTGCACGGAGGACGACGGCATCCCCCGGCTTGGTCTGCTCTGTGAGGCTATGGGTGGGGCTGGGTGGGGTCCAATATCCGTTTGAGGCGGATTGATATGCAGAATGTCGGATTTATCAGCGGGGACGACACCGCGCGGCGAGGGGTGGAGGCCCATGGCGCTTCCGCGTTTCCGGCCCGCGAGATGAGTGTTCCGCCGGGATGAGGGTGCAGTGGCTTGCATTTTGGTTTCCCCACGCATCTCGTCCCTCGTGGTATATCTAGATCGGGCGCAGAAGAAGGAGAAGAATTGCGAACTCTTGTCCAACTTGTCGTTGAAGTACGTCCCATTGATGGCAAGCCTCAGTCGGCTCCGTCAACGGCTGAATCGGTGCGATTCGTTCGGGACCTTGTGGCATCATCTGTGTGGTATCCCGAGCATCCACTTGAGGATGGATTGCTGGCGTCCCTGATCGACCAAGCAACGAAGGGGAATCGAGCCGAGGGGCTGCGTCATGAAGAGGCTCTGGCAGTCGTTGAACGTCTGATCGGTGAGGACGCCCGCGATGGTAACAGGGTGCTGCTGGCCGCCAATACGCTCGTACTCCTTTCCCAGGTGAAGCACGGTCTTCCCTTGACGGCGCTTAGTCCAAGTCAGATTATTCCACTTCACGATGGGATCGAGGAGTGCTGGGGCATCATTACGGTGCAAAAGAGCCGGGTGGACCTTCGTGTTCGGTCAGAGGATATCGACCGCCTCGAGGAAGCGACGGAACGTGCTTTGGTCGCGCTGAACATCCACGCAGCGAACAGCCCCTACAAGCAGTCGAATGCCGACTCTCGCGAGTTGCTGCTATGCACGATGGAAGCCCACCCGGCCCGCGAGCTCTCGAAGGACGGAACGGAGAGTCGGACCGGCAGGATCCATGTGCTGGGCAGGTTCGGACGTGCCGCATATATCGCGTCCCGACCACTTCAGCTGACCTTGGCGATCGCCGCACTCGCACTCCTAGTCGTGTCCCTTGTCATGGAGGGCTTCGAGGTGACCCTCGCACTAACGGGCTGGTTTGTCTGGTGGCACTCCCTAATAGACAAACTGTTCACGACAGCTCTATGGGCCGCTGTCCTCGCGTACGCGGGGGGCGTTGGGGAAATTCGGCGTCACCCTCATATTAGGACGGCCGGCAAACGCGTGATCATCAGCTGGAAGAGGTAGAGATCGGGACAGGTCGCGTCCATCGGTGTCGGGCGGATCTCGAAGGCTCAAGTCTGCTTGGAGCGATACTGCGCCAGGATGCGCGGACAATTCTCGGCCACCCCCGGCTCGTCCCGGTCTCGCATCTTGTCAAGACCGAGATCAAGAAGGCTGGCGGCGGCCTATCCGTGGTCCTGAACCCTCGTAGGACAGGGCATCGCCAGGGCGGCCGGGCGAGGCCGAGGTGCTCGCCTATCCGGGAGCTAATGCGCCATCGATCGACGGAACTCCAGCCTCGCAAACGAACTTATTCGGTCCATGCGACCAACCACGAGTGGATTCATCCATTGTGCCGTAACGGGTATTCGCTGGGCGTCACTTCAGTTCCGGGCCGCCTGCCTCTGTGAGTTCGTCCAGAACGCTGATCTCTTCGTCAGACTGGTCCATGTCCTCGCACTCCGCATCTTCAACCACGTCGACGGTCTCCTCTTCCATAGCGAGCCGCGGGTACTTTTCGAGGAGGAAACGCCGTCGGTAAGCCACGTCCGCAGCGTCGACGATGCGCTCGAGGGTGGCCCAGTTGAACGCGCCGCCGAGCGCTATGCCGGCAACGGGCACGACTTTGCCGAGCGACTGCTTGGTGAAGCGGACACCGAAGGCCTTCGCGAACTGCTTTGACACCTGCGCGACAATCGACTTCTCCAATGTTGCCCAGGACTTGCCTCGGACCAGGGCTTGCGTGAGCCGGGAGATGTCAGCCATCGCGGCGGTCTTAGCGCCCGCGGAGGCGGCCGTCCCGGCGTTGACGACCGTCATCACGAACAGCTTCTCCGCTGGTTCATCTGGATCATAGCCATAGAGCAGTGAGACATGGCCGACTGAGCGAGATGCCAGCCCAAGAACCAGGGCGGCGTCACCCGTCATCGCCCCCATGACTGCTGCCGCCGAAGGGGCGGCCGCGACACCTCCACTAACAGGGACGGCCAGTTCTCCGCCCGAGATCAACAGTCCGGCGCCAGCTCCCGAGACGGCCGCGGCAGCTGGGTAGTACCAGCTCGCCCCACGCCCGCGCACGGAATCAATAAGTTCAAGGTCCAAGCGCCGCAGGTCGGATAGCGACGCCACCTCATGGCCACGTTTCTGATGCTGCCGGACCACCCGCGCCGCTGAGAGCCCCGCTCGCGAGACACGTCCGACGGTCTGCCGGATGGACTGAAGAGCATCGCCGCCCCAGTCGGTGAGCCCTTCTGGAACAGCGTCTGCTATCTTGCGGGCACCGTCACCGACCGCCTGGGTGCCTTTGGCCGCGACCGACTGTCCCCGGGACACGATGGCCTGAGCTCGTGGGCGGTCCTTAAGGAACTCGGTCGCACGCCTACCGAACGCGGCCGCGCCGGCAGCAGCCTTTTCACTGGCACTGCTAACGGCCCTCGACATGGGGCGCCCCGTGAAATTCTGAACGTTGCGCCATGCCTCAAGCTCGTACTCAGACGGTTCTCTCATACCGCGAAGTGTAGTGCCGGTTTCCGGGAGGCCGGGGGATATTTCGTATCGACGACCTGACCGACGTGCTCGCAAGCTGGGGCTCCAACTTCTCTTCTGGCCGCATTGCCGTGTATCTATGGCCGTTCGTATGGCAATGGATGCACGAAGGAGTGCAAAATGAGGAAGACGGTGAGGGTCGGGATTATCGAAGACCTCCTAGGTCGGGGTTTCTGGGACTTTGTTCCACAGGCCGACATTGACTTTTCCGGTGCGCCCACGCCTCCCGCGGTTTACAGGCGTTGGCCTCGGGCGATTAAACTCCGGTCGAGAACAGTGCAGGTGGAAGGTTTAAGGGCAAAAGACCCCTCGGCCAGGCTAGATATTCTCGCGTCGCGGCGGGTCGACAACGCGGATGTGCTCTATTTCGGTAAGGCGGCACAGAATTCCCCTGACCGTGGCTTGCGCAAGCGGACCCACGAGTTGTTGCGGTTTGGACGAGGAGGCGGTGTTGGACGCTGGGGAGGGACAGTGCATCTGGCAACCCGCTGTGCCTTTTTCGAACGTTTTGGCCTGGCTTCCTCTGGAAAAGCGAGGTGGATGCATTTGAAAGGGCCTGTTGCAGGACTTCTATGACGAGCACGGCGCGCTGCCGTTCACAAACTTGAGATTCTGACAACTGGTGACCTCGAAGATGATGAAAGCCTGACCTGCCGCCATTTCGCGGAGGACATCTGGGTGACGACTATTCCTGGCTTTCTCAGGCCTTCGGCGAGAGTCCCAGTCCTTCGAGAGCCTCGCGCACGCGCTCCCATACCGGGCCGCCGTGACCGTCGTGCTCCGCGACGAGGTCCAGCAGGTCGGCCCGTAGCTTCTGGTCCCGCGCTTCGAGGCTCGCGCCGTACTTGTCCGCCAGCAGGTAGGTGTGCTCCTGAGTCGCGTGCGCCATCATCGCGTCTAGGAATAATTCGAGGCGGTGGGCAGCCTCGCCGAGGTCGACATCCCCCGCTTCCTCATCCGCCATCGACACCACAGCGAGGCGGCCCTCCCACGCCTTCGCCTGCAGGCTGTTCGTCCCCACCATGAGCGCAGTGCCCATGACGTCCCGCGCGCCCTCGGGCAGGGCGCGTCGGACTGCGTGGACGATCTCGTGGAAGTGGTCGTCGCCCAAGCCGAAGCCCACGAACAACAGGTGGTGCGTCATGAGGTGCGCCTTGACCAGCGAGGAGAGGGCTTCGCGGTTGGCGTTGAAGCCGAGGTAGTCATCCCGGGTCAGGACGATCGTGCGCGGATCTGCGGCGTCGCCGTGCAGCTTGAGCAGCCAACGCCCGGTGCCGGTCTGGCGGGGGATCACGAAGCGCGGCGCCTTTGCATCCTCGCAGGCGCGTTCAAAGAGGTTGTCGTAGTTCAGGGTGATCGCACCCTCGGAGGGCAGCGACGCCAAGAGTGCCGGCGCGAGGCCGTAGCGAGGCAGGTTGACCCGGTCGGCGATGCTCTTCCGGAAGCCCGGCTCGATGGCCTGCTCCGTGTAAAGCGTCTCGAGCAGGCTCGCCTGGTCGAGGAGGCTCAGATCTTCCAGCTGCTCGGTCTGCGTGGTGGACAGCCCCAAGCGCTGGGCGAGCTCCGTGAGCAGTTCCTTCCACGAGGGCGCCCCGGCGCTCATGCTCACCCCGGCGCCGAGGAACGGCACAACCCGTCCAGCCCGGGCCTTGACTCCGAGATCTTCGGCCTTGGCTCGCAGCTCGTCCCCCAGTCCGCGCCACCAGCTGCTTGTGTCGGATCGGCGCAGCCTCTGCGCGAGGGTGTAGGCCGCATGATCGCGCACGACGACGGCTACGTCGACCTGCTGCCTGCTCGCCACCTCACGGGTCGCGTTGAGCAGCGCGGTCATTTGGGCGGTCAGGTCCTGAGCCGATCCACCCGCGCTCCCGAGGAAGGGGAGGGCAAGAAGAGGACGCGGGCGGTAACCCTTGGACGGTCCGACCTCCCGGAGCGCGACGTCGGCAAACGCATGAACCCGCTCATTGATGACCGCCGTAGTCCAGCGGTTGTCCGAGGGAACGGCTGTCGCTACAGGCAGCGGGTCTTGGTGGCTTCGGGGCGGGACCGCAAACGCCAAGGCGCCGCTGGTGCCAAAATCTTCGGGCTTCGCGTTCTTCGCTCGGGCCCGGAGCTCAGTATCGTCGCCGATCCACGAGTCGCGGATGCTCAGCAGGTAGTCGGTGGGCAGCATCCAAGCGTCGGCATTGAGATGCAGCAAATTCGCGCGCAGGACGAAGACGTGGCCGGATGTCATGGTGCTTTCGTATCACGACGACTAAGGTCCGTGGACATGTTCACCACCATCGTGTTGTGTCAGCGGGATGCAGCCGAAGGGGCGCGAATTCACCGAGGTAGGCATATCCCCCTGAGTAGTCCGCGTCCCAGACAGTTACGGCGTCGACGGTGACTTCCACGAGGCCGATGTGTCGTACAACATGTGCGAGCCCTTCCGGCAAGCGCGTCCACTGCTGCTCGTCTCTGACGAAGAATTGATGGCTGGGCTCGTGCTCAAGAAAGAGCGCCTCAGCCATTTTTCCTCGTGCCGTGATGAAGAAACTCAAGCCATCGATGCGTCGTTTCGCATTTCGCTCGACTTCAAGCCGGGTCGGACCGTAGCCCGGCGGCCTTGGCTCGGTGTCCTCGTTAATGCGACAAGCCGAGACCCCCAAGGTGAAATCCGTCAGCAACGCATCCAGAGTGGCCTGCAGGCCCGCGACGCGCTCCCCAAATGCGTCTTCCATGTCCGGCGTGGCCGCCGCCCAATCCGGATCAGCCCACGAATCCCGGTAGCGCGAGCGATTGGCAGCCTTGCGAAGGCCGTCCGTCCCCAGACTGGCTACCCACTGGCGATGAATCCGGCGCAGGTCGACGAGGACCTCGAGTTCGTCTCCAGATGGCATTGCTCCTCCTGGTCTCACAGGCCGGGGCGGCCGGCCGCGAGACCAGCCCGCACCGCATCGCCCCAGCTGCCGAATACGTTGCGGATCGAAGCGACCGAGGGGCGCGTCCGGCCCACATCTCCTTCCATAACGACCCACTCGTGGTAGCTCTCCACGGTCCTCTTCCGGTCGGGGTCGGCGACGAAGTCGTTCATTGCTTCCCGGTAGTCGTCCTCGGTGAACTTCAGGAGGCCCTTGGAACGCCCGCGCGCACTCGTGCCGAGGCCGATGGCCGCGAGCCCGTCGTTCCAGCCGCCAAAGCGCTTCTGGATGGTCTGCCGCGTTGGAGGCCAAGGCGTCGCACCCTTCCGTGACTCCAGGCCGAGGACCGGGATGAGCTCGTCTCGCAGCGCCCCATACCGTTGGCCCGTGATGGTGGCCTCCGGATGCTGGGCCACGTGCTCCTGCGCGGCCGCGATCACGCCGAGGATTGTGGCAATGTCGTCCGGTTCCACGGACGCCGCCGCAAGCACGTCCTTCAGGTCCGTGATGACCTCAAGCGGAAGTTCCGCCGCCGCGCCGTCCAGATCCGGGCCGAGGCCCAGATCCGATCCCAGCAGGTACCAGACCCCGGCGGCGACGACCTCGTCGGAGAAGATGTTCTCGCCTTCGAGCTTGTCGAAGACGATGTCCGATTCGCGGAGCGCTTCCTCGGCCACACCTGCGTCGACCGAGGGGTAGAGGGCGCGGATTCGCTCTACGGCAATCGCCCGTGGAGCACCGGTGGCCGCGATCCGCCGCGCCAGTTGCCCATACTCGAGCAGGAAGGCGGCCCGGGCGGCCGCGCTGGCGGACTCGCGCGCTGCAAGACGATTCTTGCGGGACTCCTCGGCGCTCGTTCCGCCCAGCTTCGAGACGATCTGGCGAACGCGTTCGCGGGTGACCCCGAAGCTCGAACCGATGGACTCGAGGGTCTCGCCGGCAGCGTAGCGCTCGACCATCTGCTGGTTGCGCTGCTGCACTGTCAGCTCAGGGGCGGTGCTCAGATCGGTAGCGGTGCTCATAGCCATACTCCTATCTCCTCCTTCCGACATTTCTGGGCCCCAACGCCTACGCGCGCCGGAGCACCTCCATGAACGCCCGGTTCGGCGACGCCGCCGGCAGCACGGACCGCACCTCTTCGAGCGCCTCGAGCCCGGAAACGCCCCGCACCTTTGCCCCGTACAGCGCCGCGACGGTCGGCGTCCGCGACTCCATCCGCACGCAGTGCAGGAGCACACGCTTGCCCTCCGCGCGGAAGGTGGCGACGGCGTCGGCGGCGTCGCGGAGCACGAACTCGAGGTGGGCGTTGTACTCGGGCCACGCGGAGTCGATGATCCAGAACCTGGCGTGGTCGGCTGCCGGGACGCGGGCATCCTCGGTGCCAACGCGGCATAGGCTCACGACGGCGTCGTAGTCCTCCCGCTGCAGCGCCGGGGCTGCGCCGAGCAGCACGCCCGGGTCGGCCGGGTGCTCGACCACGTCAGTCGCCGACAACGGCACGTACGGCGTGTGGTCGAAGTGCGTCGCCGCAGGCCACGCGTCAGGCCTTCGCCCCTCCCCGCGGGCCAGCTCCATGCCGAGCCGCTGCAGGTCCAACGCGGTCATGCCCGGCCAGCCGTGCAGCCGCCGGCGCCACTCGAACGGCACCGCCGAGATCCCGTACGCCGCCCCGAGCAGCCCGCCGGCTATCGCCGCGACGGTGTCGGTGTCGTTCCCGCCGCGTACGGCGTCCTCCAGCGCCGCCCGCAGGTGCGCGGGCCCGTCTGCCGACCGCGTCGTGGCGATCGCGCTCCACGCCCCCTGGAACGCCTCGACCACCCAGCCGTTGTTCCGGAAGTCTCGGGGGCGCGACGCCTCCGCCACCGCGATCCGCTCCTCCCACAGTGACCGCCGCTCGGGATCAACCAGCGGCAGCCCCACTCGCACGTCGAGCTCCCTGGTCAGGACGGCGTGCCGGATCGCGGCGCACCACAGCACGCACGCGTCCACGGCGTCGGGGTCGGCGTGCGTGAGGGCCGACGCCGACGCTGCCGCCCGCGCGAGCTCCTCCGCCGGCCGCCCGATGAACGCCAGCGCGACGGGTGCGGTCCGCATGAGCGATCCGTTCCCGGCCCCGCGGCCGGTGCGGGCGAGGAAGTCCGCCGCGGCGGCGGTGAAGTCGGCAGCGGTGGGTTTCGACTCCGCTGCGCTCCGCTCAACCAACGTCTGGGCGGCGGCGATGACCGCGGAGGTCTGCGCCCCGACGTCCTTCGCCTCCCGCGCCCAGGCCGACCAGGCGCGGGCCGCGGAGGTCCACTCCACGGGCTGCCCGGCGGCGACGGCGCCGGCCTGGTCGAGGAGGGCCTCGGCGAGCGGGATGGCCATGGAGGTGTCGTCGGTCCACTCGGCGGGGGCGAAGCCGAACGGGCCGCCGCCGGTCATCGCCACGGGCGTGCCGTCCGGCAGGGCGGGGCCGAACTCGTAGCCGGCGCCGAGGGCGTCGCCGGCGGCCATCGCGACGAGGGTGCCGGCGGCGCGGTCGTTCTGGAGCGGGGTGAGGTCCATGGGGACTCCTTCGGGTGCGGGTCTAGCGAGGTTGGTCAGGCGGCGCGGCTGGTCAGAGAGCGGCGAGCGGGTGTGTCGCGTCCCAGACGGAGAGGTGGGCGAACTGCGCGGGTCCCTCGGCGCGCTGCGCTGCCAGGCCGCTGTAGGCGTAGCGCCCGACGGCGGCGCGCACCGGGGTGCTCGCGACCGCGCCGTGGGCGGTGGTCGGTGCAGCGAAGAGGCGGCGTGGGTCCGTGGCGAGCCCGGCCACGAAGTCGCGGGCGGCCTGACCGGGCGTGGGCTGGGCGCCGAGGAGCTGGGCGTGCGCGGCCTCGAAGCGGAGCGCATCGGCGAACTGCTCCCAATGCCGGGCAAACAGGGTAGAGGTGCCGAACAGCTCGAGCGTGAGCGCGCGCCCGCCCAGACCGACGACGACGCCGCGCTGCCCCTCGAACACTCCGGGGGTTGAGCGGAGCGAAGCGGAGTCGAAACGGCTGGCGGCGGAGTCGAAACCGTCGTACGCCTCGACGAGCGAGCCCGTGGCGCTGGCCCCGGCGGCGAACCGGCCGACGCGCTGCCACACGCGGCCCTGGTCGGCAGGGCGGAGGGGGCGATGGCCGTCGCCGGTGGAGGCGGCGAGCCCGCCCAGGCCCGCGAGCTCGGCCCGCACGTGCAGGGGAGCGCGGCGCGCCCGCCGGCCGTGCGCCATGGTCGGGCCGCCCCAGCGGCCCTGCTCGACGCAGAAGGCGGGGACGTCGGCGCGCTCGCCGGGGGCGACGACGCGGCTCTCGGCGGCGACCCGGTGCTGGTGGCCGCCTTCGAGGAGCTCGCCCTCGATCAGGAGGGCCGGCTTGGCGCCCGTGTTGGCGACCGTGAGGCGGGTGACCTGCGGGCCGGTGGCGAGCTCGGTGACCTGGAGCTGGGCGTGGGCGCCGGTGGTGAGGCCGAGGTTGCCCGGAGTGTCGGACCAGACCGGGAAGATCGTGAACGGGCCGAACGGCCGGCCGATGCCGATGTGGAGCTCGGGGAACTGCATGGCGCCTCCTCAGGGGCCGAAGCTTTTGCGCTGATCTGCGCTAAGTCCGACTGTAGGGGCGGCTGGCACTTTTCGCAAGAGTGAGATTATTCTTGTCCGCATGGTGTGGCGCGACGAGCACGGCAAGCGACTGGAGGACTACCCGCGGCCGAGCGTCGCGGTGGACACGGCGGTGCTGACGGTCGAGGACAACGAGCTGAAGGTCCTTCTGGTCCCGCTGGCTCAGGGCAGTGAATCCACGGTGGTCGAGCGGGGCGAAACGGCGGTGGTTGAGCGGAGCGAAGCGGAGTCGAAACCAAAGCTCGCCCTGCCTGGAACGTTCCTCCACGAGGGGGAGACCTTGGCGGACGCGGTGCTGAGGTCACTGCGTGACAAGGCAGGTGTGGTTGGGCGGTCGCCTCGACAGCTGCGGGTCTTCGACCACCCGGCGCGCGACCCTCGCGGCTGGGTGCTCTCGGCGGCGCACGTGGACGTCGTGCCGGTCGCCGTCCTGGGGGAGTCGTTGGCGCACGACGGCGTGCGACTGGCTCCGGCGGACGATGGCTCGGTTCTCGCGAGACTTCCATACGAGCAGGGCGAGATCGTGGCCGCTGCGGTGAAGTCGGTGCGTGCCGAGTACCAGGCGGAGCCTGACCCGGGTGCGCTCCTCGATGAGCCGTTCACCCTCGCGCAGCTGCGGGCGCTGCACGCAGCGGTGCTGGGGGAGGAACCTATGCGCGATACTTTCCGGCGCTACATGGAGCCTCGGCTTGGGGCTACCGGGGAGATGACTGACGGGACCCGAGGGCGGCCGAGCCGGACCTGGCGGCGCAAGTGACCCGTGCATCTGCGAGTATTCGTGGGTGACCTCTCTAAGTATTTCAGCGGAACCTGGCACGATCATGTGGCGCCACGTTAACGCGCTCTCGTGGCGGGTCCTCAGCGAGCTCGCCCGTCGTGACAATTCATTGTTTGTCGGACTTACTGGATATGGCGGGTCGGCATCACATGCGCATGCCTTGATGATGACGGACGGCGCGACTCGCCACTATCAGGCGCGTCGCTGGGGGTTGGGCTTCACTGCCGGAAACGGCGGTGAGCACCAGATCGAGTGGAGTGAAGCCTTCTCAATGCCGAGCGCCCGCAGCATTGCGATGGACCTGGAGCGAGCAAATGGGCTCAACTTTCCGGCTTCTTCGCCGCCGACGAGCCCTCGAGCACTGGGTTACCGCGTCTTGGCAGCGGTCCTCGAGCTGACATTGGGCGATGCCGCTCAGTGGGAAGTCTGCGGGTTTCCCGCAAGGTCTTTCGCGGGTGACGCCAATTCTCCGCGGCTGAGAGAGTGGGAAGACACGGCGTGGTCCCTCAGACGGGATGATGAAGAAGTCGCTCAGATCGACAACTTCGGGCATCTTCGGTGGGGTCTCCAATGCGATTCCATGGACCTGATGCAGCTCTACATGCGTCATGACCGCCGGATCATTCCGCTTGTTTCTGAGCTGTTCGGGCGTTTGTTGAAGTAACCACACGAATGCCCGGCTTGTGCGCATTCTTGAGCGGCCTCGTGCCCATTGCTTCAACCATGATGCTTGGTGGCTTGGAAGGCTTGGAGGAAACCCACGTCAACCGCAGGCCGCCTAAGCCTCGAAATACGGCCGCAGGTGCTCCCGCAGGGCCCGGTCGCACACGTACACGTATGTGCCGCGCATGCCGCGAGTGAGGAGCACGCCGTACACGTTCACCACGTACTCGAGCAGCTGTTCGTCTGAGTAGGTGATCCCGAGCGTCTTGTTGTTCTCCATGCCCTTCTTGTCGTGGTAGCACGACCGGTCGAACATCAAGCGCTCGGCCGCGGCGTCGTATTTTAGCTCCGGCCCAATGATCACGCCCGCGTAGTTGAGGTCGTACCCCTGCACGGTGTGGATCGACCCCACCTCATCGACCGACTTCGGTGAGTTGATCCAGTCCACTGCAGTCGAATTCCAGCGCAGCTTCTCGCCGTCCAAATGAATGTCGTAGGCGGACTTGCTGTTCTTGCTCACCCACGGCCACGCGAATCCTGCGACCACACGGGCTAGCCTATGTTGGTTCTCCTTTTCGCGCACGAGGGCGAGCATGTCACCAAGGCGGTCGAACATCCGAAAGTCGTACTCGCCGAAGGCCATCGGGAGCGGGGGAGCGGTGCTGAGCATTCTCCGCACATAGCCCACATAGTCCTCCCCAGCGGCAACTCGCATCTGGGTGGCGAGCGGGTACAGACGGTGGTCCTCTTTTGCTTCTGCCAGCAGGCGTTCAACGCGCTGCGGCGGCAGATCACCCGGACGCACGCTCTGAGCGGCGTCAATGAGGAAGATCTGATGCCTGCTCTGCTTTATGATCCAGTCCAGCTGAGTGAGCAAGGGGTCATCGGCTCCGAAGAGCCTTTCATTGATTACCTGGAAGTCCCGATTCCGCACACCCGAGGACTGGTTGGCGCGCTGGGACAGCCTGTGCGCTTCGTCCACGATCAGCAGATCGTACAGCTGTTCGCTGAAGCCCACGTCGAACGGGGTGAGGACCATGGCGGCGGCCAACCCAGGCGTCTTGGCGAAGACCCGCTGGATCGACTTACGCAGCGACTGCTGGGGCACCACGAGCCCCACACGGAAGTCTCTCAGCAGCTCTGGGTATCCCTCGAGGAAGTACTCGGCAAAGATCGAGTCGCTTTCCACCACCTCGTCCTGGCTGTGTGCGCGGATATCGCTGAGCAGCTTCATTAGGTAGATCGCGACGATCGTCTTGCCAGTGCCCGGGTCGCCCTGCACCACGATCGTGTTCGAGCGCTGGTGCTCCAGATCGTCGAACAGCCCCTCGAGAATGTCGTTGACTGCCCCGGCCTGTTCCTGCGTGAGTGCTTTGAACGGCGAGAGCTTGAATAGGTCGCTGTTCTCGATTTGCGGGATCGTCTGGTCGAACATCCCCTCCTTCCGGAGGGACTCGAAAATCTCGTTGAAGGTCTTCTCGTACTCGGCTCGGGCGTAGTAGTCGGCGTTGGTGATGCCTTCGTTCCGGTTCTCCACCGTGTACCGGCCGTCGCCCGCGAACAGGCGGATCAGGTAGGACTCGAGGTCCAAGCACACCGACTTGTTGAACCGATCGTCTACCACCACGCGCACGGCCTGGAGGTGCCCGCGCTTGTTGGCGATGTGCTGATTCATGCGCGTTGCAGCGTTCAGCGATTCGCCCACATAAATGCTACGAGCATTGTTGAGCGTGTAGACCACGGGCCAGTTGCGGTGGCGCGGATCGCCTTCGGCCCACACCTTGACCGATTCGGTGTCCAGCTGAAGGCGTTCGATCCTAAAGCTGGTCATGCTTGGTGCTCCGCCCGCGGGACAGCTCAACGGGGTATTTGGCCCGGGTGACCTCCAGTTTCTCCGCCACGATCGCCAAGGGATCCGCACCTATCCGGTCGGCGAGAAGCAGGCAGTACGTCAGCACATCGGCCAGTTCGGCGCGCACGGCGTCAGCATCAGCGGGCTTGCCCCACTGGAAGCACTCCAAAAGCTCGGCAGCCTCAATCGACACGCTCTTCGCTAGGTTCTCCGGAGTGTGGAACTGCCCCCATTCGCGCTCCGCCACGAACACGCGGAGCTCCCCGAGCACATCGGCCATGCTGGAATTGTCGCTCACCTCTGCAACATACCAAGCAGGTCAGACGCTTCTCGGCGCGCTCCGGCGCTTTAGACCACCATATTGAGCCTCTTCCGGTCGCGCGTCGCGGAACTAGTTGGATGAGGCACGCGGGCTCGGGCCTTGAACGCTGGTCAGTCCGGTTATCTCAACCGTCCGGCGCCACGCAACAGTCGCAGCAAGCTCGGCCGGCAGCATCTCTGCGAACTTCAGCTGGCGTACGGCTGCTGGCTCGACAGACCGTGCGTCGACCGCCACGGCGTTCGCCTTGCGGAGCGCGGCAATGACGGCCAACGCCGTGGCGTCCCCCCTCAGATTCACCCGCCAGTTGTGCGGTTGCCGGGAGTCGTCTAGAAGCTCAGGTGCCACGGTCTCGAGGGCAGCGATGTAGGTCGCGTTCATCTTCGCGCCGGCCCAGTTCCACCACTGTACGCGGTTGCCGTCGCCCACCAGGAGCAATTGCCCGTCAGACACGCGGCCTGCGTACTCGTCGCGGAGGCGGTCAAGTGCGGCCTCGGCCCGCGCGCTCAGTTGTACGCCGGAGAGTGGGGTCCCGAGGAGCACCCGTTGAATCGCCTGGCAGAGCTCGTATGACATTGGCTGGGACGTGCCTGACCACTTCGAGGGATTTGCCACTGACGAGGGCTCGACGAACGCTTTCCGCCGCTTCCAGTCCACGTGGTTGACCTTCCAGCCACGCCCCCCAAGGGTCACGAGCCGCGGCCCGTCAACCTTACGCATGAACACCATCGGGTCGAGCGAACCGATCTCCTCGCGCCCGTGGAACACGGAAAACTGCGGATCCGCGGTGAACACCGCCATCAGATCGCGATAATGTACTCCGCCATATCGGCGCTCCGCCTCGGGGCCAACGAAGAGCATGTCTCCATCGACGTCGAGGTGCCCGGTCGCCACCAGATGCTCCTCGATCTCGACCCACTGCTCGGCAGAGGCGAGATCAATACCCGAGAGCCACTCCCGCCAGGCCGCACGCGGAATCCGCCGCTCCTGCAACGCCAGCCCCAGCAGCTGCTGCGCTGCAATGTGCAGCGGCAGCGGCGGAGGAACAATTGGCTCCACGTAGCCCTCGGACCACAACAGGAGCAATCCGAGGGCAATGAGAAACTGCTCGTCGGTCACCTCGAGGAACAGCATGTTCCGCGATGTCCCAGCCCGTCGTCCGGTGCGCCCGAGCCGCTGCAACACCGACGCCACCGTGTAGGGCGAGCCGATCTGCAGCACACGGTCTAGATCACCGACATCGATCCCGAGTTCCAGGGTGGAGGTCGAGACGATCACGCAGTCGCGCGCGGTTGAGAAGGCTTCCTCGGCCTGACGCCGTACATCCACCGATAGTGAGGAGTGCGAGACGAAGGTTTCGACGTCGCGTTCCCGAAGATTCAGCGCCAACGTCTCGACCGTCCGCCGCGAATCCGCGAACACGAGGCGCTTTTCACCGCGGTGCAACGCTGAGATCACCTTCGCCGCATTGCTCTCCGACCCCACGAAGTCCAGCTGCATGCCGACCGCGGCGGCAGCGCCGCCGTCGGGCGCCACCACCGAAGCCGCGACACCGGCGGCACGGTTCCCGCCCTGCAGCCATCCGAGCAGCTCCGGCGCGTTCCCCACCGTTGCCGAGAGCCCCACCCTCTGCAGCGGCCGCCCAGCAATGTGCGCGATCCGTTCGAGGACGGCGAGCAGGTGCCACCCGCGGTCGTCGCCGGCGAACGCGTGAACCTCATCGATCACGACGGCGCGCACGTCGCCGAAGAGCTCATGCGGGTTGGACAGTCTCGAGACGAGCATCGACTCGAGGGACTCGGGGGTCGTGAGCAGCACGTCGGGCCGATTCAGCACCTGCCGCTTTCGCGCGCCCGCGCCGGTGTCTCCGTGCCGCACTGCCGCGGTCCGGCCGAGCCACGACGCGTAGCCGGCCGCGCGTGGCTCCAGATTGTTCAGCAGTGCCCGCAGGGGACACACATACAGCACCGACGTCCCGGCCCACTCCTCGGAGGCCATCCGGGTCAGCACGGGAAACAGCGCCGCCTCGGTCTTGCCGCCGGCCGTCGGCGCGAGCAGCAGCGCGTCGTTGCCGGCAAGGATCGGCCCGACAGCCTCCTCCTGTAGGGGCCGCAGCGCCGACCAGCCCAGCGAATTTACAATGTGGTGCTGCACCACCGGGCTGAGCTGGTCGAAGCCGGACACCTAGAGCTCCAGGTCGACGTCGTCCGGCGAGGCCGCCGGCCCCACGGCGCCGGAGGACGCCGCCCGCTCCTCGGGCGAGAGCTCCTCTCGCGAAAGGGTGAGCGCGTAGTGCTGCCGCGGGTCAAAGTCGGGGAACTGGTCCACCCGGTCCAGGACATCCCCGACGAGCTTCTTGAGGAAGATGCGCGGCGCCACGCCCACCTTGCCGCCGAGGCCGCCGGCCACGGCCGCCGCCAGGTCCGCCACGTAGGAGTCCGAGACCAGGGACAGCACGCGCCCGTCAGCCTCCGAGCCCGAGGCGTAGAGGTTCCGCACGCGGATCCCGAGGGACACGAGCGAGTCCCGGTCGAACCCGCTGAGCCTGATCTGAACTGCCCGGGGGTTGTCGAACCGGGACTCCGTCTGGAAGTCGGTCGCGAGCCGCTGCGCAAGCGGAGGCAGCCGCGGCACCCCGGAGGGCCCGTCGAAGAACGCCGGCGTCCCGGTCAGCACGAGGTACAGCCCCGGGAACCGGCCCGAATCCACCTCGTCCATGAGCTGCCGGATCGCGTTCAGTGCCTTGTCCCGCACATCGGAGCGCATGCGCTGGAGCGTCTCGACCTCGTCGAGCACCACCACGAGCCCCGGATGCCCCGCGTCGCGCAGGATCACCAGGAGCCCCTGCAGGAATCCCATCGCCCCGAAATGGTCCAGGTCGCCGCGCACCCCGGAAGCCCGCTTCGCGGCCGCGCCCACGTGCGGCTGCCCTCCGAGCCACGCCGCGAGCCCGTCCGCGGAGACAGCGTCCTCGGACGCGGAAGCCGCCCGGTACCCCCGCAGCGCCTGGGCGAAAGCCGGCGTCTTGGCGCTCACATCCGCGAGCCGCCGCTCGAGAAGCTCGGACGTGGCCGTGTCCAACGCCGAATCGCCCATGGACGGGTCCGCCGCGAGCGCGTCCTCCTCCAACGTGAACAGCCACGAGTCCAGCACCGACCGGAATGCGCTCGGCTGCACGGATGCAGTCCGCAGCGACTCGGTGATCCGCCGGTACACGGTCTCGAGTTTGTGCAGCGGCGTCTCAGTCTCGGAGATCTGCACCTCCGCTGAGGCGAATCCCCGCCGCAGCGCGCGTTCGGCGAGGAACCGCGTAAAGAACGTCTTGCCGGTGCCGTACTCGCCGCGCACGGCCTTCACCACGGACCCGCCGCCAGCCACCGAGTCGAGCTCCTCGTCCATGGCCCGCTCGAACCGGTCGAGGCCGACGGCGAGGAGGTCGAGCCCGTTGGAAGGCACCGTGCCCCGCCGCAGCGCGTCGATGACCTCCCGGCGCCGCCGCGGCGAGACCTCGGCCATCACGCCTCCACCTGGAACTGCTCGCGCAGCAGCGCCACGTCGAGGAGTAGCTCGCCGCCATCGGTGCGGAGGACCGCATACCCCTCGACGTTCAGCAGCTTCTGGATCTGCGCGATCGCGCCGCGCATCCGCGCCAGCGGCACCCCGAGGACGACGGCGGCCTGCGCCTGGGCGAGTCGGCCCGCCTGAGTCGCGGCTACGCGGTCGATGAAAAGTGCCACGGTGGCATCTTCCACGCTCACGCGTCCGGCGAGCTTCGCCTGATCCTTGTAGACCTTTGAACGGACGACGGCGTCGCCGAGCCCGCCGCTGGCAGGCTCGTTGGTCACCATCTCGTCGAAGAGCGTCGGGGCGTCGCTCGCCTTCTTGGGTGCCGCGGGGCCGGCGGTGACCACCTGCAGGGAGGGCGAGGCGCTCCACCACGGCGGCTCCTGAGGCGCTGCGAACTTCCATCCAGCGGGTGCCTCGGCACGCGTCGAGGGCACCAAGACGGCCACGGGCACCACGGCTTCGGCGGGGGAGCCGCCGCCGTGGTAACCGGCCTTGAGCGGTCCGTATCGGAGGGTCTCGTCGACCGCAAGCACTGCCCGGCCGCCGTGGTCCAGCACGCGGCGCCCCTCGACGAGCACTTCGTCATCGCCCGCAGGCTCGGCAGTAGAGCGCGACCTGTTGCTCGAGGTGTCCTTGTAGGGGCGCTGGACACCGCGCCGCCGCTCGGCCACGTGGCCGTGGTCTGCGGTGAGCACCACCGTCCTGCCGGCCAGGAGCGCAGCCGCCAGTAGGGGCCGCAGGTGCTTGACGGCGTCCACGTTCCACGAGGTGCCGGCAGGGTCGCTGCGGTCCAGCGCGTCGTCGATCGTGTTCAGCACACAGGCCACGAGCCGGGTGCGCAGCAGATGGTTCGCGTCGACGCCCGTGATGCTGTCACGGACCTCGTCGCTCAGGGCGAAGCCGGGACGGGACGAATCGAGCGGCTTCTTGTGATGTAGCACGCCCGTGCCACGTGTGAGCTCGGTGAAGCCGTCCTGCTCCTGCTTCTGGCCCCCGGACATCAGCCGCCCGCACAGGAGGGAGGTCCGCGAGTGCTCGGTGAGGGTCGGCAGGACGGCGAGTGCGGCCATCCTGCGCTCGGCGTCCTTGGGGATGACCTCGTTCCAGCCCTCGTGCCCGGAAACGATGGTCTGGACGAGCTCGGCCGCAGTGCCGGTGCTCATGCCGTCGAGGACCACAAGCAGCACCGGATCCGATGACGCGAGCGGAAGCACCACCTTCGAGATCACGTGCTCAAGGAACCACACCCTGTCCGCTCCCGCCGCGACGAACCCGGCGGCCTTGCCCTCGTCGGAGCGCGTCGCCGTGGCGAGGGCGGTCGCGAACTGGCGGTCATGAGAACGCCGGCGTTCCTCGACGAGCCGGAGGACGTGCTCGATCCGTTCGCCGAGGGTCGACCCGACCACGCCGCCGTCGGCATCGTTGAAGGCCGAGTCGACCCAGGAGTCCACCCAGGCCTGTCGCAGCGCCAGCAACGCAAGGCCGAACACCGGCTCGTCGGGCTCCGCGAGCCATCTGGCCAGCCTCACGGCCGCGCGGAGCGGGTCCACCCGTGGATCGCGCCCGTCGTCCCGCGGAGGGTCGAACAGCAGGTGGCCCTCGAGCGCGGACCACGCGTCCTCGACGGCCGGAAGCGCATCGGAGCCGGGAACACGGAGGAGGGCCGCGGAAACCGCCGACAGCTGCGCGTCAAGACTCGACGGCAGAAGGTCGGAACCGGCGCCGAGCCTTTCGGCCTGGAGCTCGCGGAGCACCGCATCGGCTGCGTCGACCACACGCCGGCCCTCGTGCCACGTCCGCGATTCGGAGAGCAGCCCGCGTGCCACGGTGCCTGCCGCCTGTGCGAGTGCGGCCAGCGAATCGCGGGTCACGGCAGGAGAGCTGTTCTTCCAGCGGTGTTCGAGCCGTGCCAAGGCCATCTCGGCCTCGACACGTTCGGCAGGACGCGAGTCGAGCTCGGGGCGCGTGAGCGCTTCGAGTGCGATGCCGAGCGGCAGCGCGTCGGCTCCCGCCCCGGTGACGAGCAGCTGGCGGATGGGCGCCTCCGCAATTCCGCACGCCCCGGCGATCCACGCGAGCACGGCGTCGGCGAGTTCGTTGCCGGCGTCGGCACGTAGGGCGGCGATGCTTGCGGTCGCGCCGCCCTCAGCTGCCCAGCGCAGCACCGAGAGCGCGTCCACCGTTGACGCGGCGATCCCCAGGCGTTCGCGAGCCACCGAACCGAAGGCATGGTCGGCAGTCAGGACGCCGGCGGGGGCAGGGGGCCATCCGTCGGGCGGGGAGACCCGAAGGAGGCCCTGCGCGATCTCGGGTCGTCGGTAGTCGCGTACGAGGACCCGGTCCAGCACCGTCGCCTGGAACCGGTCGCGCACACCCTCCCACGGGTCCGGGTTGCGCAGGTGGTTCCCCACGAAGTGCGCGAGGATTCCGGCGCCGAGATCGTCCTCGCTGCGGTCCGTGAGGATCACGAGCCACGAGTCATGCGTGTGCCGCTGCAGCGCAGCGCGCACTGCCAGCGCGGAGACGCAGGGCAGGACGTCGACGCGCTCACCGTGGTCTTCGAACTCACGCCTGGCGCCTGGGTCCGGCGTGGCCCGGATCCCGATGACCTTGCCTTGGTTCTTGGACCGCGCCTTCTCGATGAGGGAGCGCACGACGGCGTTCGTCACCTCGCCGGCGACCGCCGCCTCGAGAGTCACTCCACGACCTCCCAAATCACCTGGATCTTCTTCCCATCCTGGCCCCGTATGAATTTCTGAAGCTCGTCGAGAATCAGCTCCGGTCTCGTGGAGTCGGTGAACCGGACGACGCGTGACTTGGAAGGTGGAAGGACGAGTTCCACATCGTTCGGATCAGTCGGCGGGACGGGCGGCTTGGGTCCCGGCGGCGGAAAGACAGGCGGGTTCGGGACGGGATTTCCTGCCAGCCAGTCGAAGATCCCGTTCATCGCTGCGTTGAGTGCGGCGACGCCTGCAGTCTCATACTCGTGCCGTGCGAAGGCCTGGGCCAGCGTCTCGATGACCCGCTGCGCGCTGTCGGCACGAGGATCGCCACCGCGCACCGCGTCCGACAGGACCCGCAGCCGATCCCATTGGAAGCCCCTGACGGCCTGGGCTAGCTGCTGCGAGGTGGTGAGCGAGCGGGCCGCCTCCTCGGGTGTCCCGTCGAACTGGGCGCGGGCAAGCCGTTCGATGAGTGGGACGCCGCCCAGCTGACGGAGGGTGTCGAGCAGCTCCGCGAGCTGGCGCGCGAGCACCCGGCGCGCGCCGCCGTCGAACGCCAAGCGCGAGGCGACGTCGTCGAGCGCGCCGACCAGTGCATTCGCATGAGCCGAATTCTGCCCTGCGAAGGCGCGGACCTCCTCCGCCAGTTTCGCGACCGAGGTCGGCGTCATGAACGAGGTGCTCGCGATGCCCAAAACGCGCTGGGCTTTGTCGCGGGCTTTGGCCCAGTCCTCGGTGGTCGGCATCGGCTGCGGCCGCAGCTCCATGGCGGACTGCAGCGAACCCGGGGCCGGCGTCGGAATGGGGCCGCCGTGGCTGAACCACGCCCGCTGCCGCAGGAGCCCCCAGCCGAGGATCACAAGGTCGGATACTTCGGGGCGGAGGCCGCGCGGCGGCTCGACGGCGTCGATCGCGGCGCGCAGGTCGGACACGGTGACGGCGCCGGTCTCCTCCTTGCCGAGCTTGGCGAGGCCCTGCACGATGTCCCGGCCCCAGGATCCGAAGTAGTCGTCGCCGAAGAGGAAGAACTGCTCTGCGGCCTTGCCGACTCCGAGCGGGTTCGCGACCCGGGTCAGGAGCGCACGGGCGGTGGAATCGATCTCGAGGCGCCGCTCGGACGTCGCGACGGTGCGCTCGAGGAACTCTGCTACCTTCTTGAGCTCCGCGGTCCGGACCTCGGCATCAGCCGGCTCGAACTTCGGATGGCCCGGGTAGGTCGCGTCGAAGGCTTGGGCCGCCAGACGCCGAAACGCGTCGCCGAGGGTCGCGCCCACCGGGGGAGCGGGCTCGAACGTCGGGTCGAGCGAGTAGAGCACCTTCTCGTGCCCGGAATCATCCAGCAGCGTGCCCGAGGTGGGAGCGGCCGCGCCGTAGGCCTGTTGCATCGCGTTGGTGAGTGTTTCCTTGAGGGTGCGGTGCTGTGCCTCGAGGATGTTCTTGGCCTGGAGCCGGTCCACCTCGCTGAGGTGGTTGGCGTGCGAGGTCCAGCGCTCGTCGCTCGTGAGGAGCCAGTCGAGGATCACGAAGCGGCGCAGGTCGCGGCGCCGCTCGTCCGAGAGGAACTTGGGCAGCCACACGACGGTGTGCTCGGTGAAGCCGTTGCGGGCGATGAGGCCCTCAACCCGGCGGACGTCCTCCTGCGCGGTGTGCTGCTCTTCGTCGAACGGGTGGTCGATCACGAACCGCCACGCGCCGGGGCCCGCGCGGAAGTGGTCATCACTGAGCCATCCGGCGTCGCGGACGTTACCGAACATGAGCTCGACGTCGCGCTTCGACCCACGCCACACGATCGTGTGCCGGTACGCCCCGTACATGTCCTGCGCCCCGAGCTCCATGCCGAAGCTTTCGGAGATGAGGTCCTTGATGGCTTCGCGCTGGCGGCCCGGGTTGTCCTCGCCCTTGGCCTTGTCCACGATGGACTCGTAGTCCACGTCGGAGAGCTGGACGCTGATCACCGGGTTCAGGCCGTCGGCCGCCACGTGGATTTCGGGAACGGACTTTGACCATTCCTTGACCTTGGCGAGCACCACCGAGGCCTCGCCGCCGGGGAGCGGCGTGACGATCGAGCCGTGGTTGAGGGACGCGAGCCGCGCGGCAGTGAGCGCCTTGAGCGCGGGCACCCCCGGGGCGACGGCGGAAAGCAAAAGCGTCTTGGCGAGCCTGTCGTCCACGTCGAAGTACCGGGGCCGGGTGGCGTCGTTCGCGACGTCGGTCTCGGTGAGGTTGTTGGCGCGCAGGATCGTGGGACGCAGCTTCTCGGTGTAGAGCTGGATCGCGGAGCGGAACAGCGCCGCTACCTGCGCGTCGAGCACCGCGCCGCCCTGGCTGTGCACCACGTAGTCGTAGCAGTCGCCCACCGGGATCACGTCGTCGATCGTGAGGGTGTTCCGTCGGTCCACGAGCATCTGCTGCATGACCTTGAGAGCGGTGCGGTCGCGCTGCATCACGCCTGCAAGGGTGCGCAGCGTGGAGATCAGGGCCGGCGCGAACGGGTAGGTCATGCGGAAGGCCTTCTCGTCGGCGCCGCGGTGCCGGTCGTCGGCGTTGAAGCCGTCGAGCAGCACGTCCCACACCTGAGGCGCCCGGTCGAGCCGCGAGAACGCGTCGTCGACCGCGAGCCGTGCCGCGTCGTCCTTGGGCTTGAGGAGGCGCCGGCTGGCGACGTACGGGAGGTTGTCGTCGCCGAGCTCGATCTTGGCGAAGCGTCCTTCCTGATGCCGGAAGGCGCTCTCGAGGGCTTCCTGCTGCGCGCCGCTCGCGCCGGAGTCGGCGAGCCATTTGCGCAGGTCCATCTGGCGGGCGATGAAGGAGATGAGCGGCGTGGGCAGGCTGCCGTAGGAGCCCTCGACGAGCTTGGTGAGCTTCTGTGATTCCTTGCGGAAGAACTCCTTGTCATTCATCCCGAACGCGAGCCACAGGACGAGCTCGTCGAGGAAGAGCACCACGGCGTCGTACCCGAGCGCCCGCGCGTGGTTCGACATGGCGGCGAGGCCGGTGTCGAGGTCCACGTAGTCGGACATGTTCGAGTATGAGGTGAAGTACTTCTCCACGAGCACGCTGACGAGGGCCTGACGTTCGGCGCTCTGGGGTGCGGCCGCGCGCGCGGCGTGGTACCGCTCCTCGCTCCATGAGCCGGAGCCGAGGACCATCGCCCATTCGTCATCGGCCGCGTCGCCACCGAGCCCTTGGAGGAATGCTTCGGTGCCCATGGAGGCGCGGAGTCGTTCTGCATCCGCGAGCAAGGAGTCCGAGGGGAAGAACGCGGGGAGCGGCGCGCCGGGGTGGAGGGCCTGGACCTGGCGGATGTAGCCGGAGAAGAGGACCTGCTCCATCGAGGTGCCGTCGAGGAAGTGGAACGCGAGCGGCAGGATCTTCTTGGCCTCGAGTGCCGCGTCGTGGCGGGCGACGACGGGCTGCAGCTCCGCGATGGCCCTGGCCTCGGGCACGTGGCGGAGCAGTGCGTGGAGCACCGCCATATAGTGCGACTTGCCGGAGCCGAACGATCCGGTGAGGAACGCTCCGCGGTTGATCCGGGTGTTGAGGGCGTCGGCCACGAGGCTCAGGCCGGCGTCGAACGACTCGGCGAGTGCCGGCGTCACCACGTAGTTCTCGAGCGCCCGGTGGGCGCCCTCACCTTCTACGCTGTCGGTGAGGCGGAGGACGTAGTCCTCGACCCCTGCGCGCTCGGGGATGGTGAAGACGTCACGCAGGAGCATGCTCATGAGTCCTCCTTCACTGCGGTGGTCTTGGGTTTGCGGCCGCGGCCGGTGGGTGCCGGGCGCCATGCGGTGAGCTGGTCGGCGGCAACCCCGAGTGCCGCCATGCGCTGGTCGAGCTGCTCGGCGCAGAAGGCGGCCATGCTGGTGCCGTAGAGCGGGTCGACGTCCTGGTGCCATTGCTGGACCCAGAACAGGAGCTCGTTCATTCCGGCGACGAGCGGCACGAGCTTCTCTGCGCCTTCCCCTTCGGATTGTCGCTGGTCCTGGATGGTGGCGAGGGCCAGGAACTGTTCGGCGTGGTTCCACCCGGCCCACCCCAGCAGGAGCGTCGGGTCCGTGGACCGACCCGCGTCGGGGTAGAGGACAAAGCGTTCCTTGGGGACGTCGAGCTTGCCGCGGGCCTGCCAGTAGGAGGTCTTGCGGAAGTCGGCCGTGGCGTACTTGGGCGGTACGGGAATCTTGCCGACGTCCTTGCCTTCGTCCTCGTCGCGCTGGAGTTCCCATGTGCGAACCCAGGCTTCCCGTGTGCGCAGCCCCGAGTCCTTGAGGCGATGCGCTGCGAGGTAGGGGACCGCCTCGTCGGACAGCAGAGCAGTGAGCGCCTTGACGACGTTCACGTCCTTCGTCTCGGCCCACAGCTCGAGTACCGAGACGAGCTCAGCGTCCCGGGCTATGGTGTCCGCGAGTTGGCCGATGCTCTTCGGCGTCGGACGACCGTGGTTGTCGAACCAGTACTTCCGGTCCTCGAGACGGTCGAGGAGCCAGCCACGCAGCGCACGCTCCTGCTGCTTCTCCCACGGCTCCGTCGCCCAGCGGCGCTTGTACTCAGGCTTCTCCAGAAGGCGAATGTTCGGATTCGACTCGATCAGGTCCAGACGCCGCTGAACCAGCGCCCGATAGTCCTCCGGCCAACGCGCTGGGATTTCGGTGATCGGAGTCGAGCCGTGCCGCTCGAACCACGCCGTGTCCTCTTCGCCCGCTGCGAGCTTTCGTGCCAAGGCAATCTCGAACGCTCTTTCACCCAGCGCAATTTCCGGGATGGAGCCGGAATACGTGAGGGTCTCGTCAGTCAGGCCGTAAAGTCGGTAGACCTCCCAATCCAGCTCTTCCTGTTGGGCGATCATCTGTGCGGATAGCGTGGCGTAATCTTTGCGTGCACGCACAATTGCTTCTGCTGTTGGCGCGCCCGCCCGAGCTTGGTCGTCCGGCGACGCTTCCATGCGATTCAGGGCGAGTGCATCCAGAATCTGCGCGCG
This sequence comes from Sinomonas sp. B1-1, assembly GCF_050474465.1. Taxonomy (NCBI): domain Bacteria; kingdom Bacillati; phylum Actinomycetota; class Actinomycetes; order Micrococcales; family Micrococcaceae; genus Sinomonas; species Sinomonas sp. B1-1. The sequence continues at coordinate 18,440 of NZ_JBCHVF010000011.1, read as the reverse complement.
ACCGAGGGGAAGAGAATGAGGAAGTGGAAAGTCTTGAAGCGTGGTTCCGGTGAACTCGTACCGTGGCTCCCAGTCCTCATCGCCGATGCCGCCACCAATGCCGCCATTACCCTTGTTGTGGCTGTTTTGCTTGAGCCAAAAGCAGGCCGTCGACGAGTTGAGGACGCCCAGCAGCGCCAGATGCTCATCCTCGGTTGCACCCTCGGGCAGCTTGATCACCGGCGCTGAACGATTGAACACCTTCCCTCCGCGATCCAGCACAAAGTGGTTGTGCGTCGCCACGAACGCGAAGGTGATGGCCATAGGAGAACACCCGGCGTCACGTGGTAATTGATGCCAGGCGAGCCAAGATCTTCCTTCTTCCTTGTAGGTCGCTCCACTGAAAAGTCTTCGGGCCCACAGTGTCGTTTTTAATGGCCAAAATGCTGAGATAGCTGAACCGAGCGCGGCTACTTCGTCAATCTCGAAGTTCTCGTCATACGGTAGAAAAGCAGCTTCAGAAAACTGTGCAGTCCAGTCACGTACTAGTTCTCCGCGTGTTGCCAATGGTGCGTGGGCCGGCGGTAGGCCAACCCTCTCGGCATAATCAGCCGGAATAAAGAAGGCCTCGTCTGCATGGGAGTCCCCATAAAAGCCAATCCGAATGACGCCATCACGAACTTGCCTCTTCGCCTGGCGATCTAGTTGCTCCAACAAATTGCTCGCACCGCCACCTGACAATGACCACGGGTGCTTGTTCAATAGTGTTCGATCTAGGTCGACAACACTAATCCACGAATCCTCGTGTCCAGGGTTGTTCACATTGTTGACGATGGCCTGCCACACGAGACCCTTCTCGGGGTCGTTGGGTCGCCCCGGCTCGCCTCGCACGCCGAGGACGGCCCGGACAGCGGAACCGACGGGACGCTGGTGCCGGCCGGTGATAATGACCGTCGGGGTGCCGTGGCCAGGGATGTAGGCGCCAGAGGTGTCGGCGACGAGGCGGAGGTCCTGCCTTGAGAGGAAGTCCTCGATGATCTTGGAGCCGAACTCGCGCTTCATGAAGGAGTTCGAGGTGATCTGCCCAGTCCACCCAGCAGGCTGCCCGTCGCCGCCGTGCTTGGCGAGCCCGAAGAACCGCTCCATGAACGGAACGGTGAGGGCGTAGGTTCCCTTGCAGGTCGCGTAGATCTTCCGGTACGCGGCGTTGAGGGTCTTGTCCTTAACCGTGATGTACGGCGGGTTCCCGACAACGACGTCGTACTGCCCAGGCCGCAGGATCTTCTTGAGGAGGTCGAGGTCTTCTGTGGCATAGGCGAAGCCGCTCAGGTGGGCGTCGGCGTCGAACCCGTCGAACCTGAATTCGCGTTGGTTCTGTCCGTGGAGGAGGGAATCGCCGGCGGCGAGGTGGTAGTCGTAGCCTGGCGCTTGTTCTAGGGAGGTGAGGCCTTCGGCGCTGAGCGCTGCGGCCGTCAGCCGGAACTTGGAGATCGCGACGGCGAAGGGGTTGATGTCGACACCGTTGATGGAGTCGAGGGCCTTCTGGATCCGCATCCGGGATTCCATGGCGGGGGCATGCGTGGCCCAGGCGTCGAGCATGCGGTGGAAGGCGCCGAGGAGGAAGTGACCCGACCCGCAGGTCGGGTCGATGATCTTGAAACCCTCGAGGGCTCGTTCCTTGAGTGCCGGGGTGAGGGTCTCGTCGAGGATGAACTCCTCGACGAACTCAGGTGTCTGCAGGAGCGCATAGGTCTTCTTCGCGTACTCCGAGAGGTCCTGATACAGGTCGCCGAGGAACCTAGTGGACAGCTGGAGGTCGGTCAGGTCGCGTAGGCGGCTTCCGTCGGGCGCGGTTTCGCGCCAGTAGTCCAGCACCTTCTTGGCCATGGCACCGGAGGGCTGGACCTGCCACAGGGGCGAGTGGGACTCCACCAGTCCGCGCGTGGCGGGAAGCGCCTTGAGGTGCTCGACGGCTTGGAGCGTCCAGTCGCGGTGGGTGTGCTCGGGATTGCGGCGGAAGTAGTCCAGCTCGGCATCGAGGGCCTCCTGACGCTTGGGCCCGGGGCCGGTGATCCAGACTCCCGAGACGAGGGCGTTGTCCTCGCAGAAGCGCACGAACACAGTCGTCAACACCCATGCCACGGCCGACTGGGTGATCCGGTCGTCGCGCCATGCCTCCCACGCCGAGGAGGTCCGCTCAGCCTTGAGGGCGTCGGCGTGCTCGCGGCGCCACCGCGCATCGTTCGCGGCGTCGCCGGCGAGGCGCTCGCGCAGGTCGTCCTCGACCTCCAGGACCAGCTTCCGCAACTCCGCAGTGAGCTCCGGGCCAGCGGTCATGAGGTGACTCCTTCGGGTTCAGTGAGGGTGGGGACGAGGTTCTCGACCCACTCGCGATCTAGCTTGAGGAACTGGTTGGGCGAGGTGACCATCGGAACACCGTCCAGCAGCGCGCCCTGGTTGCGGTCCATCTGCGGCAGGACTAGCCACACGGCCTGCCCGCGGGAGACGCTCAGGTCGCTGAGCCGCTTGAGCACGTCCGCGTGCCCGTACCGTGCCAGAGGCGACGCTTCGGTGAGCAGCACGGGTCGGCGAGTGCCGCCGTCGTCCGCACCCGACTGGATAGCCGCCTCCACCGCTGGGAGTGCACGCTCAACGACAACCGCGAGGCCCCGGCCCGCGCGCGAATCCTTAGGTTGCGCGTCCGCCTTGACGAGCGAATCCCACGGCGGGACCTGCTTGGACTCGGCGAGATCCTGCATGGAGTCGATGAGCAGACCGGTGACGTCAACGGTCCTGGCGTTGAAGCGGCCTTCGAGGATGCGGACCAGGCTGCCTGCCAGGGACGCCCGCACCCCGAGGGCGAGGAATGAGCGGCGTTCTGCGCTGTCCCTGAGCCGCTGCTCGATCGCGCCGGCTGAGGCCACCGGAGCGCTGTCCGCCTGCGTCCGCGTGAGGGTCTGGGTTGGGAACCCCGTGGTGCCGGACTCCACCGTGAGGGACGTGTACGCCTCGAGAGCGTGGTCGAAGCGCAGATCGAGATTCGCGTCCCCGATCAGAGCGTCCAGCCGGGAGTCGCTCGGCACGAGCGGCAGCGCGGGGAAGCGGACCTTGAAGCGCGTCTGGATCTCGTGCCGCGTGAGTCGCTGGGTTCCCACGAGGCCCCTGAGGATGATGGCGAGGGCCTGCTTCTGGGAGAGGTCGTGGCGGTGCAGCTCGGCCGAGCCGGTCGCTGCCGCGTGCTGCGAAGTGCCGGCGGCGAGGCGGGCCAGGCGGGAGCGGTCGGTGAGGGCTGCGAGCTGGGCCGGGGAAGCTTCTAAGGTTCCGGTGAATTCGGAGACGGCCGCCGTCAGGCGTGAGGACACGCGGTCCGCTGGGACGAGCGGCGAGGCGCCGGACGCCTCCGAGAGCAGCCGATCCGCCTGCGCGCCCAAGGCCTCTGCCAGGTCCAGCAGGGTAGTGGACCGCGCGATCAGGGCGATGCGGCTGTTGCGGCGGCGCTGCTCCGTCTGGTTCGAATCGTCCTCGGCGCGCTTCAGGGCGCGGGCGCGGTCGACGGCGACAACGCGCAGGAGGCCCTCCGCCACGCGGCGCTCGGTACGGTCGCCCTCGGGCGTGGTCCGCTCAAGGATCGCATCGGTCAGTTCGTCGACCGTGGCGACGCCGCCTAGCGCATCGAGCCGATCTGCGAGCTGATTCTCGAGGCTGCGGAGGAGATCGATGGCGGCCTCGGACTCGGCCCAGGCCTCCTGCATCTTGTCGAGGAGCTGACCCACGCGCGCGGTGCCGATGGGCTTGGCGAGGGTGGCGCCGAGGGCTCCCTGAGTGCCGAGTGCGTCAGCGTTCCCGGCGAATCCGAAGATGAGCCGCGCGAGCTCGTAACCGTTCGAGCCCCTCCTCGAGCCGCACTCGGCCACGAGGGTCTCCGCGATGGCACGGACCGAGGGCAGCTTGCCCGCCTGCGCCTGCTGCTTCGCCTTCGCCCCGAACTTCTTCCGCCAGGCGCTCGCGCGGGACTTCACCTCGCGGCGCGTCGCGTCGGCGGAGCCGGAGAGTGCGTTGAGGCGGACGGGGTCGACGGCGAGCAGGTCACCCACCGTCGTGACGCTCAGGTGCTCGACGGCGGACAGGGCGCGAGCCGAGAATCCGGCGTCGGCCAGCGGGGTGGTGAGCGTCGCCGCTGAAGCCAGCCGCTCGGCGTCGTCCGACGCCGTGGTGACCGTCTGCGTGAACGCCGCGCGCCAGATCTCAAGCATCTGTGCGGCGGTGTCGTGACGCGCGGATGCCTCACGGGCAAGAGCCTTGCGGAAGAAGGGCACGAGCGCAGCGCGGATGGCCTCGTCGAAGTCGGCGGGGTCGAGGTGGACCTCATCCTTGACGGCTGCTGGGTCAGCGTAGGGGTCGCCGTAGAAGGGAGTCTTCCCTGTGGCCATCTCGTACAGCACCACGGCGGCCGAGTACCGCTCCGCTGCCGAATCGAAGTGCTGGCGCTTGCCCAGCGCCCCGAGGAACGGGTCGAGGTACGGAGGCGTGCCGGCCTCGAGCGAGGTCGCGGACGCGCGCGAGAGGGAGAAGTCGAAGAGGACCAGGTGCTTGCCGTTGCGCTGGTCCTTGACGCCGAGGTTGGACGGCTTGATGTCGCGGTGGTCCACGCCCGCCGCGTCGAGCTGGATGAGGGCCTCGAGGAGGTCGGTGCCGTAACGCTCGAGATAGTCGATCGTCAGGCGACGGCCGCGCAGGGTGTCGCTGAGCGTTTCCCCGCCCGCGCTCTCAAGGAGGAGGGCTGTGCGGCCGTCGACGTCGAGGGGCTGAGTCTCCTTTGCCATGCTCACGAGGCGGTTGCCCTTGAGCTTCGCGAGGACCTCCGCCTCGCCCTCGAGCCGCTTGGCGGCGCGCTCATCGAGGGCGACCTTGAGGACACGCTCGGCGCCATCCGCCTCCGCATCGCGCACGAGGAGGCCGAGCGCCGTCGAGCCTCGCCCGAGGCGGCGGACTACCTCGAAGCGGCCGCCGCCGAGGACGGCGCCGGGCTTCGCGTCGAGCGGGTCCACCGTCTCTTCGGGCACCGTGGTGGAGGTGGCCTCGAATGCGTCGAGCTCCTGGAGGAACTTCTGGACGGTCGCGGTGCGGTCCGTGGGCGACGGGTTCGTGGCCGCGAGGACTGCGGCCCGGATCGCGGAGGGGACCTGTGGGAGGTCCACACTGAGGTCGAGGCCGCCCTCGAGGCGCAGCCGCTCCTTCAGGCCGATGGCCGAGCTGGCGGGGCTCTTGCCCGTGAGCAGGAAGTAGGTGAGGGCGCCGAGGCCGAACACGTCGAGGCGGATGCGGTCAGCGTTCGGGGCCCACCGGCCCTCGGGCGCGGCGAAGGCCTCGGTGAGCCAAGCCTGCTCCGGCGAGTCGACCTCCTTCAGCGCGAGGCTCGTGACGCCGTCGTGCGCGGTCTCCGCCTGGGTGCGGCCAGCGGTCTGCCAGTCACCGATCTTGGCCTTCGGGCCCTCGGGGGACTCGTCGATCCACACGGCCTTGGGGGAGAGGCCGCGGTGGACCACCCGGTGGCCGTGCGCGTAGTCGAGGGCCTCGCCGAGCTGGTGGACGAGGGTGAGCTGCTGATCGAGGGATGTGCCCTTGGTCTGGCCGGCGAGCCACAGGTCGAGGCGCTGGGTGGTATCCGAGAAGTCGTAGACGAGGCCGACGCCGAGATCGCTCTCGACGAGGTCGCGGGTCTTGAGGATGCCGTCATGGTTGAGCTGGCGCAGGACTCGGTGCTCGTTCTCCGCGATCTTGTGCTGCGTGTTCTGCTCGGACTGCGGCGCGTTCGGGGACGTGACGAGGAAGCGGATGCGGACCAAGTCATCCTTGGCGACCTTGTGGTAGCCGCGCCAGTCCTGCCAGCCGTTGCCCTGATCGAGGGCGCCCTCCTCGATGATCCACGAGCCAGCCTCGCGCTCGCGGCGCGGGACGAGGCCGATGCGCTTCATGAGGGCGGCGAGGATCTGCTCCTTGTTGCCGCCGATCGCGTTGTTGGCGTAGGGCTCTTCGAGGAGGAGGTCCGAGATGCCCGGGAGGTTGGAGGTTTTCTCGGTTTCGTCGAGGCCGAACAGGTTGATCGACGAGCTCTCGGAGAGCTCGCACACCAGGTTCGGGTGGTGGAGGAAGACGGATTCCTGGATGAAGGGGATGACCTCCCGCGCGGGCGGGACGTTGGTCTTGTTCTCCTTCGCCCAGGCGTAGAACTCGTCCTTGAGCTTGGAGGAGAAGTACTGCGCCTTACGCCTCGCCAGCAGCAGCGGCGACTCCTCGGCGCGATGGCCGTCGCGGAGCCAAGTGTGGTCGTTGCCCCGGAGGCGGCCGGAGTAGTACTTGAGCTCGATGAGGTGGAGGCGGCTCTGGGTCAGGACGAGCGCGTCCACTTCGTGCCAGCGGCCCCGGCTGTCGCGGAACTCGAAGTTGGTCCAGGCGCGGTACGGGGAGTGCATGGGGAGTTTGGAGCGGAGGTAATTCAAGCCCTCGGCTTCGTGAGTGAACTGGGACTTGGAGACCTCGACCCACCGCTCGTCGGACACGCCACCTCCCCATTTTGCCTCGCGTGCGTGAACTTCACATTATCAACTGTTTCGGGCTCTCAGACCGGTCGATTCGACTGCGTTCAGTGCGAACTGTTCTCGGAGGAGGGACACGTCCAAGCGGAGGTGGGCGTCAACGGCTTCCAGCACCGGATAACCCTCCACGTTCATGACCTTCTCGAGGGTGGCGAGGGCGCCTTGGAGCCTAGTAGGGCGGACACCCATCGCTGCGGCAACGCTTTGCAGGGGCAGCCTCGCGCCCGGCGCCGCGGCGAGGGTTCCGATGAATGCGGCGACCTCCGCGGGGCTCAACGGGATGCGGCCCGCCACGGTCCATTGGGCGGCGAATGTGGCGGAGGCTTCCAACGCCTTGACGAGGTTCTCGTCCCGAGGTGCGTGGGCGTCGTCGTCCGGTTGCGGCTCTCTGGTCGGCGCGGCCTCCTCCTCGGAGTCCGTCTGGGCGACAAGCCCGGGAAAGGCGGCCGACAGGACGCCGAGCAGCTGCTCAGCTTGGGTGCGGTCGAGCTGGAGGGACTGGCTGCTCTTGGGTTTCGACTGGCGGCTGTCCGAGCCGAAGGTGGACAGGTGCAGGAGCGTCTCGCCGTCGGGCGTGTCCAGCGTCTGCCAGAAGCAGTCGACGAGGGTCGGGTGGGAGACCACCCGCTGCGATCCGGGCGCGATAGAGCGCACGCGAGCCATACTCAGGGCTCCCTTCTCTTGGCAGGCGGGCTCACATCCGGTCGATCCAGGTGTCTTCTTCGCGGGTATCCCACGCGCAGCCGGTCGACGGGCCGGTGTAGTTCCGATGCTCCTCGATGCGGCGAAGGATCCGTGGCGTCTCGTGGGCGTAGACCTCGCGGATGGTGGCCACGGGACGGACGGTGCACGACTCGATGATGGCCTTGCGCTCGTCCATTGAGGAAATGCCAGCCGAGGCGAAGGCCTCGCGGAGCTTCTGGACCTGTTCGTCGGTGATCTTAGGTTCGACGCGAACTTCATCTCGCGCCGACGAGGGCTCGTCGAAAAGCCCGAACTGGTCCATGGGCATGGAGACCATTTTCGCACCCTTGCTCTGACGGCATGGCGTGGAGGTCAATAGGAGCGACCCGTCTGGTTCTTTCGCAGGGCAGGAAGGAGGCGGCTGCTGCTCACCACAGTGCCCGTTGATGCGTTTGGTGTGGTCTGCCTCGCCAGTTGAAGCGGCCATCGTCAGCACCTCGCAGAAGCCCTGGCCGCCGTTGTCTGCGCCCCAGATTTGAACGGGGGCACCAGTGCGCCGACACGTCTTCGGTTTGGGGGCGACATTCGGGTCGCCAACGACTGCCGGGGACTAACTCAAGCCGATTGAACGTCGAGGGGCGGTATCGAACCCTATGAACATTGGCACCCTCGAAGGCTCCCAGGGCCCGTTGCCAAACACGCCGTCGAAACGGCACCACGCCGGGGGTGGAACTTCTCACGAGTACCGCGATGACGGAATGGATGGAGTCGAACTCCCGACCGGTGGCGCGACGGTAGCTGTTCGAACCCCGGGGCATCGTGCTCGTCGGCGCGTCCTCGACCCCTGGCAAGCTCGGCGCCGCGATGGCCGAGTCCCTCGCCGCGTTCGGCGGCCCCGTGCTCCACGTCAACAGCCGCGCCGCCGGCACCCCCGGCGTCTTCGCCAGCATCGCCGAGGCCGTCGCGGCCAGCCCCGAACCGGTCGACCTCGCCGTGCTGTGCGTCCCCGCGGCGGCCACCGCCGACGCCCTCCGCGAGGCCGCGGCGCACGGCGTCTCCGCGGCGCTCGTCTGCGCCGGCGGGTTCGCCGAGGCCGGGGGAGCGGGCCTCGAGCACGAGGCGGCCGTCCGGGCCGTCGCTGCCGAGACCGGCATCCGCGTGCTCGGCCCCAACACCTCCGGCTTCTTCGTGCCCCGCAGGGACCTGCGCGCGAGCTTCGTCCCCGGCGTGGCGGGCCTGCGCGCCGGGTCGGTGGGCGTCGTCGCCGCGAGCGGAGGAGTGAACCACGTGCTCGCCTTCCACCTCGAGCGGGCCGGCGTGGGCGTGAGCCTCGGGGTCGGCATCGGCGCCGGGCTCGGCGTCACCGCCCCGGACGTCCTGGAGTACCTCGCCGAGGACGAGGCGACCGCCGCCGTCGCGCTCCACCTCGAGACCGTTGCCGACGGGCCCCGCCTGCTCGACGCCGTCCGCCGGCTCTCCGCGCGCAAGCCGGTCGTCGCCCTCGTGGTCGGCCGCAACGACGTCTCCGAGTTCGCCCAGTCCCACACCGGCGCCCTCGCGACGTCCTGGCGCACCACCCGCGCGGTCCTGCGGCAGGCGGGGGCCGTCGTCGTCGACGACGAGACCGAACTCGTCGACGCGGTGACCGCCCTCTCCGGGCGACGCCCGGCACCCCGGGAGGCGGCCGCCGTCGGCCTAGTCACCGCGCAGGCCGGACCGGGCCTCATCATCGCCGACCACCTCCACGGCGCCGGAGTGCCCCTGCCGCGCCTCGGCGACGCGTCACAGCGGGCCATCGCGGAGGTCCTGCCGCCCCTGACCTTCCAGGCCAACCCCGTGGACACCGGCCGGCCCGGGCCCGGGTACGACCGGGTGCTGCGCGCCGTCGCGGACGACCCAGCCGTGGACCTGCTCGGCATCTACGCGATCACCGAGCCCGTCCTGGACCTCGCCGCGGCCGTCCGGGACGCGGGCCTGGACGGCGTGCCGGCCGTCATCGGCGTCGACGGGCCCAAGGCCGACGTACGGCGCGCCCGCGAGGCCGCCGCAGGCCTCGGCGTCCCGGTGCTCGCGGGCCCCTCCGCGCTCGCCCGGGGCCTCGCGGCCCTCGCCGCCGACGCCCGCACCCAGCACCTGCGCCAGGGGGAGGACGACGGCGCCGCCCCGCGCCGGCCCTCCGACGGCGCCGGCCCGCTGTCCGGGCCCTGGGACGAGGACCGCGCCAAGGGCCTCCTGGACGCGCTCGGCATCCGCACCCCCGAGCGCCGCCGGGCCGCCACCCGCGCCGAGGCACACGCCGCGTTCGCCGAGCTCACCCGCTCCGGAGGTGCTGTCGCCGTGAAGCTGCTCGACGCGGGCGTGCTCCACAAGACCGAGATCGGCGGCGTGCACCTCGGCATCGACTCCGCCGCCCGCCTCGACGCGGCCCTCGACGCCCTCGAAGCCATCGGAGCGTCCGCGTTCCTGCTCGAGCGCATGGCCGACCCCGGGGTCGACCTCGTGCTCGGGGCCCGGCGGGACCCGGTCTTCGGGCCCGTCGTGGTGCTCGGCCTGGGCGGGCTCGCCACCGAGGTCTACGCCGACGTCGCGGTCCGCTCCCTCCCGGTCTCGCGCCGCTCCGCCCTCGCGATGCCGGACGAGCTCGCCGCCCGCGAGCTCCTGCACGGCTTCCGCGGCAGCCCCGAGCTCGACGCCGGCGCGCTGGCCGACGCCGTGCGTGCACTCGGCGGGGCGCTCCTGGCCAACCCCCGCATCGCAGAAGCAGAGATCAACCCCCTGCGGGTCACCCCGAAGGGGCTCGTGGCCCTCGACGCCGTGGTCATCGAGGCCGCCGACACCCCGCTCACCGTCGAGGAGGACGCATGACGCACCCCACCCGCGAGGGAACCGTTCCCTGGCCCGCCGAGCTCGCCGCCGAGTTCCGGGCCAAGGGCTATTGGGAGGACCGTGCGCTCGGCGCCTACGTCCACGACACCGCCGACCGGCTGCCGGAGAAGACCGCCCTGGTCGACGGCGACGTGCGGATGACGTACCGGGAGCTCGCCGACCGCATGGACGCCGGGGCGGAGCGCCTCCTCGCGCTCGGGCTCCGCCCCGACGACCGCGTCCTGGTCCAGCTCCCCAACGGCTGGCAGTTCGCGGTCTTCACGCTCGCGTGCTTCCGTGCCGGGATCATCCCGGTCATGGCGCTGCCCGCGCACCGCCGCTACGAGCTGGCGTTCCTCGCCGACCTCGCCGAGGTCCGGGCCCTCGTGGTGCCGGACCTCATCAAGGAGTTCGACCACCGCGAGCTCGCCGCCGAGGTCGCCGAGGCCGTGCCCAGCGTGGAATGGACGCTCGTCAGCGGGGAGGCTGGGCCGGCGGGGACGCCGCTGGAGCCGCTGCTGGCCCCGGGCCACGGTCCCGCCGGCGCGCGTGCGCGCCTCGACGCCGCCGCCCCGGACCCGGCCAGCCCCGCGTGCTTCCTGCTCTCCGGCGGGACCACCGGGCTGCCGAAGCTCATCACGCGCACGCACAATGACTACGCGTACAACGTCCGGGTCTGCTCGGAGGCCGCGGGCCTGACGGAGGAGACGGTCTACCTCGGCACCCTCCCGGCCAGCCACAACTTCCCGCTCGCCTGCCCCGGCATCCTCGGGGCGTTCTTCGCCGGGGGCACCGCCGTCATGCTCCCCTCGCCCTCGCCCGCGCGCGTGTTCGCCACCGTCGAGGCCGAGCGGGTCACGATGGCGGCGGCGGTCCCGGCCGTGGCGCAGCGGTGGATCGAGTACCAGCAGGAGGCCGGCGGCACGCAGCTGGCGAGCCTGGCGGTGCTGCAGGTGGGCGGGTCGCGGATGCCGGACGAGCTCGCGCGGAAGGTCAGGCCGGTCCTCGGCGCCCAGCTGCAGCAGGTCTTCGGCATGGCGGAGGGCCTGATCAACATGACCCGCCTCGACGACCCCGACGACGTCGTGTGCACCACCCAGGGCCGGCCGGTCAGCGAGGCGGACGAGGTCCGGATCGTCGACGAGCTCGGCAACGACCTGCCCGACGGCGAGGCCGGGGCCATCCTCACCCGCGGGCCCTACACCCCGCGCGGCTACTACCGGGCGCCGGAGGCCAACGAGCGCGCCTTCGCCGACGGCGGCTGGTACGCGAGCGGCGACGTCGTCGAACGCCGCCCCGACGGGAACCTCGTGGTCCAGGGCCGCGACAAGGACATGATCAACCGCGGCGGGGAGAAGATCTCCGCGGAGGAGATCGAGAGCCTCGTCTACCGGCTCGAGGAGGTCACGATGGTCGCTGCCGTCGCGATGCCGGACCCGGTCCTGGGCGAGCGGCTCTGCCTCTACGTGACCCTCCGCCCGGGCGCCGAGCTGACCCTCGAGCGGGTCCAGGAGGCCCTGCGGAGCTACGGCATCGCCGCGTTCAAGCTCCCGGAGCGGCTTGTGGTCGTCGAGGAGCTCCCGACCACCAAGGTCGGCAAGATCAACAAGAAGGAGCTCCGGGCGGACATCGCCGCGCGGCAGGCCGCCCTGGCCGAGTCGCGCTGAACGGCACCCGAAATGACGGAGAATCGGAAGAACCATGGCAAGGAGGCCACGATGAGCATCGATGGGGACACCACCCGTACGCAGGACAGCGTCGCGTCGCACAGCGCCGCGACGCACAGCACAGCGAAGAACGTGATGGTCGCCGCCGAGCCGACGCCCGAGGAGGCCGCCGAGCTCGAGGCGATGTACGCCACGATGGCGCAGGAGAACATGATCCCTCTGTGGACGCAGCTGGACGAGCTGATGCCCATGGTGCCCTCGCCGAAGGCCGTGCCCCACGTGTGGCGGTGGAACACCCTGCTGCCGCTGGCAGAGCGCGCCGGCGAGCTCGTGCCCGTGGGCCGCGGCGGGGAGCGCCGGGCCATCGCCCTCGCCAACCCGGGTCTGGGCGGCCTGCCGTACGCGACCCCGACCCTCTGGGCCGCCATCCAGTACCTCGGCGGGCACGAGGTGGCCCCGGAGCACCGGCACTCGCAGAACGCGTTCCGGTTCGTCGTCGAGGGCGAGGGCGTGTGGACCGTGGTGAACGGGGACCCGGTGCGGATGTCCCGGGGCGACTTCCTGCTCACCCCGGGTTGGAACTTCCACGGCCACCACAACGAGCGGGACGAGCCGATGGCGTGGATCGACGGGCTCGACATCCCGTTCGTGCACGGCATGGACGCCGGGTTCTTCGAGTTCGGCACCGAGCGGGTCACGGACGAGGCCACCCCGGAGATCTCCCGCTCGGAGCGGCTGTGGTGCCACCCGGGCCTGCGCCCGCTGTCCCAGCTCGAGAACACGGTGTCCTCCCCGATCGGGGCGTACCGGTGGGAGCACACCGACCGGGCCCTGACCGAGCAGCTCGCGCTCGAGGACGAGGGCCACCCGGCCACCGTCGGGCAGGGCCACGCCGCTGTCCGGTTCGTCAACCCGACCACCGGCGGGGACGTCATGCCGACCATCCGCGCCGAGTTCCACCGCCTGCGCCCGGGCGTCGCCACGCGCACGACCCGCGAGGTCGGCTCGAGCGTCTACCAGGTCTTCGAGGGCGAGGGCGCGTTCGTCCTCGACGGCGAGCGGACCGCCGTGTCCAAGGGTGACATGATCGTGGTGCCGTCGTGGGCCGCGTGGTCCATCGAGGCAGAGACCCAGTTCGACCTGTTCGCGTTCGGCGATGCGCCGATCTTCGAGCGCCTGCACTTCAACCGCACCTTCATCGAAGGCCAGACTCCCAAGGAGAAGAATCAGTGAAGCTCGCTACCCTCCGCACCCCCGGCCTCGGCACAGGGCGCACCGTCGCCGTCCGCCAGGACGAGGACGCCTACGTCGAGGTGACCGGGTACGCCGACCTGGGCACGCTGCTGGCCGTGCCCGGCTGGCGGGAGATCGCGGCGAAGGCCGACGGCGCGCGCCACCCGAGCGAGGGCGCGGACCTCGCGCCGGTGGTCCCCACGCCGTCGAAGGTGCTGTGCGTGGGCCTGAACTACGCCTCGCACATCACGGAGATGGGCCGGGACCTTCCGGAGTACCCGACACTGTTCGCGAAGTTCGCCGAGACGCTCACCGGCCCGTACGACGACATCGAGCTGCCCGCCGCCGACCACGCGATCGACTGGGAGGCCGAGCTCGTCGTCGTGATCGGCAGGCAGGCCCGGCGCGTGCCCGAGTCCGAGGCGGGGCAGTACATCGCCGGGTACACGGCGGCGAACGACATCTCGATGCGCTCGTACCAGTTCCGCACGAAGGAGTGGCTGCAGGGGAAGATGTGGGAGCGCTCCACCCCGGTGGGGCCGGTCATGGTGACCCCGGAGGAGCTGGACCGGAACGCGGCGATCACCACCGACGTGGACGGGAACCGGATGCAGACCGGCTCGATCGGGGACCTCGTGTTCACCCCCGAGCACCTCGTCTCCTACATCTCCGAGATCATCACCCTCAACCCGGGCGACCTCATCCTCACCGGCACCACCGGCGGCGTCGGCCGCGCCCGCACCCCGGAGGTGTACCTGACCGACGGGCAGACCGTGACGGTCTCGGTCGAGGGCATCGGGCAGCTGCGCAACGTGGCCCGCGCCCAGGCGGACATCCCCGCGGTGCTGCCGGCCGGCGTCGTGCTTCCCGAGAACGCGGCCGCGGAACCGGGCGCCTGAGGTGGTCGCCCGCCACGACCTCGTCCAGGACGCGGAGGTCCGCGCCGGGCTGCTCACGGCCCGGCGCGGCACGGCGTTCTTCGCCCGGAAGCTCGGGGAGCTCTCGTATGCGGAGATGGACGGGCCCTCGCTGCTGCCGGGGTGGTCGCGCCGGCACGTCATAGCCCACGTGGGCTACAACGCCCGGGCCATCGCCCGGCTCGTCGAGTGGGCCGCGACCGGCGTCGAGACGCCCATGTACTCCTCGCCGCAGGCGCGCAACGAGGAGATCGAGTTCGGTGCGACGCTGCCGCCGATCGCGCTGGTGAACCTGTTCGACCACTCGGCGATCCACCTCTCGGTCGAGTGGCGCGACCTGCCCGATGCGAAGTGGGGCGAGGAGGTCCGCACCGCCCAGGGCAGGCTCGTCCCCGTGTCCGAGACCGTGTGGATGCGCATCCGCGAGGTGTGGCTGCACGCCGTCGACCTCGACAACGGCGCCCGCTTCGCGGACATCCCGGCCGACGTGCTGCGCCGCCTCCTCGGGGACATCTGGGGAGCCTGGGAGAAGCGCGGCGAGACGGCAGGCCTGGCCCTGCGGGTCGTGGACGGGGACGACGACGGGCTCACCCTCGGCGACCCCGGGCCCGGGGCGACGGTCATCGAGGGCCGGCTGCCCGCCGTCGTGCGCTGGGCCGCCGGCCGCGGCGCCGAGCCGGGGCAGGACCTCACCGCCGCGCGCGACGGCGAACAGCTCGCCGAGGTGCCCGCCCCGCCCCGCTGGATCTGACCGGAGCTGGCCGCCACCTCCCGCCGGAATTGTCGGGTTCCCGCGGGTGCGCGGGCGTTGCACCCGCGGGAACCCGACAATTCCGGCGGCCCGGACCGCTTCGCGCGGCCCGGGCCCTTCCCGTCTGCCGGTTACCATCCGGACGTTGTCGCGGCCGTCACCGCCGGGTCAGCGGTGGGTGTCGGAGCGGCGGCAGCAGCGGCCGTGGCAGGGCTGGCGGTCGGTGCCGTCGCTGTCGGAGTCGGAGTGGCAGCGGGAGTCGGACCGGCCGGGGCAGCGGTTGCCTCTGTGGTCACCGGGGCAGCAGCCGCAGTCGGTGCCGCTGCCGTGGTGGCCGGGGCAGCGGTCGACGGAGCGGGCGCCGCGGCGGACGCGTCCTGCTGGCGCGTGACGGTCACGGTGCCGTCCGTGGCGACGAGGATGCTCCCATGCTCGAAGTCCTGCACGGTCGAGCCGTTCGCCCCGGCGTACGGGTCGCTCGTCGCGTAGCCGAGTGCGCCGTCCTGCGCGCCTGCCCCGGTCCACGCCTTGAGGATGGCGCCGGTGAGCGGGTGGACGCCCGTGGCCGGGGATTCGACCAGGATCCCGTTCTGGAAGGCTTGGGACGACCCGCCGCCGGTGAGGTTCGTGACCGCGTTCGCCGTGGGGTAGCCCAGGGTGGCCAGTGCGCCCGAGGTCAGCTTCGCCGCGAAGTCCGTCGCGACGACGCGGCCGCCCGTGGCCGGCGACCAGAAGATCGACCCGCCCTGGTACGTCTGGTACCAGCCGCCGCTGGCGGCGAACTCGTCCGTGGTCGGGTAGCCCAGGGGGCCGCCCTCGTAGCCGGTGCCCGCCCAGACGCTGCGGATGGCGCCAGTGGAGACGTGCGCCCCGGTAGCCGGGGTCCAGATGATGGCGCCGTTCGTGAACATCTGGTACGCGCCATCGGCGGTCTTCACCTCGGGCCCGACCGGTGCGCCCATGCCGCGGTTGGCGTGGAGGGAGTCGGCGATCGCCCCGGTGACCGTGAAGGCGCCGTTCTGCGGGGTCCAGCCGATGAAGCCGCCCTGGTAGTCCTGCACCGTGCGGCTGGAGACGGGCTGCTCGTTGGAGGTCGGGTAGCCCAGCGGGCCGTTCTCGTAGCCGGTGGCCGCCCAGGCGTTGCGGACGGCGCCGTTGGAGATGCGCGCCCCGGTCGCGGGGGACCAGACGATGGCCCCGCCCTGGTACATCTGGTAGGTCCCGCCGTCCTTGAGGCCGCGGATCTCGTCCGTGGTCGGGTAGCCGAGGTAGCCGTTCTCCCCTCCGGCGCCGAGCCAGACGTTCCGCACGGCCCCATTCGAGACGTGCGCACCCGTGGCCGGGGACCAGATGATCGCGCCGCCCTGGTACATCTGGTAGGTCCCGCCGTCCTTGAGGCCGCGGATCTCGTCGGTGGTCGGGTAGCCGAGGTAGCCGTTCTCGTACCCGGTTCCCGCCCAAGCGCTGCGGACCGCTCCGTTGGAGATGTGCGCGCCCGTGGCCGGGGACCAGATGATCGCCCCGTTCTGGTACATCTGGTAGGTCCCGCCGTCCTTGAGGCCGCGGATCTCGTCGGTGGTCGGGTAGCCGAGGTAGCCGTTCTCGTACCCGGTTGAGGCCCAGGCGTTGCGGATCGCGCCGTTGGAGATGCGCGCGCCCGTGGCCGGGGACCAGATGATCGCGCCGTTCTGGTACATCTGGTAGGTCCCGCCGTCTTTCAGGCCGCCGATCTCGTCCGTGGTCGGGTAGCCGAGGTACCCGCCCTCGGCTCCGGTGCTCCGCCACGCGCTGAGGATCCCGCCGCCGATCGTGTGCGGACCGGTGCCCGGGGACCAGTAGATGGCCCCGCCGTTGAAGAACTGGTACGAGCCGCCCTCGGCCAGCCCTCCCGTCTCGTTCGAGGTCGGGTTCCCCAGTGGGCCGAAGGTGCCGCCGGTGGAACCGTACTTGTTCGTGATCGCCCCGAACGGGTCGGAGATGTACGGGGTGAAGACGTCGTCGACGGCACCCATGATGATCCGGTCCCCGGGGCGGTTGGTCTGGAGCAGGCGGGTCACGGTAGACAGGCTCGTGGACACGCACCCGGCCGAGGGGACGCGGCCAGCGTGGAAGAAGATCGCGAACGAGGCGCCCTGGACGGTCGGCATGTCCGGGTAGCGGTTGTAGTTGATGACCGCTGCCTGCTCGTAGTAGCCCAGGTTCATGTAGTACCAGAGGTTCTCGTCGGACTCCCCACCCGCGCCCTCGAAGTACTGGTTGTAAGTGGCCCCGCGCTCACCGCCCCAGCGGGAGTTGGGGTTGAGCGTGTGGTAGGCCAGCGCCGTGCCGGGGTTCGAGCGGCCGAGGGCTTCGGTCATGCTGAACGACCCGCTCGGCGACCGGTAGGAGTCTTCCCACGTGCTGCCGGCCGCGAAGCCATTCAGACCGATGTATCCCCAGTCCTGCCACTCTTGCACGTAGCCGCTGCCCGAGCGGACGCACCCGGTGATCGTGACGACGTCCGAGCTTCTGTCAGTTGACGTGGCAAAGGTGACGCGGTTGGCGCCGTAGGCCGAGAACTTCACCTGCCCGAGGCTGAGCCAGCCGCAGGGGTTGTAGACCTGCGGGGAGGCCTGGGCCCCAGAGGCGAGTCCGACCATGGTGGCGGCGACGAGCGCCGCGGTTGCGAGCAGGGTATTGGCCGCCCTCAGGGCAGGCTTCATGGCTTCTCCAGCAGGTGGTCGAGGCGGATATCCCGTGGGCACCGCGCTCCCCACTGGGGGAAGCCTATTACGCGGAGGGCGAGGTATCCGTGCTTGGCCCGCGGGGCCTACTCGGTACTACGCGAGCAGGATCGCCAGTAGGCTCTCCGACGAACAGCCCCACCGACGGAAGGCGCCCGCGTGATCCACGAGCTCAACCACCTCGGCGTCCTCGTGCGCGACATCCGCGCTTCCCTGGACTTCTACGCCGCGCTCGACGCCCGCGTCGTCTTCCACGAGACAGTCGTCGGCACGCCCGTCCAGATCGCCTACGTCCAGCTTGCCGGCGGCCTGGTCGAGTTCATCCACGACCCCGAGGCGCTCACGCCGCTCCCGTTCGGCCCGGACCACCTCGCATTCCTCAGCGACGACCTCGACGCCGACTACGCCCGCCTCCTCGCCGCCGGCTGCCTCGACGCCACCCCGCCCAAGCCCGCCGGCACCGGCTTCGGCCGCCTTGCCTTCGTCCTCATGCCCGACGGCGCCCGCATCGAGCACCTCCAGCGGGACCTCGACCTCCGCATCCCCGAGGCGCCCGGCGCCCTCGCGGAGTCCCTCGACCACGTCGCCTACGCCGCCAGCGGTCCCGACGCCGCCGCACGTCTCTTCGCCGATACCGTAGGCATGCAGCCCGCGGGGGAGGGCCGCTTCCGCTTGGGCCACGACGTCCTCCAGCTCACGACGCCGGCCGCCACCGGCCCGCGGTTCCCGCGCCTCGCGCTGCGGGTCGCCGACCTCGACGCCGCCGTCGCGACCCTTGCCGAGCGGGGGTTGGCCCCAGAGCGGACGCACGACGGCGCGCGGGTCACCGACCCCGACGGCCTCGCCATCGTGCTTCGGTAGAGTCCAGACGTGCCCGCCTTCCGCGCGCCGCGGCTGACGTCAGGTCTGGTTGCTGAAGGCGGCGTCGAAGGAGGCGGTGGAGGGGGCGAAGTCGAACTTCTTCAGGGCCGTCAGGGCCTCGGGGGCGCCGGTGAGGCGGTCCATGCCGGCGTCCTCCCATTCGA
>NZ_JBCHVF010000010.1:0-167566 GCF_050474465.1 Sinomonas sp. B1-1 | reverse complement strand
GCGTCGCCGTGGCCGTCGGGGAGGCCGCCGACCCGCTGGTGGGGAAGGTCAAGGACCGGGCCGAGGCCGTCAAGGTCGCCGAGGGCACCGACCCGGGCGCGGAGATGGGCCCGATCATCACCGCCGCGTCCAGGGACCGCATGAAGGGCATCGTCACCGCCGCGGCCGAGGCCGGGGCGGACCTGGTCGTGGACGGGCGGGAGTTCACCGTTCCCGGGAAGGAGGGCGGGAACTGGTTCGGGCCCACCGTCATCGACAACGTGGCCACCGACACCGAGGCGTACACCGAGGAGATCTTCGGCCCGGTCCTGTCCGTGGTGCGGGTGGAGACCGTGGAGGAGGCGATCGAGCTGATCAACTCCAACCCGTACGGCAACGGCACCGCGATCTTCACCTCCTCCGGGTCCAACGCCCGCAAGTTCCACCGCGGGGTGCACGTGGGCATGATCGGGGTCAACGTCCCGATCCCCGTCCCGGTCGCGTACCACTCCTTCGGCGGGTGGAAGAACTCCCTCTTCGGCGACAAGCACATCTACGGCGAGGAAGGCGTGGCCTTCTACACCCGGGCCAAGGTCATCACCCAGCGCTGGCCCGAACCCGCCCACGCCTCCGGCGCCTCCTACAACTTCCCCTCCAACTAGCCACGCTGGTTCAGCGGAACCCAGCGGAGTCGGAACCCGTAAGTGGTTTCGACTCCGCTCAACCACCGGCTCGGCCCGACCACGCCGCTGGTTGAGCGGAACCCAGCGGAGTCGGAACCCGTAAGTGGTTTCGACTCCGCTCAACCACCGGCTCGGCCCGACCGCGCGCGCTCCTTTTGGATGCCTCTCCACGGGGTAGTGCCTGCTCGACACCAACCTTCGACGGGAGGACCGGGTCCATGGCGCCCTCAGCAATCCCACGGCTCCCCGACAGCACGCTCGCCTTCCGCAGGGAGGGCTACACGTTCATCTCCACCCGCTGCGACCGGCTCGGAACCGACGTCTTCGGCACGCGGCTCCTGCTGCGCCCGGTCGTGTGCCTGCGCGGGGCCGAGGCTTCGGCCACGTTCTACGACCCGCTCAACTTCACCCGGGAAAACGCCGTCCCCCGCAGCGCCCAGCACCTCCTCCAGGACCAGGGCAGCGTCCAGACCCTCACGGGCCTGGCCCACCACCGCCGCAAGCGCCTCTTCCTCGACCAGCTCACGGACCGCTCCGAGGAACGCCTGGCCGAGAGGTTCGCGGCTGCCTTCGACGCCGCCCTCAGCAGGCCCGACTGCCGACGCTTCGTGCTCGACACCGAGGTGCGCGCCGTCCTGACGGAGGCGGCCCTCCGCTGGGCCGGCCTCGAGGCCCCGCCCGCGGTCGTGCAGCAGCGCTCGGAGGAATTCGGGCTCATGGTGGACAAGGCGGGCTCGCTGGGTCCACCGAACTGGAAGGCACGACGCCGGCGGGTCACCACCGAGCGCTGGGCGGCCGAGCAGATCGCCCGGCTGCGCGAGGACGGTGCCGGGGCGGACAGCGCAAGCCCGGCCGCCGCCGTCGCTCTCCACCGCGACGACCGCGGCCAGCTCCTGCCGGAACCGGTGGCGGCGGTCGAGCTGCTCAACCTGCTCCGGCCCGTGGTCGCCGTCGGGCGCTTCATGGCGTTCGCCGTGGTGGCCCTCATCCAGCGCCCGCTCTGGCGGGCTCGGCTGGCAGAAGGCTCCGCCGAGGACGAGCTGCTCTTCTCCCAGGAGGTGCGGCGCTACTTCCCCTTCTTCCCCCTCGTGGGCGGAACGGCCTTGCGCCGGTTCGCCTGGCGCGGCCACGAGTTCGAGGCCGGGGACATGGCCCTCCTGGACCTGTACGGGACCAACCACGACTCGCGGGTGTGGCACGACCCGGAGAGCTTCGACCCCGACCGCTTCCACAGGTGGAACCCCGACCCGAACACCCTCATCCCCCAGGGAGGCGGCGACGTGGTCACGGGCCACCGCTGCCCGGGCGAGGGGGCCACCCTGGGCCTGATCAGCTCCGCGGCGCGCGTGGTCGGCGAGCACCCCGAGTTCGAGGCGCGCATCCAGGACCTCACGATCGATCTGCGGCACATGCCCGCGGCGCCGAGGAGCGGCGTCGTGCTCACCCGCAGGCAGCCACCCACCAGCACGAAGGGACAGTGATGGGTCAGGAGAAGATGGACCAGAGGAAGGCTCCGGTGCTCGAGGCCCTCGAGGAGTACCACCGACTGGACCGGTACGGCTTCACGCCCCCGGGCCACCGCCAGGGGCGGGGCGCGGACCCCCGCACGATCGATGCGCTCGGCCGGGACACGTTCCGCTCGGACGTCCTCGCCACGGCCGGGCTCGACGACCGGAAGGCATCCGGGGGTGTCCTCAGCGACGCCGAGAAGCTCATGGCCGAGTCCGTCGGCGCAGAGCAGGCCTTCTTCTCCACGTGCGGCAGCTCGCTCTCGGTCAAGGCCGCCATGCTGGCCGTCACCCAGGGCGACGGGGAAATCCTCATCAGCCGCGACGCCCACAAGTCCGTCACCGCCGGCCTGCTCTTCTCGGGGCTGCGCCCGCAGTGGATCCCCGTGCGCTACGACGAGGACCTGCACCTCGCCCACCCTCCCGCGCCCGAGGCCGTCGAGAAGATGTGGGAGCGCCACCCGGACGCCGCGGCGGCCCTGATCGTCAGCCCCACGCCCTACGGGACCTGCGCCGACCTCGAGGCCATGGCGGAGGTCTGCCACTCCCGCGGCAAGCCGCTCATCGTGGACGAGGCCTGGGGCGCGCACCTGCCGTTCCACGACGGGCTGCCCACGTGGGCCATGTCCGCCGGCGCCGACATCTGCGTCGTGAGCGTGCACAAGATGGGCATGGGGTTCGAGCAGGGCTCCGTCTACCACCTGCAGGGGTCGCTCGTGGACCCCGTCCGACTCCAGCAGTGCGCCGACCTCCTCGCGAGCACCAGCTCGAACGTCATGCTCTACGCAGGGATCGACGGGTGGCGCCGGCAGATGGCGCTCCACGGGACCGAGCTCCTGGACCGTGCCATCCAGCTCGCCCAGCGCCTGCGCGCGGACATCGAGGCCCTCCCGGGCCTGCACGTCCCCCACGACGAACTGCTCGAGGCCGAGGCATCGCACGATCTGGACCCGCTGCACATCCTCATCGACGTGACCGGACTGGGCATCAGCGGCTACCAGGCCTCGGATTGGCTCCGGGCCGAGCAGCGCATCGACATGAGCCTCGTGGACCACCGCCGCGTCGAGGCAGTGATCACGACCGCCGACGACGACGCGAGCGCCGAGCGTCTCCTCGCGGCCCTCGAGCAGCTCGTCCGGGCGGCGCCTTCGATGCCCACGCCGCCGAAGATCAAACTGCCGCACGGATCCGACTTCGAGCCGGACATGGCGCAGCAGCCGCGCGCGTCCTTCTTCGGCCCGGTGGAGGTGGTCGCCGTGGGCGAGGCGGCGGGCCGGATCGCCGCCGAGCAGATCACCCCGTACCCGCCCGGGGTGCCGGCGATCCTGCCGGGTGAGCGCATCAGCCAGACCATCCTGGACTACCTGCTCAGCGGCCTCGAGGCCGGGCTGTACCTGCCGGACCCCGCGGACCCGAAGCTCCAGACCGTCCGCGTCGTCCCCGAGTGACCCCTACTGCCCGTCTCCGCGCGGGCGCAGCCACGCCCTCTCGCCGTACGGGCGCCGCTCGGCACCCATCGCCCGCGAGAGCCCCCGGCCCGCGGAGACCAGGACCGGGAGGACGAGCTCGGCCCGCTCGTCCTCCAGCGGCATGACCACGGCGATCGCGCCCACGACGGCGTTCCCCTCGCCGAAGACGGGCACGGCGTAGCCGACGTTCTCCTCGACGAGGACGCCCGCCAGCCGGCAGTACCCGGTGCGCCGCACCTCGGCGAGGGCCGCGCGGAGGCCGGGCGCGGCGTCGTGCGCGGACCCGCCCGAGTCCGCCGGGGCCGCGGGGGCGAGCGCCCGCTCGCGGACGTCGGGCGGGGAGAAGGCGAGGATCGCGAGGCCGGGCGAGGTCTCTGTCAGCGAGAGGCGCGCGGCGACCTCCCCGAGGTTCTTCACGGCATTGCCGTGCTGGTCGAGCCGCTCGACGTACAGGACCGTGCCGGTGTCCAGATCCGGCACGGCGAGGGAGACGTGCTGCCGCACGGCCGCGTGGACGCCCTCGAGGAAGGGCAGGCCCCGGCGGCGGAACTCCTCGAGCGGGGTGGAGCGCGCCGCCAGCTCCCACAGCCGGGCGCCGACGGCGAAGCGGCCGTCGGGAGTCCGGGCCAGGAGGCCCTCGGCGGCGAGGTCGGTGGCGAGGCGATGGGCGGTCGACGTCGAGAGGCCGGCTGCGCGGGCGAGCTCGGCCGGGGTGAGGGCCGGCTGGTCGCGGGTGAAGGCGTCCATGATCCGCACGACCCGGCGGATCACCGACTCGCCCGTGGAGCTGTTGGCCATCTCAGCCGTCGTCGCGGCGGTAGACGCAGAGAACGATCCCGGACGGCAGGGCGCGGGACTCGGCCAGGGCGAACCGGGAGACGGGGAACCCCTCGGCGAAGAGCCTCTTTCCGGTGCCCAGCACGAGCGGGTAGACGAGGAGCCGGTACTCGTCGACCAGGTCGTGCTCGGCCAGGGTCCTCACCAGCTGGGTGCTCCCCCAGACGCGGATCTCGCCGCCGGGCTGCGCCCGGAGCCTGCGCACCGCCTCCGGCACGTCCGGGCCGAGGAGCTGCGTGTTCTTCCAGTCGGCGCCGCCGAGCGTGCGGGAGGCGACGTACTTGGGGATGCGGTTGTACCGGCGGGTCAGCTCCCCCTGCAGGCCGGGTGCGTCCTCGTCCCACACGCCCCACGAGCCGGCGAAGATCTCGTAGGTCACGCGCCCGAGCAGCAGCGCCTCGGTCCTGGTCTCCCAGTCCCGGACGATCTCGGTGCCGAGCTCGTCGTCGTAGTCGTTCTGCCAGCCGCCGTAGGGGAAGCCCTCGTCACGGTCCTCATCCCGGCCGCCGGCCGACTGGACGACGCCGTCGAGCGTCAGGAACGCCTGGACCACGATCGAGCTCATGCGGACATCCTAGGAGGGGCGCCCTTGGTGGGCGCGACCCGGATGCGCGGCACGCCGCCCCAGCGCCACCCGGAGGTTCCCCGCGAGGTGCACGAGCACCGCGACTACGAGGAAGCCGAGCAGCACCTGGCCGGTCGAGACGAACACGGCCGCCCACCCGCCGTCGAGCGTCGGGTCGAGGAAGTCGTAGACGTACCACCCGTCGATGGCGCCGCGGATCCACGAGAAGGCCAGGAACGCGGCCGGGTAGACCATCCATGCGAACGGGCGCCACCAGCGGCCGCGGACGGTCCGGTTGACGACGAGCCAGTCGAGCAGCGCGAACAGCGGGGCGATGCGGTGGTGGAGCATCTGCGGCCAGTAGAGGTCCAGCGTCCACCACGGCTCATCGGGGGGCGCGACGAGCACGACGTACACGATGCCCGTCATGACGAGGTAGAACACGAGCGCCCCGAAGAGGTGGTCCCACCACGCCGGCAGCGCCGCCCGCGGGAACGCGGCCGAGGCGATGAGCACGACGCCGAGCGCCAGGTTGGACTGGATGGTGAACTCGGAGTAGAGCTGGGGGATGTCGACATCGTTGGTCGGAAGCGTGGCGTCCAGCGTCTTCTGGACGAGGGCCACGAGGAGGGCGAGTCCGACCAGCGCGCGCAGCAGTCGGATCCACATCCGGTCCGGGTCCAGTGCGCCGATGAGGCTGTGGTTCCGCTCGACCGGGGGGTTCAGCGTCGATGGGCCGCTCATGCAGCCAGTGTCCGCCGCCGCTGCTGTCCGCCCCCAGAGGCGAAGGTCCGCCGTTACGCGGTCCTGCCGCCGGTCCTGCTCCCGACGTGCATGCGGCCGAACGGGCCCCGGCGGTGCGGGCGGCCCACCGCGAGCGCGGCCCGGGCGTTCCCCGCAGCGTGGACGACGACGCCGACCACCAGGAAGGCGGCCAGCACCTCGGCGGCCGCGACCAGCACGGCGGACCAGCCGCCGTCGAGCGTCGGGTTGAGGAAGTCGTACGGGTACCAGCCGTCGAGGGCGCCCCGGATCCACGAGAACGTGAGGAAGGCCGCGGGGTAGCCCATCCAGGCGAGCGGCCGCCACCACCGCCCGCGGGTGGTGCGCGTGACGAGGAGCCAGTCGAGGCCGGCGACCGCCGGCGCGATCTTGTGGGTGACCATCCATGGCCAGTAGAGGTTCAGCGTCCACCAGGGCTCGCCCGGAGGGGCGACCAGCACGGCGTACACGATGCCCGTCATCACGAGGTAGAACGCGAGCGCCCCGGACACGTGGTCCCACCAGCGCGGCAGCGCCTCGCTCCGCCGCGTCGCCGCGACGAGGAACATGATCCCGAGGACGAGGTTCGAGTGGAAGGTGAACTGGGAGAAGAGCTGCGGGATGTCGACGGAGTTGCCCGGCTGCGTGGCGTCGTAGGTCTCCTGGGCGAGCGCGGCGAGCATGGCAAGACCGGTCGCCGCGCGGACCAGGCGGATCCAGGGCCTGTCGGGGTGCAGTGCGTGGTTGAAGCCGAGGTTGCGCTCGAGGGGAGGGTTCGCCGTCGCTGGGCCGCTCATGGGGCCCAGTCTGGGCCACGGCCGGCTCTCTTTCCAGAGCCGAAGGTCCGCCTCGACAGCTTGAGCCGCTCGAGCGCCGAGCGTCGTTGCAGTGCTTCCCCAGCAGACTCTCACGCCCGGCACAACCCCTCGAAAGGTGAATGACAGGTTCGCTGCGCATCGTGGAGTGGACATCGCGGCAGACGCCGCGTGTGACCACAGGAGGCACACCATGAAGATCACCCAGCGCATCGGCTACGCCGCGGCGTCGGCCGTCGCCGTCGCCGGGCTCATCGGGGGTGGGGCCGCGGTCGCGAACGCGGCGTCCACGCCCAGCCCGTCGCCGTCGTCGAGCGGCACCGCCGGATCCGGAACGGCTCAGGGACGTGGAGGGCACCAGCACACCGACGCGTCAGCCGACGAGACCGCCAAGGTCACGGCAGCCGTCCAGGCGAAGGACGCGAACGCCCAGGTCTCCAAGGTGATGAAGGACGAGGACGGGTCGTTCGACGCGATGGCGACGTCCAATGGCACCACCGTCCGCTACGAGGTCAGCGCGGACTATGCGACCGTCACGGCAGACGACCACGCCGGCCGGGGCATGGGTCGGGGCATGGGCGGTCAGCAGGCCGCCCTCACCGACGACGAGCTCGCCAAAGTCACGGCGGCCGTCAAGGCCAAGGACGCCGGCGCGACGATCGAGAGGTCGTGGAAGGACTCCGACGGCTCGTTCGACGTTGTCGCGACCTCCAACGGCACCAGGGTGAAGTACGAGGTCAGCGCCGACTACGCGACCGTCACCACGGACACGGGCTTCGGCCAGGGCCACATGCACGACGGCGGCGGGTCGGGTTCGTCGTCGAACGGCTCGAGCAGCCCGAGCGCCTCGAGCGGCACGACCCAGGGCTGACCGGGAAACGGAGCGGCCGCCCGACAGGGGACGTCGGGCGGCCGGTTTGCGTCCCGCCCCTACCCCGGCAGCGGCACGTCGGGAGCGTCGTCCTCGTCGCCGTAGGCCTTCTCCTCAAGGTCCCTGGCCTTTGCGTCGTTCTCGTCCGAGGCGATGCCGGTGTCGTGCTGGAACCCGTCCAGCCGTTCGACGTCGGGCTGCTCCTCGTCGGGGTGAAGACCCTTCGGCTGCTCTTCGCTCATCCTGGTTCTCCTTTCCGCTGGGGGCGTCTGTCCTCCGGAAGCTACCCGTCACCGCGTAGGTCAACCCTGATGCCTCACAGGGAGGAGCTGATGTCGCGCAAGCCGTGGAGGCGTATCTTGTGTGCATCCGATGCATCTGTCCCTGTGAGGCCCAGATGACAAGGAGCACCAGTGGTCGAGCCAGCGCCCGCGCTTCCCGACAGGACCTCCGACGGCCGCGGGCCACGTCAGCGCAGGATCCGGATGTGGATCCGCTCCCACCGCGTCCTGAGCGCGCTGTCCGCGGCCGCCGTCGTCCTTCTCCTCATCGTCGCAGGCGGGGTGTTCGCGACCGCCAGCCATCTCGCACCCAGCACCCAGGCCGCGGGCGCAGGGATCTCGAAGATCCAGCACGTCGTGGTGATCATGCAGGAGAACCGCTCGTTCGACAGCTACTTCGGCACGTACCCGGGCGCCGATGGGATTCCGATGCAGGACGGCACGCCGACTGCCTGCATCCCCGATCCCGCCCACGGGGACTGCGTCAGGCCGTACTACGATCCTGAAGACAAGAACTCGGGTGGCCCGCACGGGCAGTCGAATGCTGCCGCGGACATCGACGGCGGAAAGATGGACGGCTTCATCGCCCAGGCCGAGCACGCGGCGTCGGACTGTTCGCCCAATGACCCCTCGTGCGCGGGAGCCACGCGGACAGACGTTATGGGCTATCACGACGGCCGCGACATCCCCAACTACTGGTCATATGCCAAGGCCTTCACGCTCCAGGACCACATGTTCGAGCCCAACGCATCCTGGAGCCTCCCCGCACACCTGTACATGGTCTCCGAGTGGTCGGCGAAGTGCAGCACGGCAGGCAACCCGCAATCCTGCCTCAACGCCCTGCAGAGCCCCGGCAACCCGCCGGACTTCGGAGCCGGCCTCCGCACCACGATCATCGGAGAGTGCCGTGGCGGCCTGAAGACACCGGGATGCCAGAAGGCGCTGGCGGCCGCCGGCATCAGCCCCGATCTGGCCACAGAACTGCACGCCTTCCTCCAGCAGCACTGCAAGGCCGCCGATTCGTTCGCCGACTGCCGCACGGCCATCGACCAGGCCCAGCTGCCCGACACCCTCAAGCGCGACCTGCAGACGGCTGCGGCGCAGATCGCGCCCCCCGACTACGCGTGGACGGACCTGACGTACCTCTTGCACAAGGAGAACGTCCCGTGGGCGTACTACGTGTTCGACGGCACCGAGCCGGACTGCCGCGACGATGCGGCCATGACCTGCGCCCCAGTCGCCCAGAAGGCGAAGACGCCGGGCATCTGGAACCCCCTCCCCTACTTCGACACGGTCAAGCAGGACGGCCAGCTCGGCAACATCCAGTCCCTCGCCAACTTCTACGCCGCGGCCAAGGATGGCACGCTTCCCGCGGTGAGCTGGATCGATCCCTCGGGCACGGTGAGCGAACACCCGCCGTCGCTCGTGAGCGCCGGGCAGGCCTATGTCACCGGGCTCGTCAACGCGATCATGTCCGGCCCCGACTGGGACAGCACTGCCATCTTCCTCTCGTGGGACGACTGGGGCGGCTTCTACGACCACGTCACTCCGCCGTCCGTGGACCAGAACGGGTACGGCCTGCGCGTTCCCGGCGTCGTCATCAGCCCCTACGCCAAGAAGGGCTTCATCGACCACCAGACCCTGAGCCACGACGCCTACGTCAAGTTCATCGAAGACGATTTCCTCCACGGCCAGCGGCTCGATCCCTCGACCGATGGTCGACCCGACCCGCGCCCCGACGTCCGTGAGAACAGTCCGCAGCTCGGTGACCTCGTCAACGACTTCGACTTCAGCCAGCCGCCGTCGCCGCCCATCATCCTTCCCAACGCGGCGACCTACTGACGCGCTCGGGGGAGCTTCTAGAGCGAAGGTCGGCGGCCCTCCCAGGGCGCAACCGCCTCGAGTGCGGCCGCGACGTTGAACACCGTCGCCTCTGCAAACGGATGGCCGACGATCTGCACACCGGTCGGGACGCCCTCCCCCGAAGCTCCGCTCGGCACGGCGAGCACGGGGCATCGATTGGCGATGTTGAACGGGGACGTCATGTGCGCCTGCCAGTAGTGGCCGAGGTGCTGCCCATCGAGCGTGATCCCATCGAGGTAGTCGCCTTCGGCGGCCAGCTGGGGCACGGCCGACGTCGGGCAGAGGAGAGCGTCGAAGCCCTCCATGGCCTCGGCGAGCTCGCTCTGCATCCTGTGCTCGGCCTCGAGCCCCTCGAGTAACGTGTTCCGACCGGCAGCAGCCGCCGCATCCTCCATGAACTTCCGGGTGTATGCGGCGAGCTCGTCTTCGTGTCCAGCCGTGGCCTCCGCCATGGCCGGGCCGAGGATGTATCCGAAGTGGGTGAAGATCGTCTCGACGATCTCTGCACTGCGCCAGGGGAGGGTGATCTCCTCCACCTCGCATCCGGCGGCGGCGAGGGCGGCGGCCGTGCGCCGAGTATTCGCTTCGATCTCAGGCGCCACGAGGTAATCCCCGAGCCGGATGCAGAGCGCGATGCGCAGGCCCCGGACCGACTCGAAGGGGCCGATCAGTGATGGGTTTCCGACGGTGGCGTGGTCCCGAGGGTGGCGGCCCGACATCACCCCGGCAAGCAGCGCGACGTCGGCCACCGTGCGGGCCATCGGCCCGTCGCCGCGGTACCAGTCGGCGGACAGTACCCCCATTCCCGGAATGCGCCCGTACGGTGCCTTGTACCCCACGCTTCCGGTGAAGGACGCAGGAAGACGGGTCGAACCGGCGATGTCGGATGCCGTCGCGAGGGTGGTCATCCCGGCAGCGAGTGAGGCACCAGCGCCCCCCGAGGAGCCTCCCGGGGAGTACGCGGGATTCCATGGGTTCCGCGTGACACCCCACAGCGGGCTGTGGGTGACCGTTGCGCAGCTGAACTCAGGCGACGTGGTGCGAGCGTGCACGATTCCGCCGGCAGCAACAATGCGCTCGATCACGGGATGGTCTTCGGGCGCGACTGCCCCCGACTGGTGGATCAGGCCCTGGGTCAAGGACCGCCCCCGCATGGCGTGCTTCTCCTTGGCCGCAATCGGCAGGCCGAGCAGCTCGGTGCCGGGTTCTGCCTCACCAGAACGGAGCTCGAGGTAGCGCTTCTCGGCTTCCCTCGCTGCGGAAATGGCCTCCTCGAACATCGTCTCGGTCAGGGCATTGACTACTGGGTTCACCGCCTCGCACCGGTCGATCACATCCTGCATCAGCTCAACGGGAGAAAGCTCGCACCCTCGGAACAGCCTCAGCGCTTCCGTGGCGCTCAGGTAGTGAAGCTTCGACATCAGGCCCGGCCCTGGGCGGCGGGGAGCGGCGAGGGGGCCAGAGCGCCATAGACAAGGCGATGGACGACTTCGCTGAGCACGTCTAGGCCTGCCACCATGTCCGCGTCCGAGGTGAATTCACGCTCGCAGTGCGAGACGCCTCCTTCTGACGGAATGAAGATCATGACGGAGGGCACGATCCGGTTCATGGCGACCGAGTCGTGGCCGGCCATGGTCTGCATGCGGCGGGCTCCGAGGCCCAGCTCGGCAGCGACGCCCAAAGTGAGCTCGACTCCGGGTTCCGGGTAGTACTGGTTCTCGCGGATGTCGAAGTCTCGCACGTTGACGGCGAGTCCTGATGCCTCGGCGAGTTCGGCGATCTGCCTCCTGAGGGTGTCCCGGGCCTGGCGGACGATCTCGGGGGAATTGGAGCGGAGGTCCGCGACGAGCCGCGCATGCCGGGCGACCACGATCGGAGAGTTCGGTTCGACGGTGAGCTGCCCGACCGAGGACACGAGTTCTTCTGCGGGGAAGTCCAACGTCACGTCATGCACCATGGAGATGATCTTGGCGGCAGCCAGCAGGGCGTCATGGCGATCTGCCATCGCCGTCGCCCCGGTGTGGGACTGTTCGCCGTTCACTTCTATGTCGAGCTTCTGCGTGTACCACGAAGAGTCGACCGCCCCAATCGTCAGGCCCTCGCGCTCAAGGACTCTGCCTTGTTCGATGTGGATCTCTGCGTAGCCGGCCGCCTCTGGCCCGTCGTCCGATCCGAGATAGCCGATGCTGGTGAGCGCCTCTGCGACCGAGGTCCCGGCGAGATCCCTGACCGCGAGCATCTCGTCACGGTCCTTGATGCCAGCGAAGACGCTGCTTCCCATGATCGAAGGCGCAAACCGGCCCCCCTCCTCGTTGAACCAGTCGACGACTGCGAGGTTGAACTCGGGGCACTCTCCTGTCTCGGTCGCACGCTTCTCGACCCGTTCAGCCGCGTGCAGTGCCGCGATGACCCCATATGCGCCGTCGAATCTTCCCCCGAGTGGCTGGCTGTCCAGATGCGACCCGACGATGATGAACGGCGCGTCTGGGCGGAACGTGATGAGGGCGAAGACATTGCCGATGCTGTCGACCCGCACGGTCCATCCCCGCTCCTGGGCGAAGGCGGTGAACCAGTCACGTGCCCGCTGGTCGTCCGGTGTTGCCGCCTGCCGGTCGACGCCGTGACGAGGAGTCGAGCCGATGGTCGCGATGTAGTGGAAGTCATCAAGGAAGGCCTGCGAAGACATGTGGGTAACCTCTGCTGGGTCGATCGGTAGGGAATGAGGCGGGCGCGAGTGTTCAGGCGTGGCGGCCGCGCGTCTCCGGCACTGGTGTCAGCGTGAGGAACAGGAACACGATGACGGCCATGCCGCAGAGCCAGTAGGCGGGTGAGAAGGCCACCCCGGTCGCGCCGACGAGCCACGTGCCGACGAACGGTGCGGTTCCTCCGAAGAGCGCGTAGCCGACGTTGTAGCTGAACGCGGCCGAGGTGAAGCGGGTCCTGGTCTCGAAGATCTCGACGAAGAACGTGTAGCAGCCACCGCCGTAGAGGCACAGCGGCACCACGAACAGGACCTCACCGAGCAGCGCGAGCCCGAACGTCCCGCTCGTGACGAGCATGAAGCAGGGGAAGGCGAGGAGGGCAAGGGCGGCTGACCCGGCGATGAGCATGGGCTTCCTGCCGACGCGGTCCGCGACCAGGCCTCCCACCGGAAGGAGAAGTGCATAGGCCAGCATTGCCACAGCGTTGACGGCCAGGGAGGCCTCCTGGCCAAGCTTCCCGCTCGTCTGGACGTACGAGACGAAGTACCCGGAGAGGAAGTAGAAGCCCATGGCAGTCATGCCCATGACCAGAATGACCTGGACGATGCGGAGCCGGTTGTCACGGAAGGCCTCCCGGATAGGGCTGTACTCGCGGTGTGCGACCTCCTCGGCGACCTGCTTGAACGCCTCGCTCTCCTCGGTGCGGGAGCGGATCCAGAGGCCCACGAGCGAGAGCGGGAGCGCAAGCAGGAAGGGGATCCGCCAACCCCAGTCCGTGAAGTCTGCCTGGGACAGAGCATTGCTCAGGACCAGCATGAGGGTGCCGGCGACAACCGAGGGGAGCGCCGTGGCGGCGAGGGTGATGTTGAGCCAGAAGGCCCTGCGGTTCACGGGAGCGTGCTCGAAGACAAAGGCTGGGGCGCCGACGGATTCTCCCCCCGCAGAGAAGCCTTGGATGAGACGGCAGAGCACGAGCAGGGCCGGCGCCGCCCATCCGATCACGTTGTAGCCGGGAAGGAGCCCGATCGCCGCAGTGGCCGCCCCAATGGACAGGAGCGTCACGTACACGACCCGACGGCGGCCCAGCTTGTCACCGAGTTGCCCGAAGAACAGGCCTCCGATCGGCCGGACCACGAACGCAACTCCGAACGTCGCAAAGGTTGCCAGGAGCCCGGCGATCTCATTCCCCTTGGGAAAGAACAGATGGGACAGCGTGACCGCGGACAGGGCGTAGAGCGCGAAGTCGTAGAACTCGACGAACTGGCCGACGCTTCCTCCCAGAAGGACGCGCTTGGACATTGGAGTTGGCGCATCAGCCACTTGGCTTGCGCGCCGGGACTCCTCGTTGGTGTTGACGGTCATGTCTGCCTCCTCGTGAGCACGGCTCGGGGTTGCCATCATCTTGGTGGCGCAGATCACTACCGGTCCAATGGATTGATTGAGGGAGGCTGATCGATTTAATCGATAGCAGACTCATCAGGCTGCTGCGAGAAGAGCCGCCGGCACACGTCCTCGAAGGCGCTGGCGCGGCGCGTTGGGCGCAGCCCCACAGGCCGGGCGAGGACGGCGCGGATCGGACGGTGCGCCCCCCTGAGAGAGCGCACGGCGACGTCCCTGCCGAGGTACGTCGAGTCACCGGGGAGCCTCTGGTTCAGAATGGAATAGCCGAATCCTCCCGCCACGTAGGAGCGCACCGTCTCGTACCCGGACACGCGGTGGCGCACCACAGGAGTGATTCCCTGGGCTGTGAAGAGGTCGAGAAAGTACTCCCGGGTGTGGGGCAGATCGAGAAGGATCAGCGGTTCCTCTGCCAGTTCGTCCAGGGAGACATCCTCTTCGGGGCGACCAGCCAATGGATGGTCGGCGGGCAGGATGACGTGAGGGGGCAGCACCTCGATCGCCGTCGTCTCGAGGCCATCCACGGCCCCGATGTCATACATCAGTGCGAGCTCGCAGCGCCCATCAAGGAGTGCTCTGCCGAGGTACTCGAGATCCCCCTCGACGAATGTCACGCGGACTTTCGGATAATGGTCTTCAAAGGCCTTGAGGATGAGCGGAGCGCGGAACGAGGCGAAGGGCGCGAACATGCCCACGGTGAGATCCCCGTCGAGCTCATGTGCTGCGCCGTGCACGATATCGAAGAGCCTGTCGGCGTGGTCCAGGAACGGCCGAAGTTCCTGAGCCAGGAGACGCCCGACGTCGGTGAGGACGATCCCCCGCTGGTGCCGGCGCATGAACAGCTGGGCCCCGAGCTCCTTCTCAAGCTGGGAGATCGCCGAGGACAGGGCCGACTGGCTGATGTTGAGCCTCCCTGCAGACTCGGTCATGTTCTCCGTCTCGGCGACCGATGCGAAATACCGCAGCTGCACCAGGGTAAAGGACCGTGCCATGGATTCAGACCTCCGAGTGTCGCGCAAACCTGCCTTCAGCAAGCATGGACGACCCGGCGCGTGGCGGCGCGGTATTCCTGCGGTCCGGCTCCGCGATCGACGTCTACCGTGGTCTCACCATGCGTCCCGCCGTCGCGGAGGAAGCCATCATGGACGACTACACCGCGTTGCCCGCGAGCCTCCCCGTCCCTGAGGACGATGGGAAGGCCGACCATCTTCCCGGCATGGTTCTCCCGACCCTGGAACTGCCGGCCAGCGACGGCAGCAGAGTCAGCATCTCCGAGCTCGGTGCCGGCAGAACGGTGCTCTACCTCTACCCGCTGACAGGCCAGCCCGGGGCCGACCTGCCCCGAGGATGGGATGCTATCCCGGGGGCGCGCGGCCGCTCGACAGAAGCCTGCAGCTTCCGCGACCACTTCCAGGAACTCTGTCGAGCCGGAGCGAACGCGGTCTTCGGCGTCTCCAGCCAGGATCCGAGCCTGTCTTCTCGCCGAATACCCACGCAGAGGAGGTCGTGGAGTGGCTCGAGACTGCCGGAGCCCCGAACTCGCTATCGTGAGGCGCGGAGGCTCGGGACGTGGCTCAGCCCCCCGACGGCTCACGAGGCGGGGATCCACCTCCAGGACGCAGGAGCACCGCCAAAGGAGGGCATCATGCTTCCCCGGAAAAAGAACCGCGGTGCACCGGTGGCCGCAGTCTGGGCGTCCACCATCCACCAGCCCGTCGAAGGGCAATGTTCGCCTGTTCGGGCCAGTCGCTCCTGACGGGCGCGGGAGGCAGCACGGGCGAGCGAATCACGGCGTTTCATCGAAGGACTCCCGAGGGTGAGTAGGACGTGGGCCGAGCGCCGACCGCACTCAGACTAGGTGCCGTACTGCTTAGATAGCGTCAGGACATCTGTCGATCGTCAAGGCGCGAACGGGCCAGATGTCGAGGGTCACCTTCCCTTTCCGGACTCTACCGTGAAGGGACACACCCAGTTCAGAGACAGAACAGGAACCCCCATGACCGACACCCAGGACCTGCCCGTCGTCCCCCACTGGATCAGCGGCGGAGAGTCGCTGTCCTCAGGCGATCGCACTGCCTCCGTCTTCGACCCGGCACTCGGGATCGAGACGAAGCGCGTATCCCTCGCCTCCGCCCAGGACATTGAGGCGGCCATCGGCGCGGCATCTAAGGCCTTCCCCGCATGGCGCGACCTCTCGATGGCCAAGCGCCAGCAGATCCTGTTCCGCATCCGGGAGCTCCTCAACGAGCGCAAGGGCGAACTCGCCGAGATCATCACCTCCGAGCACGGCAAGGTCGTCTCGGACGCGCTGGGAGAGATCGCCCGCGGCCTGGAGGTCGTCGAGCTTGCCACCGGCTTCCCGCACCTGCTCAAAGGCGAGCACTCCGAGAACGTCTCCACCGGCGTCGACGTCCACTCGATCAAGGCGCCGCTCGGCGTCGTCGGCATCATCAGCCCGTTCAACTTCCCCGCGATGGTGCCGCTGTGGTTCCTGCCGATCGCAATCGCCGCCGGCAACACCGTCGTCCTCAAGCCCAGCGAGAAGGATCCCTCGGCGGCGAACTGGCTCGCGGCCCTCTTCTCGGAGGCGGGCCTGCCGGACGGCGTCTTCAATGTCCTCCACGGCGACAAGGAGGCCGTCGACGGTCTCCTGACGCACCCTGAGGTCAAGGCCATCTCGTTCGTGGGCTCGACCCCGATCGCCCGCTACATCTACGAGACCGCTTCGAAGAACGGCAAGCGAGTCCAGGCCCTGGGCGGCGCAAAGAACCATATGCTCGTCCTCCCCGACGCCGACCTCGACCTGACCGCGGATGCCGCTGTCAACGCCGGCTTCGGCTCCGCCGGCGAGCGCTGCATGGCGATTAGCGTCATTGTTGCGGTCGAGCCGGTCGCGGACGAGCTCATCGCGAAGATCCAGGAGCGCGTCGCGACCCTGAAGATCGGCGACGGCCGCCGCAACTGCGACATGGGCCCGCTCGTGACCAGGCAGCACCGCGACAAGGTCGCCTCCTACATCGAGATAGCCGAGGCCGACGGCGCGGTGGTCGCCATTGACGGTCGCGAGGTCAAGGCCGACGGTGCCCCGGAGGGCTTCTGGCTCGGTCCGACCGTGCTCGACGGCGTCCCGGTCACCTCGCGCGCCTACCAGGAGGAGATCTTCGGCCCGGTGCTCTCGGTGGTCCGGGTGCGCAGCTTCGAGGAGGGCCTCGAGCTCATCAACTCGGGCGCGTTCGGCAACGGCACCGCGATCTTCACCAACGACGGCGGGGCGGCCCGCCGCTTCCAGAACGAGGTCGAGGTGGGCATGGTCGGCATCAACGTCCCGATCCCCGTGCCGGTCGCCTACTACTCGTTCGGCGGGTTCAAGGACTCGATCTTCGGCGACACCAAGGCCTACGGTGCGCAGGGCTTCCACTTCTACACCCGGGAGAAGGCCGTGACGACGCGCTGGCTCGACCCGAGCCACGGCGGACTCAACCTGGGCTTCCCCCAGAACTGACCGGCCGGGCTGGCTCCCGGCCCTCATCGACTGCTCCGTAAGTGTCGCAATGGTCCCCCAGACCGACACTTACGGAGCAGTCGTTGTTTCTAGGTCGAGGAACTGCACCGCCGCCCAGAGCTCGAGGCGGTCGTGGAGGGTGTCGAGGTTGAGCCCGAGGGCGCGCCCCGCGGCGTCGATCCGGTTGCGCAGCGTGTGGCGGTGCACGCCGAGCTCGGCGGCGGCCCGTTCCCACGCGCAGTTGTGCGCCAGCCACACCGTGACGGCCCGCAGGAGCTGGTTCCCCTCCGCGGCGTCATCGTGCAGGAGCGGCTGCAGGAGGCTCAGCGCGACCGGGCGCGCCTGCTCCGAGCGCAGCAGCCCGAGCATCCCCCGCTCGGCAATCTCGGAGAACTCGACAACCGCCCGCTCGAGCTCGACGGCGCGCGCGAGCGCCCGCTCCGCCTCACCGAGCGCCTCGGGCAGCATCGCGAACGGCGTGCCGTCCGAGACGCCCGCCGCCGCGCCGTACCTGCCGAGAACGTCGAGCACCTTCGCCTGCTGCGCGGGCGCGGCAAGCACGACGACGTTGGCCTCCCTGGGCGCGTAGAAGACCGCTCCGCGGTGGTCGTCGGAGAGCAGTTCGAGCGCCTCGAGGAGGTTCTCGCGCTGGCCCACGGAACGGGCGAGGGTCAGCACCACCGGGTCCGGAGGGAGCCGGCCCCACACCTGGCGGGCCGTGTTCCGTGCGACGTCGCTGCGCCCTGCGAGCAGCTGCTCGAAGACGCCGGCACGCAGCAGCTGCCGGGCGGTGTCGAGGCTCCTCGTCTGCTCGAGGGCGAGGCTTGCCAGCGCGATCACGCTGTTGACGATGTCCGTCCGCGCCGGATCGAGCGACTCGAGGCCGCCGAGGACGAGGGCGCCGCGCAGCCGGTTCCTGCGCCCGAGCGTCTGGAGCAGGATCTCCTCGCCGTCGATCTCCGGGCGCACGACGGCGCGCTCGCCCCTCTCGAGCGCGGCCCGCGCCACAGCTGTCACTCCGGGGAGGAGGCCGGAGGGGACGGGCGTGTTGACGGGCATGCGCATGTAGTTCCCGGCGCCGTCGAACAGGGCAACCCAGCACCGCAGCTGGCGTTCCATCTCCCCCAGTATCGACGTCAGGCCGTTGGGCCGCAGGGCCGCTCGGGCGATGGCCCGCTGTGCCTGGAGCGACCATTCGGCCTGGGCGTGCTGCTCGCGGGCGATCCAGTCCGCTGCGAAGCGGATGATCGCGATGAACGGCGTCCTGTCCGGCACCTCGATGAGCGGCAGGCCCCGAGCCCGGCAGGCCTCCGTGAGCTGTGCGGGGATCGTCTCGTGCAGGACCTGGGTGGCGAAGCCCAGTCCGCAGATCCCGTGCTCGACGAGCCTGCCGACGTACTCGTCTTCCCGGCCGGGTGCGGAGCCTTCAGGCGGGAACTGGCTGCCGTCGGTGAGGAGCAGCTGGCCGCGGTCGAGGAAGGGCGTGGGATCAGGCAGGTCTGAGCTGTGGACCCAGGTGATCTCGTCCGCGAGAGCGTCCTGGCTGAGCGTCTCGGGAGCAATGAGTCGCAGCCGCAGCGTACTGCTGCCCAGCAGGTCCTTGAGGGTCAGTCCCACAGCAAGCCCCCTTCGACGAATGTCCTCTAGCAGTCTGGAAATTGTACTCACGTCCGAGGACGAGAGGGGCCTTCCGGACCAATGATGGAGTCACTCCCCTCCCTCTTCCGAAAGGACCTGCCATGGTCGCCACCCCCACGCTCGTCGAGCGGTCCGTGACCAACGCGGACACGGTAGCGCTGGACCGCGAGAACGTCTTCCACTCGTGGTCTGCCCAGAAGTCCCTCAAGCCCCTGGCGATCGCCGGCGGCTCAGGCAGCATGGTGTGGGACCACGAGGGGAACACCTATCTGGACTTCTCGAGCCAGCTCGTCAACACCAACATCGGCCACCAGCACCCCCGCGTCGTCGCTGCGATCGCCCAGCAGGCCACCACGCTCGCGACCGTCGCACCCGCCCACGCGACCCACGTCCGCGGGCGAGCCGCAGAGCTGATCCTCAAGCACGCGCCGTCGTCCATGTCCAAGGTGTTCTTCACCAACGGCGGCGCCGACGCGAACGAGAACGCGATCCGCATGGCCCGCCTCCACACCGGCCGGGACAAGGTCATTTCCCGCTACCGCTCGTACCACGGGAACACCGGAGCCGCCATCGTCGCGACGGGCGACTGGCGCCGCATCCCCAATGAGTACGCCCGCGGCCACGTCCACGCCTTCGGCCCGTACCTGTACCGCTCCGAGTTCTGGGCCCAGAGCCCCGAGCAGGAGGCTGAGCGCGCGCTGCAGCACCTGCGCCGCGTCGTCGAACTCGAGGGACCCGGCACCATCGCCGCGATCCTCCTCGAGACGATCCCCGGCACCGCGGGCATCCTCCTTCCCCCGCCCGGATACCTCGCCGGAGTCCGCGCGCTGTGCGACGAGTTCGGGATCGTCCTCATCCTCGACGAGGTCATGGCCGGCTTCGCCCGGGCCGGCGAATGGTTCGCCCTCGACGCCTTCGACGTGCGCCCCGACCTCATCACCTTCGCCAAGGGCGTCAACTCCGGCTACGTGCCCGTGGGCGGGGTGGTCATCTCGGGGGAGATCGCGGCGACCTTCGACGATCGCGTCTTCCCCGGGGGCCTGACCTACTCGGGCCACCCACTAGCCGCCGCGTCCATCGTCGCCTCGATCGAGGCCTTCGAGGACGAGGACATCGTCGGAAACGCGGCCCGCATCGGCCGGGACCACCTCGAGCCGGCCCTGCTCCGGCTCGCGGCCGAGCACCCCGTGATCGGAGAGGTCCGCGGCATGGGCGTCTTCTGGGCGCTGGAACTCGTCGAGGACCGCGAGACGAAGGCGCCCGTCTCCGCGTCACTCATGGCCCAGCTCAAGACCGAGCTCGTCTCGCGCGGCCTCCTCGCCTTCACCGCAGACAACAGGATCCACGTCGTCCCGCCGGCGACAGTCACGCCGGGCGAGGTCGCCCAGGCCATCGACATCTACGACGCCGCCCTCACCGCCGTCGGGCGCTGAGCAGCGCAATTGAGGGGCTGGCATCATGACTGCCAGCCCCTCCTGCCGTAAGTTCGTCTCATCGATCTGGAGAAGACTTACTCAAGATCGCAGATCGCGCCTCTCTGCGGGCCTGTGGTGGTCGTCATCTCCTGGCCCACGATCCCTCACTCGTGCAAGCCAGCAAGCCGGCTGCCGAATGACGCCAGGAGCGAGGTTCGGGAGGAGCCGCGGCGCTCTTCCCACGCGTCAGCAATGCCGAAGAGCCGGTACATCGCATGCACCCCGACCCAGCGGATCGGCTCCGGCTCCCAGTCACGGGCGCTGTAGCCGACCCAAGGCAGTCGGGTCCGAGGGGAATCGTAGCCGAGGGCAAGCTCTGCCAGTGTCCTGCCCCCGACGAACGCGCTCGTGACGCCGTGGCCCGCGTACCCGACCGAGGAGCCGATTCCTCGCACCGGGTCCCAGGACACGCCTCCGTTCCAGTCGCGGCTCACTCCGAGCACGCCCGACCAGGCATGGTCGGCTTCGAAGTGGACGCCGGGGAAGAACGTCCGGAGCTTGCCGAGCAGCTGCTGGACTGTCGATTCGGCGGTCCCGCCTTCTCCCCCGGTGCCGGAGGCGAAGCGGTAGGGTGCGCCGCGTCCGCCGATGGCGATCCGGTCATCGGCTGTCCTCTGCGCGTAGATGAAGGTGTGCGCCGAGTCGTTGAGGCACTGGGATCCCAACCAGCCGATTTCCTGCCACACGTCATCGTCGAGGGGCTGGGTCACGATCATGGATGAGTTGATCGGGATGATCCGTCGCTGCCCCAGGAGCGGGCCGGAGTACCCCTCGGTGCAGATGAACGTCCGGTCTGCCTCTGCCTCCCCGGCCTCCAGGACCAGTCTGCGGTCGACTGCGGATTCCACGCGGCTGCCCTCGAATATGGACACGCCCATGCCTGAGACGACTCGTGCAAGGCCGAAGACGAGCTCGGCCGGATTGATGCGCGCGACGTCCTTGTAGAACAGGCCGCCGTGGACGCCGTCGATGGCGATCTCAGCCTGGAATTCTGCGCGCGTGAGGACGCTGACTTCTTCAGGCGTGAGCCCGTACAACAGGTCGCTCTGGCGCTTTGCCAGGAGTCTGCTCATGCCCGCTTCGGTGTGGGCGGCTGAGAGCGAGCCGCCTTTGGCCTGGTCCGCATTGATGCCCTCGAGCGCGAGAATGCCGAGCAGCGAATCGACTGAATCGATGAACTCCCGCTGCAGCGCGATGCTCGCCGCCCTGCCTTGAGGGGATGCTTTGGCGAACCTCGCACGGTTTCCCGGAACGAGGGCCGAGACCCAGCCTCCGTTGCGGCCCGACGCGCCATAGCCGAGGCGCTCCGCTTCGAAGACGGCCACGGACAGAGACGGATCGAGCTTCTTGGCGAAGTACGCGGCCCACAGGCCCGTGAACCCCCCGCCGACGATGGCCAGGTCGAAGGCGTCCCGGCCCGAGAAGGTCGGAAACCGCGGCCGATCGTCTGCTGCGCTGGCGAGCCAGAAACCCAGCTCCCCGTTCCGGCGGGCGAGTGCAGCGGTCATCGCGCCGGCTCCGGGCGGCGGACGAGCTTGGCGGTGTTACTCCTGGGAAGGAGGAGGCAGGAGGCCACCATCAGCACCGCCACCACCACGCACAAGATCACGACTCCGGTGGTCGATCCGGAGGCTGCGAGGATGGCCGTGGCCGCGACGGGGGCGAGGCCACCGCCGAGGGCGCCCGAGAGATGGTAGTTGAGGCCGATTCCGGTGTAGCGCACCGTGGGTGTGAAGAGTTCTGCGACTTCGCTGGCGAGCACTCCGTAGGAGGTTCCTACAAAGAGCATCGCTACGCCCACGGCGAGGTAGAGGTTTGCCGCCACTGCGGTGTGCATCAGCAGGAAGGCCGGCGCGCTCCACAAGCCGAGCGCCACAGCAGACCAGGTGGCGACGGACCTCGCCGTCATCCTCTTGGACAGCCATACTCCGAGGGCGATGCCGAGACCCTCCACGACTGCAGAGATGATGTTCGCCGGAAGGACGACTTCCGTGGGCATGTGGAGGGTCTTCGTGGCGTAGGTGAGGACAAAGGTAGTGAGCAGGTAGTAGATCGCGAATACGCCCAGGAATGCGCCGGTTCCGATGAGGAGACCGCGCCAGTGGTGGCGGACGAGCTGTACGAGTGGCACGGAAGCGCTCTCGGCGCGGCGCGATGCCTCCTTGAATTCGGGGGCGTCGTCGATGCTGAGGCGGATCACAAGGCCGATCGGCACGAGGACTCCGGCGATGAGGAACGGGATCCGCCATGCCCAGTCGGCCAGGGCGCCGCCCGGGACGGAGATCTGGAGGACGGTGAACACGACCGTCGCGACCAGCAGACCGGCCGGTGATCCCATCTGGGCGAAGGAGGCGTAGAACGTCTTCCTCCCTTCGGGCGCATTCTCGGAGGCGATCAGGACGGCTCCGCCCCACTCTCCCCCGACCGCAAGGCCCTGGATGATGCGCAGCGTGACAAGGAGGATCGGGGCCCATGCCCCGACCTGCTGGTAGGTCGGCATGACGCCCATGAGGAACGTCGCGGTACCCATTGACACCAGCGTGATGACGAGCACGCTCTTGCGCCCGATCCGGTCACCGAAGTGGCCCAGGAGGATTGCACCGACAGGCCGGGCGAGGTACCCGGCAGCGAACGTCGAGAAGGCAAGCACAGTGCCGGTGAGCGGATCGAAGGAGGGGAAGAACAGCTCGTTGAAGACCAGCGCGGCAGCGGTGCTGTAGATGAAGAAGTCGTACCACTCCATAGAGGTCCCGATGAAGGACGACATGCCGATACGGGTGAGGGAGACAGGCTTCTTGGCCTTCGGTGGAAGTGCTGTGGGGTCGGAGTCGATCATGATCATGTCCTTCGGTTTCATCGAACGGCGTTGGTCGAATGAGTCATTTGAGGAGTGTCGGGGCGGCCGGCTTGACGCACGCCTCTCCGAATCCGCCGCCGCCGCCGGT
This sequence comes from Sinomonas sp. B1-1, assembly GCF_050474465.1. NCBI lineage: Bacteria > Bacillati > Actinomycetota > Actinomycetes > Micrococcales > Micrococcaceae > Sinomonas > Sinomonas sp. B1-1. The sequence goes on along the minus strand of NZ_JBCHVF010000010.1, from coordinate 144,273 downwards.
GACGACGACGATCCGGTCGCCCGCGGCCAGCGTCTCCTCGTAGTTGGTGGATAGGGGGATCTCTGTGCCTGTGGCGCGGATGATCGTGTGGGATCCGCCGCTTCCGGCCTTCCCGCCGAAGATCCCTTCGGCGCCGCTGCGGTGCCGGTCGGAGTAGCCGGCCACCTTGACGTTGTCGTGTTTCGCGACGTAGACACGGCGAATTCCCTTGCCTCCGTCAGTCGCTCCTGCGCCGCCGGAGCCGGACACGAGGGCGTATTCCTCGATCCAGAAATGGTCGTAGTCCGTCTCGAGGGATTCCACCGGCGCGTTGGCGCAGTTGGAGATGGGGTTGTCGAGGGCATCAGCTCCCCCGTGCTCTGCGCAGGCGCCCCATCCGCCACCGAGGATCTCCAAGGTCACCTGGTAAGCCCCTGAGGAGTCGAGGCTGCTGAGCGCGATGGCGGTCGTCGTGTCGAACCCGGTGGCCACGGCGTTCTGCGGCAGGGCGCCCGAGAGCGCGCGGACGACTGCGTTGAAGACGCGGGATGCCGGGGTGAGCCTTGACCGTACGGCCGCCGGTGCCGCCGGGTTGAGCACCGAACCGAAGGGGACTTCGATGTCGATGGGACGGTTGCAGCCTTCATTGAAGTCGATGTCCTGGGTCGGCAGGCAGCAGCGGATCGCCGACTGGACCGCAGAGACGGTGGAGGCAAGCGGACAGTTCACGTTCCCCACGACCTGGGCGCCGGTACCCTCGAACCGCACCGTGATCGAATCGCCGTGGACGCTCACCTGCACGCAGACGGGAACATCGTCGAGGCCGTACGCCCGGCCGTCGAAGTGCTCGGTGGCCAGATATTCCCCGTCGGGGATCTCGGCGATGGCCTGCCGGAAACGCTGCTCGGAGTAGTCCTTGAGCCGCTCCATGGCCTCGAGGCATTCGCCGATCCCGTGGCGCTGCATGAGCTCCTTCAGGCGTCGGGAGGCCGTCCTGTTGGCGGCGAACTGGGCGCGAAGGTCGCCGATGACCGCGTCCGGGACACGGACATTGGCCGCGATCATCTGGCGCACCGCACCCCGGGGGTCATCGAAGTCCCTCGAGACGGAGAAGCGGGAGAGCGGGATTCGCAGCCCCTCCTGGTAGATTTCCGTCGCCTGCGTCGAGATGCCCGCGTGCATGCCCCCGAGGTCGACGTGGTGGGCCGTCGATGCGCCGAAGCCGACGACAGCGCCGCCGACGACGATCGGTGTGAAGAGGTAGACGTCCTGGAGGTGCTGGCCTCCGCTGAACGGGTCGTTCATGAGGAACGCGTCGTCTTCGGTCAGTGACGAGATCTCGAAGGCCGCGCCGAGGCCCTTCATGGCAAGGGAGATTCCGGCCGTCATGATGGGGATGCACTCGGCCTGGGAGACCACCTCTCCACGCGCATCGGTGAGGGCAACGGAGAAGTCCCGGGCCTCGCGCACGATGGACGAGATCGCCGAACGTCGGAGGTTGACGGCCATCTCCCGGCAGATTGCGTCCAGACCGGCCTTGATGATGCTCAGCTCACTGGTGTCCACGGCCATGTCATGCCTCCTTGGTGAGGATCAGGTTGGTGTTCTCGTCCACGACGGCCTTCCAGCCCGAAGGCAGGAAGGTGGTGGAAGTGTCGTCTTCGATCACTGCCGGTCCGTGCTGGACTGCACCGACAGGGAGGGACCGGCGGTGCCTGAAGGTGGCGGCCACGTAGGCACCTCCTTCGACGATCTCGTGGGTACGGGCCGGGAGCCCGGGATCGACCTCGACCCGCGGGAGCGCAACGGACGGGGACGGCATGCTGACTGTGAGCCTGAGCGTGACGAGCTGGATCTCCTTGGACGGGTCGGTGTAGCCGAACCGTCGCTCTTGGACAGTCGAGAAGTGCTCTGCCAGCCCGGCGACGGTCTGCCTCTCACCTGCGGGGACGTCCACGAGCACTTCGAAGCCCTGGCCTGCGTACCGCATGTCGGCGGAGAAGCGGAACACAGGGTCATCGAGGGTGACCCCGTCCTCGCTGAGTCGCTCGGTGGCGTCCTTGGTCAGCGACCGGAGCTTGGAGCGAAGCCCTTCGTCCGAGGTCTCCCCCAGAGCCACGAGCAGCGTGTGCGAGAACTCGCGGCGGAACCCCGCCGTCAGCAGGCCGTAGGCGGAAGCAAGCCCGTTGTACGGGGGGATGATGACCTTTCCGATGCCGAGCTCGTCGGCGACCCAAGCTGCGTGGAGCGCACCTGCCCCGCCGTAGGCGCACAGGGAGTACTCGGTGACCTCGTGCCCGCGTTCGGTCGTCGTCATGCGGATGGCTGTGGCCATGTGCACCGACGCGAGCCGGTAGATGTCTTCGGAGAGCCGTTCGACGCTGCGGCCGAGCTGTGCGGCCAGCGGCCTGAGCGATTCAACGGCTGCATCTCTCAGGAGGACGCCGTTCCCGCCGAGGAACGCCTCGGGCCGGAGGAGGCCTCGGACAACATTGGCGTCGGTGACCGTGGGCTGGGTGCCGCCGCGGCCGTAGCTGACGGGGCCGGGCACGGCGCCGGCCGAACGCGGTCCGACGGTCAGCAGACCGCCGCTGTCGATGTCCACGAGCGAGCCGCCTCCCGCTCCGACTGCCACGATGTCCACCATCGGTACCCGGAGCGGCAGGCCGTCGGCGGTGCTCTCGGCGGTCTGGTCAGGCTCGCCGTTCCGGATCACAGCGACGTCGGTGCTGGTGCCGCCCATGTCCATCGTGACGATCTTGTCGATCCCGGCCGCCCGCGACACGGCGATCGCTCCGGCGACGCCGGCGGCAGGACCGGAGCGGAGCATGGTCAGCGGATTGGCCGCCGCAGTCGCGGCGGGGACCATGCCGCCGTTGGACTGCATGATCTGAAGCCCGACGACTCCCGAAGCGCGCGTGTCCTCTTCCAGCTGCCTGAGGTACCCGCTGATTCGCGGGCGCAGGAAGGCGTCGACCGTTGTCGTGGTCGTCCGCTCGTACTCGCGGAACTCGCGGGCGCACTGGCTGGAGATCGCTACCATGAGCTCGGGCGCGACCTCGGCCGCGATGGCCAGGATGCGCTCCTCGTGGTCCGGGTTGGCGTAGGAATGGAGAAGGGACACGGCGACCGCATCCACACCTCGCCCAATGAGCTCGAGGAGGGCCGCGTGCACCGCGGCCTCGTCCAGAGGCACTTCAATGGAACCGTCGGCGGACATTCGCTCGGGCACTTCCGCTATGTCTTCCCTCTGCACGAGCGGAAGCGGTTTGGTGATCTTGAGGTCGTACATGTGCGTCCGGTCCTGGCGCTGCAGGAAGACGATGTCACGGAACCCCTTCGTCACGAGCAGCCCCACCCGCGCTCCCTTGCGTTCGATGAGGGCGTTCGTGGCAACGGTCGACCCGTGGAGCAGATGTGCGCCCTCGACGACGTCCGTCGGGAGGCGGCTGATCGCTTCATGCACGGCTGCGGCGGGGTTCGAGGGCGTCGAGAACACCTTGTCGGTCGCCATCAGGCGCCCGTCATCGCCGAGAACAACAAGATCTGTGAAGGTTCCCCCACATTCGACGCCTATTCGCATCGCTGAATCCTTTCCCTTTAGGCCCCGTTGCCCGGCCATCGCCACAGGCGGAGGGCCTCAACGACAGGGTTCGCTGTTTGACCTCGCCGGCATGGGCCCGCGCCGCGCATCCGAGTGAATTCAGTATTCGGTGGCGCGCCTCACACTGTCTAACAGATAGATTTCAACGACCCAATCGAAAATAACGATCCGAATCCTTAGTGTGCGCCGAGGACGTCGTGGCAGACCTTTTCGAATGCGGCAGAACGTCGGGTAGGGATCACTCCGGTCGGCCGTGCAACGGTGACCCGGATCGGACGGGTGGGTCCTTCGATCGGGATCGCCGCGACCTCCTGACCTGCGTACGTCCAGCCTCCGGGCAGCCGCTGGTTCATCACGGCGTAGCCGATCCCGGATGCGACGAAAGACCTCACGGTCTCGTAGCCGTTGACTCTGTGGCGGATGTACGGAGTCACATCCTGCGCCTCGAAGAGGCCGAGAACGTAGTCACGCGCGTACGGGAGGTCGAGCAGGATGAGGGGTTCGTCGGCCAGTTCCGTGAGGGACACCGACTGGCGGCCTTCCTGTGCTAACCGGTGGCCGGCCGCTACCACGACGTGTGGCGGGGTCTCGACGATGACCGACGAATCGAACCCCTCGTCAAGCCCAATGTCGTACATCAGGGCGAGCTCGCACCGTCCGGCAATCAGCTCATCGCGAAGGTACTCAAGGTCCCCCTCGGTGAAGGTGACATGTACTCGCGGATGCCTGTCCTCAAAGGTGTTCAGGATCTCCGGTGCCCTGAACGAGGCAAGCGGCGAGTAGACGCCCACCCGCAGATCGCCGGTGAGGCTCTCCGCCATCCCCCGGGCACTGTCGTAGAGCTGGTCCGCGTGCTCGAGGAAGACACGGATCTCACGGTAGAACTGGGCCCCCGCGGCAGAAAGGACCAGGCCCCGGTGCCGGCTGCGGATGAAGAGCTGGAGGCCGAGTTCACGCTCAAGCTGAGACACGGCTGCGGAGAGTGCTGACTGGCTGACATTCAGTCGCCGAGCCGACTCCGTCATGTTCTCCGTGTCGGCCACCATCGCGAAGTAGCGCAGCTGCACGAGGGTGAAGGACTTTGCCATGCTGCCATCATGCCCCCGTTCGGAATACGCAGCCCCTCAGGAGGGTGGCGCCGCACTCTCCGTAGACCGCGGGCACGCAGTGGCGGAGTCAGACGCTAGAGGCCGGCGTGCGGATCGCCGATCCAAGGCGCGCGAGCCATGCAGATCGACAGAGACTATTCGTTTGCTCGCGCTGGCCAGAACACTGGGCCGCGGCCCCATGTTCGCACCAGGAAGCCGGCAAACTCCAGGCTCAATGGATCCACGTCGTCCCGCCGGCGACCGTCACGCCGAGCGAGGTCGCCCACGCCATCGACATCTACGACGCCGCTCCTACCGCCCGCCCTCGATCTTGCGGCTGCGCTGCTCGATGGCCCGGCCGCCGTACGGGTAGATGTCGAGCTCGGGCTCGCTGACCCTCGTCAGCTCGGCGGACTGCTCGGCGGTGAGCGTGAGGTCGGCGGCCTTGAGGTTGTCGGCCAGCTGCTCCCGGGTGCGGGCACCGAGGATCACGGACGTCACGGCGGGCTGGTCCGCCACCCACCGCAGCGCCACCTGGGCGTGCGAGACGCCGTGGGCCTCGGCGACCGTCTCCACAGCTCCGATGATGTCCCACGTCTTCTCCCGCGCGTTCCGCGGGCCCCACGCCTCCATGCCGCGCTGCGGGTTCTCCCCCAGCCGCGTCGCACCCGTCGGCTGGGTGTCGCGCTGGTACTTCCCGCTCAGCCAGCCCCCGCCGAGGGGAGACCAGGGCAGGAGGCCGAGGCCGGCGTCGAGCGCGGCGGGCACCATCTCCGACTCGATGCCTCGCACGAGCAGGCTGTACTGCGGCTGGAGCGTCACGGGGGCAGCCCAGCCGTGGGCCTTGGCCTCGTAGGCGGCCTTGGTGATCTGCCAGCCGAGGAAGTTGGAGAACCCGTAGTAGCCGATCTTCCCCGCCGAGACGGCGTCGTCCAGGAAGCGGAGGGTCTCCTCGATGGGCGTGTGCGGGTCCCACGCGTGCATCTGGTACAGGTCCACGTGGTCGACGCCGAGCCGCCGCAGCGACGCGTCGAGCGCGGTGCGCAGGTGGCGGCGCGACGTACCGAGGTCGTTGGGCCCCTCCCCCATGGGGAACCGCCCCTTGGTCGCAATGACCAGCTGGTCCCGCCGGTCCGGGTTGGCCGCGAGCCAGCGCCCGATGATCTCCTCCGAGGTGCCCCGGCTGTAGACGTCGGCCGTGTCGAGGAAGTTCCCCCCGGCGGCGGCGTAGTCGTCGAGCAGGGCGTGCGACGTCGGCTCGTCGGCCTCCGCGCCGAACGTCATGGTCCCGAGGGCGAAGGCGGAGACGGCGGCGCCGCTGCGCCCCAGTGTGCGGTACTCCATGCGCGCGCCCTTCCTAGTCCTCGTACTCGTCGTTGCCCGCAGGCGGGTAGTCGTCGTCATCATCAGGCAAGGGCTCCGCCTGTTCGAGCAGGTCGGCCTCGTTCGCCTCCGGATCCGTGCTGGCAGCGGGCGCGCCCCCGCCGGGCAGTGCGGAGGTGCGCTGCTCGAGGTAGTCGGCCTCGGAGGCCTCCAGCGGGGTGCCGGCGGCGGGTTCGTCGGGCGTGACGGGACCTGCGGGAATGCTCTGCTCCACTGCGTCTGCCTCAGGCACTTCGTCAGTCATGTCCTGCCTCCTTAGGATCCTCATCGGCATACTCCAATGAGTCGGCGTACCCCCATGCGTCGGATCCTAAACGCCGGACCCCCCCACCTGACAGAGCCGGGAGACGGTGGCGCGCAGCTGGGCGGGAGTCGCCCTGCCCGTCCCCGCGGAATAGGCGGCGTCGGCGTGCAGCATGAGCGCCGCGAAGACGAGCGCGACGGCGAGGCGCGCCGTCTCTGACGTCGCGCGCTGCTCGGCGAGGCGGATCACTCCCTTGCGCGCCCCCGAGGACCACTGGTGGAGAGCGGCGAGGAGGTCCGGCTCGAACCCCATGAGCTCCTTGATGCGCGGGATGTCGCCCTCCGGGCCGCCGGCGATCCCCGCCACGAGCTCGCAGAGGTCGTCCACGAGAGTGCCGGGGGCTTCGAGGAACCGCCGTTCCTGCTCCTCGGACAGCGCCGTGGCGGGGAGCCCCAGGGTCGCGGCCGCCTTCGAGGGGAAGTAGTTGAAGAACGTCCGCTCGGAGATTCCCGCCTCGGCGCAGACGTCCGCGACCGTGACCTGCGCGAGGCCGCGCTCGGCGGCGAGGGCGAACGCGGCGTCGTGGATCGCCCGCCGCGTCCGCTCCTTCTTGCGCTCCCGCAGGGTTCCCGGCGCGTCCTCGTGCGCAGTGCTGCCCTCCATCCCGCTCACCCCCGGTGGACCCGGATCACGCCGGTGTCGGGGCCGGTCGGCGAGCCGGTCTCGGCGGCGGCCAGGGCGGCGTCGGACTCGAGGTCCTCTGCGGTGCTGCGGGCGTCGGCCTGCTCCTGGAGCGCGGAGCGCTGGCGGAGCGGCGGGACCTTGAAGAACCACGAGAGCACGAACGCGAGGACCGTGATCCCGAACCCGACCCAGTAGATGTTCACCGCGGACTCGTTGAAGCCGACCATGAACGGCCGGGTGAGCCGCGCGTCGGCGCCTTTGAGGAAGGAGGTGTCCGAGGTGGTGGAGGACGAGGACCCCTCGGACGAGGACCCGTCCTTGAGCTTGTCGACCATCGTCGGCACGAGCCTGTCCACGATCGCGGAGCGTTGCGCCTGGTCGGAGTAGTCCACCACGAGGCGGCCATTCTCGACGACGGCGCCCGCCTTCTGCGCGGCGGCCTCGAGGGCCTGCTGCTCGGCGGCCGGCTTCGCGGCTGCCACCTGGCTGTCGATGACCCCCTGGGCGGCGGACGCCGGGAGCACCCCGGCGACCACCTGCTTCTGGACCGCGGCGGTCACCTGCTGCGTCACCGCTTGATCCGCGGCCTGCTTGGCAGCCGTGGCGCCCTGGTCGAGGCCGGACTGCACCTGCTCCTTCACCGGGCCCACGATGGGGTTCCAGATCTTCTCCATGACGCCCCTGTTCGCGGGATCGGACGCGACCGAGGGCGTGAGGGCGGCGTCGAGGGCGCTCGTGAGGTCGTCCTTGTTCTGCATCGCGGAGCTGATGTTGGCCGACATCGTCGCGAAGAGGACGGAGAGCAGCACGGCCGTGCCGAGCGTCCCGCCGATCTGCCGGAAGAAGGTGGCCGAGCTCGTGGCGACGCCCATGTCCCGCGGAGTGACGGAGTTCTGGGAGGCCAGGATGAGCGACTGCATGAGCTGGCCCATGCCGAGCCCGATGAGGAACATCGCGATCATGAGGTACCAGAGCGGCTTGTCGACCGTCATCGACGTCAGGACCAGGTAGCCGATCGCGACGAGGAGTGTTCCCGTGACGGGGAAGATGCGGTACTTCCCAGTGCGGGAGACGATCTGGCCGGAGGCGATCGAGGCGATCATGAGGCCACCGATCATGGGCAGCGTTGCGAAGCCCGACTCGGTGGGCGTGAGGCCCGTGACGAGCTGGAGGTACAGCGGGAGCGTGAGCATGGCCCCGAACATCGCGAAGCCCACGAGGAAGCCGAGGACGGTGGCCATCGAGAACGTGCGCGAGCGGAAGAGCCGCAGGGGGATGATCGCATCCGGGCCCATGGCGCGCTCGATCGCGATGAACGCGACGAGCCCGACGCCGCCGATCACATAGCAGGCGATCGACGCCGCGGAGTCCCAGCCCCACTCGCGCCCCTGCTCTGCGACGAGCAGTAGCGGGACGAGCGTGACGACGACGGCGGTGGCACCCCACCAGTCGATCCGCGGGGCCTCGTGCTTGTGGAACTTCGGCAGGTGCAGGAACGCGAGGACCATGAGCAGCGCGAGGATGCCGATGGGCACGTTGATCAGGAACACCCAGCGCCAGCCGGAGATCCACATGATCTGGTTCGCGTCGGCGAAGACTCCGCCGATCAGCGGGCCCACCACCGAGGAGACGCCGAAGACGGCGAGGAAGAAGCCCTGGTACTTGGCACGTTCGCGGGGAGCGAGGATGTCGCCCATGATCGCGAGCGGCAGCGACATGAGAGCGCCGGCGCCGATGCCCTGGAACGCCCGGAACCCGGCGAGCATGATCATCGAGGTCGAGAACGAGGACAGGAACGAGCCCAGGATGAACACCGCGAGGCCGAAGATGTACAGCGGGCGGCGGCCGAAGATGTCCGAGAGCTTGCCGTAGATCGGCGTCGTGATCGTCGAGGTGATGAGGTACGCGGTGGTGACCCAGGCCTGCTGGTCGAGGCCGTGGAGGTCGTCCCCGATGGTGCGGATCGCGGTGCCGACCACGGTCTGGTCGAGGGACGAGAGGAACATCCCCGCCATGAGGGCGTAGATGACCAGCATGATCTGCCGCTGGGTCATGACGGCGTCCGACGGCGCAGCTGTCGCCGGGGAGCCTGCCGATGCGTGAGACATGGAGGTGTCCGAATCTGTCAGAGGGGTTCAGGAGTCAGAGGGCCTGGGAGCGCAGTCGTTCGCCGAGGCAACTTTGCAGACTCTGCAAGTTTACACACTCTGCAAGAATCCGTCACCACGCGCTGGGGCTACCCCTCGTCGATCCGCTTGAGGAGGTCGCCGAGGGCCTCGCGGATGTCGTCGTGGCCGTACTGCGAGGCGCGGCTCTCCCCCGAGATCACGGCGCACCGGTGCACCTTCGCCAGGTCGCTGAAGGGGAACTTGTAGCGCCCCTTCGTCCCGCCCTCGTCGTCGTCCACGCCGAGGAACCACTTCGCGTACTCGTCCTCGCCGTGCTTGTCGAGGTACGCGCTGAGGTCCTTGGCCGACGGCGCATGCTCGCTCCAGTCGTCCCGCGAGTCCCGCACGACCTTGCCCTCGCGCACGAGCGCCTTCGCGTTCTCGTACGCCTTCCTGTTCAGCTTCACCGCAGTTCCTCCTTCCGGACGCACGACGCCGGGACGCGCCGTCCGCGGGAGGCTTACCCGGCGCCGGGGTGCTGAACCGGCCGCGACGGATCCTGCCGCCTGCGGCCCTGGGCGCGCCGCGCTGTCGAGCGGAAGACCGCGGCGGCCTGCTGCCCTGCGGGGCTGAGGCGGCGGTTGGCGAGGTGGGCCAGGAGGATCCTGCGGTTGGGGGAACGCTCGATGGGGACGGAGACAATGTCCGGGCGCAGGGCGGAGAGCGCTAGTTGGGGCGCGAGGGCTATCCCGATGCCCGCCGCCACCATGCCCTGCGTCTCCTGGTAGTCGTTGGCCGCGAAGGCGATCCGCGGTTCGAAGCCGGCGTCGCGGCAGACCCGGCTGAGGACGTCGGCCACCGGGTGCTCGTCGCGGACGACCCACTCGTGGTCCCGCAGGTCTGCCACGCGCACCGGGCCGCCGTCGGCGAGCCGGTGTTCGCGGGGCACGAGGAGCACGGTGGGGTCGCTCATGAGGGGCGTGACCGTGAGCTCGTCGTCCTCGATCCGCTCCCACGGATAGTCCCACAGGAGCGTCAGCTCGATGTCACGCCTCTTCAGCCGCTCGATGAGGCCGCCGCGGCGCGCGCTGACGACCGTGACGGCCACGTCGGGGTGGCGCGCGCGGAACGCGAGCACGACGTCGGGCATGAGGGAGGCGCCCACCGTGGGGAAGGTGCCCATCCGGAGCTGCCCGCGCCGCAGTCCCGCGAACTCGTCCATCTCCGCCCTGGCGGCGTCGATCGTCCTGTCGATGTCGTCGGCATAGCGCAGCAGTGCCGTGCCTGCCTCCGTCAGGGCCACCCCCCGCGGGCGCCGCTCGAGCAGGGCCACGCCCATCTCCTGCTCGAGCTTGGCGATCTGCTGGGAGACCGCCGACGTGGTGAAGGACAGCGCCGCCGCGGCGGACGTCAGGGAGCCGAGGCGTGCCACCTCGCGCAGCAGGTGGAGCCGGCGCAGATCGAGGTCAGCCATGCGGAGAGTTTAGCAGGAATAGACAGTGGTCGAATTCTTCGTGATTGTGCTGAAGGCTCACCGCCCCGATCGTAGAAGGAGCAGGCGCTGTGAGGCGCGACACCCCACGACACGAAGGAGACGGCAGTGCGACTACACGGTCACTGGTACCGGGGCGGCACGAGCAAGTGCTGGCTCTTCGACGCACAGGACATGGCCCAGCACGCGGACACCCGCGAGGAGATGGTCGGGCTGCTGGCCGACGCGTTCGGTGCGGCGGACGCCCGCCAGCTCGACGGCGTCGGCGGCGGCACCTCGACGACCTCCAAGGCCGCGATCATCACCGCCACCCCCGACGGCGCTGCCGATCTCGACTACCTGTTCGCGCAGGTGGGGATCGGGGAGCCGACCGTCGAGCTCGGGTCCAACTGCGGCAACTGCGCCACCGCGATCGCCCTGTATGCGGTTCAGGCCGGCATTGTCGCCCCCGCGGAGGGCAGCACCCGCGTCCGGATGCGCAACCTCAACACCGGCGCCGTCCTGACCGGGACGATCGCGACGCCCGGCCGCCGCATTCCGACCTCCGGGCGGGCCACGGTGCCGGGCAGCGACGCTCCCGGCGTGCCGGTCAGCCTGTCCTTCCACGCTCCGTGGGGGCAGACGACCGGAGCGGTGCTTCCCACCGGCAGCCCGGCTGACCGGCTCGCCGTCGGCCACACGGTACTCACCGCCTCAATGGTCGACGCCGGGGCTCCCGCCGTCTTCCTCCGCGCGGACGAGGCCGGGATCGACCTGTCCAGGATGGATTCCGGCCTGGCCGACCACCTGCCCCAGCTCCTCGCCGCCCGGGCCGCCGCCGGCGTCGCCATGGGGCTGCGGAGGCCGGAGGATCCGCCGCAGAACGCGATCCCGAAGGTCGGCGTCGTGGCTCCTGCCGCGGACTACACCGCGGCGGACGGCACCAGGATCGCGGCGGACAGCCACGACGTGCGGGTGCGGATGCTCTCGATGCTCGCGCCCCACCCCGCGATCGGCCTGACCTCGGCGGTCGCGGTCTCCCTCGCGGGGGCGGTGGCCGGATCGGTCGTGGCCGACGCCCTGTCTCCGGTGGACACCGGAAGGAGCACGAGGCTCCTGCGCATCGGCACGCCGGCCGGGGTCATCACCACCGAAGCCATCACCGACGGCTCCGGCGCCGTCAACGAAGTCGCCCTCCACCGGGCGGCCCGCCAGCTCGCCGTCGCCGACATCGACGTCGCACGGCCGCTCGCCCAGACGGCGTAGCACTCATCACCAGCCCCCTGTCATCATGGACAGGGCAGAACTCCAGGAAGTTGTTCAATGAAGATCAAAGCCATCCTCGGGCACCTCTACGTCCAGGTCCTCATCGGCGTCGGGCTGGGCATCCTCGTCGGCGCGCTCTGGCCCGACCTCGGCGCAGACCTGAAGCCGCTCGGCGACGGGTTCGTGAAGCTGGTGAAGTTCATGATCGCCCCGATCGTGTTCTGCACCATCGTCAGCGGCATCACCTCCCTGACCGACACCAAGAAGATCGGCCCCACGCTGCTGCGCTCGCTCGGGCTCTTCTACGCCCTCACCGCGCTGGCGCTCGCCCTCGGCCTCGCCTCGGTCATGCTGTTCCAGCCCGGCGCAGGCATGCACGTCGACCCCGCCCACCTGGACGCCGGCGTCGCCGCGAAGTACACGAGCCAGATCCACAACAACACCCCCGTGGACTTCCTCCTGAGCCTGATCCCGACCACCTTCGTGGGCGCCTTCGCCGACGGCGAGGTCCTGCCCGTGCTCCTGATCGCGCTCCTCTGCGGCTTCGCCTTCACCCGACTCGGCTCAGCGGGCAAGCTCGCCCTGGATGTGGTCAACAGCTTCAACAAGCTCCTGTTCGTCATCTTCGGCTACCTCATGAAGGTCGCCCCCATCGGGGCCTTCGGCGCCATGGCGTTCACCGTCGGCAAGTACGGCGCGCACTCCATCGGCAACCTCGGCCTGCTCATCCTGGCCTTCTACGCCGCGTGCATCGCCTTCGTCGTGATCGGGCTGGGCATCCTCGCCAAGATGAACGGCGTCAGCCTCTGGCAGGTCATCCGCTACTTCAAGGACGAGATCTTCATCGTCCTGGCCACCTCCTCCAGCGAGCCCGTGCTCCCCCGCCTGCTCTCCAAGCTCGAGCGCATCGGCTGCAGCCGCGGCGTCGTCGGCCTCGTGGTCCCGACCGGCTACTCCTTCAACCTCACGGGCACCGCCGTGTACCTCACGCTCGCCTCGATGTTCATCGCCCAGGCCTGCGACATCCACCTCAGCTGGGACCAGATCCTGCTCATGCTCGGCATGATGCTCCTGACGTCCAAGGGCGCCGCGGGCGTCACCGGAAGCGGCTTCGTCGCCCTCGTGGCCACCCTCGCCGTCATGCCGACCCTGCCGGTCGCGGGCGTCGCGCTCATCGTCGGCATCGACCGCTTCATGAGCGAGGCCCGCGCCCTGACCAGCACCATCTGCAACATCGTCTCCTGCATCGCGGTGGCGCGGTGGGAGAAGGCCCTGGACACCGAGGTCCTGCGGGCCGAGCTCAGCTCGGGATTCGTGCCGATTGAGGCGGAGACGGAGTCAGAGACTCAGTCAGAGACGGAGGCAGAGAAGCAGGGCGCTGCAGTCCCCGTGGGCGCGCACTGACGCCCAGCACCGCACTGACGTCCAGCACGGAGTGCTCCGGAGCCCGCGCAGGGCGCCGGAGCACTCCGGCGTTCCCCGTGCTAGGCAGAGGCTGCCGCGGCGAGTCCGAGGCGCCGCTCGGCGAGCGTCGCGAGGAACAGGGCGTGGTCCGGCAGGACGGCGTCCTCGAAGACCGCCCGCGCGGAGTGGATCGGTGCCCAGTCCGCGGGGTCCATGTCCAGCGAGCCGGCCCCCAGATGTCCATAGGAGCCGGGGATCTGCTGGAGGACCCTTGAGAAGTCCTCGGACCCTGCCTTGGGGTTGAGCAGGGTCTCGAAGCGGCTCCCGCCGAACAGGTCCTGCGCAGTGGACGCCCAGAACTCGGCGTGTTCGGCGTCGTTGATGGTGGCAGGGAGCGTGCGTCGGAACGCCACCTCTGCGCTGAGCCCGTGGGCCTGGGCGATCCCGGTGACCAGCTCGGGGAGCTCGCGCTCCAGACGGTCTTCGACCTCAGGGGTGAAGCAGCGGATGCCGGCCCTGAAGCAGGCGCTGTCCGGGATGACGTTCGGCGCGGTTCCCCCATGGAACTCTCCCACGGTGAGGATGACGGGGTCGAAGACGTCGAACCGCCGCGTGATGTAGGTCTGGAGGGCCCCGATGATCTCGGCGCCGGCCTGGATCGGGTCGAGCGCCTGGAAGGGGCGGGCGCCGTGGCCGCCTCGCCCGTTGATGACGACGTCGAGCCGGTCGAAGGCCGCCATGTAGGGACCGGGGCGGTTGGTGAACACCCCGGCCACGGAGTCGGAGACGACGTGGAGGCCGTAGGCGCCGGACGGCCGGGGGCCGGCGGCGTCGAGAACGCCTTCCTCGATCATGACCTGAGCGCCGTTGAACCCTTCTTCTCCCGGCTGGAACATGAAGATGACGTCCCCCTGCAGCTGGGCGCGCCGGGCATGCAGGAGCCGGGCGGCACCGACCAGTCCGGCCATGTGCAGGTCGTGCCCGCAGGCGTGCATGGAGCCGTTGCGCGAGGCGAACGGCAGCCCGGTGCTCTCGGACAGCGGCAGGGCATCCATGTCCCCGCGCAGCAGGACGCAGGCCGGGCCGCCACCAGGGTTTCCGCCGCGCAGGACGGCGGTGACCGACGTCGTGCGCGTTCCCGTCGTGACGTCGAGGTCGAGGCCGCGGAGCGCCTCGAGGATGAGGCCCTGGGTCTGGGGCAGGTCGAGGCCGGTTTCCGGGACCTGGTGGAGTTCACGGCGCAGGGCCACCAGGTCGGCACCGTCTTCGTGGGACACAGCCGCTCCCCTCGTGTGGGTTCTCGTGCTGCCCATCATGCACCCGGCAGCCTCCCCGCGCGCCGCACCCGTCCACTGCCGCCCTGGGGAGCTTCAGCCCCCGGGGCCCCGGACCTCCGCAAGGGGGATGTCGAGGTCGCGGCCGAGCCGCACCCAGTGCGCGGACGTCTCCCCCGCGAACCGCCGAACGAGGTCCTCACGCGTGAGGCCCACGTGGGCCGCGAGCCGCTCAGCGAAGGGCCGCTCGAGGGCGGCGACGGCGACGAAGCCGTCGCTGGTCGCGTAGACGCCGTATCCGGGCAGCCCGCCGGCAAGCACGCCGCCGGGGGCGGTGAGGCCGTGCCGTACCGCGGCGGCCGCGTCCCGGCCGGCGTCATCGAGAACCACCCGGACGTGGCCGCCGTCCCCACCCCGCTCCCGTCCGAGCAGGGCCAGCAGCGCCGCGGACACGGCGCGCTCGGCTCCGAGCAGGTCCGCCACCGGGACCCGCGGCATCGACGGCGGGCTCAGCAGCCCGTGGAGGGCCTGATAGGTGAGGTCGTGGCCGGGGCGCTCGGCATCCTCGCCCGTGAAGCCCACGATCTCCACGTGGGCGAGCCGGAGGCGCCGCACCGCCTCCGGGATCCCGAGGCGGGCCAGGGCCGAGGGCCGCATCGCCGTGAGCAGAAGCCCGGCGCCGGCGAGGATCTCCGCGAACCGGTCGCGGCCGGCGTCGTGCCTGAGGTCCAGTGCCACGACGTCCTGGCCGGCCACCAGCTCCCGGTACCAGTCCGGTGCGGCGGCCGCGAGGGGGTCTCCCTCCGGCGGTTCGACCTTGACGACACGCGCACCGAGAGCGGCCAGCCGCGCCGCGGCGAGCGGGCCGGGGAGGTTCACCGCCAGGCACACCACCGTGGTGCCCGCGAGCGGCTCCACGCCTACGCCTTCGCCGCCGGCGGGACCGTCAGGCTCCCGTAGCGCTCCATGCGGTGCCAGCGCAGGTGCACCCCGGCGAGGGCGGTGACGACGGACTGGATGACGACGAGGTACATGAGCTGACGGTAGACGAACTGCTGGAGCGGCAGCGTCCACAGCGGACCGAGCCGCTCCCGGTCGAGCCGGAACGCGTACGCGGCCATGAGCAGCTGGACCAGCAGGAACACGAGCCACAGCGCCGCGATGCGGAAGGGGTCCAGGAAGATCAGCCCGTAGACGGCGAACACGTCGACGATGGGTGCGAAGAGCGGCAGCAGGACCTGCAGCATGAGCAGGTATCCGAGGCCCCGCCGGCCGAGCTTCCCAGCCGCCCCGCGCTGGACGACGGCGCCGCGGTGCTTCCACATGGCCTGCAGCGTGCCGTAGCACCAACGGTAGCGCTGCTTCCACAGCGCGCCGAGCGTCGCGGGGGCTTCGGTCCAGGCGCGCGCGCTCTCCTCGTACACCACCCGCCAGCCGTGGCGGCACAGCGCCATGGTCAGGTCGGTGTCCTCGGCGAGCGTGTCGTCGCTGACGCCGCCGACGGCGAGGAGCGCGTCGCGCCGGAACGCGCCGATCGCCCCGGGCACGGTCGGCATGCACTCGGCGAGGTCGAAGAGCCGGCGGTCCAGATTGAAGCCGACGACGTACTCGATGTGCTGCCACGCCCCGAGGATGCCGCCGCGGTTGGCCACCTTGGTGTTGCCGGAGATGGCACCGATGCGCGGGTCCGCGAACGGCTGGATGAGCGCGTGGACGGTGTCCGGCTCGAAGACGGTGTCGCCGTCCACCATCACCACGATCTCGTGGCTCGCGGCGAGCAGGCCCTCGTTGAGCGCCGAGGGCTTCCCGCCGTTCTCCTTCCGGATCACGACGACGCCGGGCAGCCCGAGCGCGTCGACGAGGTCCGCGGTGCCGTCGGTCGACCCGTCGTCGACCACGATGATCTCGACCGGGTGCGTCGAGGCGGCGATGGAGCGGACGGCGGCCTCGATGCCCGCCGACTCGTTGTAGGCGGGCACGATGACGGTGACCGGCTCCGTGATTTCGGGCCGGCTCAGGACGCCCACGGTGCGGCGGCCGCGCCCGACCCGCCGCCTCCGCCGGGCCTCCCGGCTGTGGCGCGCGGCGAAGCCGATCACGAGCACGGCCCGGGCGAACGTCACGGCGCCGGCGGCCACAAGGGCCCAGGAGATGGCGGTGACCACCCAGTCGCTCAGCCGCACGCCCCAGACGAAGGCCGTGCCGCTCACCTCCTGGGCCAGGCTCGCCGGGCGGGTGCTCTCGACGCCGACGGCGTCGCCCGCCGTCGTCGCCCGGTACCCTCGGGCGGCGGCGTCCGTGAGGAAGGAGTCGAGGGCGGCGACCGTCTGCGCGCGGTCCCCGCCGCCGTCGTGCATGAGGACGACCTGGCCCGGGCGCTGCCGCGCGCCCGGACCGGGCAGGGCGAGGTTCTGCAGGATCGCCTGCTCGCCGGGACGCTGCCAGTCCTTGCTGTCGAGGGTGCTGAGGACCGTGAGATAACCCTGGTCGGCGGCTGAGCGTATGGCCGACCACGTGTCGTCCCCGACCGCCTCGTTGTCCGAGCTGTACGGGGGGCGCAGGAGCGAGGGGGACAGCCCGGTCACGCCCGCGATCGCCTGCTGGGCCCCCTCGATCTCGAGGTCACGGCGCCAGGCGGGGGCGTTGCCGAGGTCCACGTGGGTGAGGGTGTGGACGGCGACTTCGTGCCCCTCGCCGGTGATGCGGCGCATGAGGTCCGGGTGGTCGATCGCGGCCGAGCCGACCACGAAGAACGTCGCATGGACGCGGTGCTTGGCGAGGACGTCGAGGATCTGCGGCGTCCACACGGGGTCGGGGCCGTCGTCGAACGTGAGCGCGAGCGTGCCGTCCGCGGGGCGGGCCGTCTGCACCGCGCCGCCGCGCGCGTCGATCACCGGGCCGCCGTGCGAGACGGCGGTGGGCACGCTGGCGGCTCCGGCGTCGGCGCCGGTCGACTGATCCGCGTAGCTGGCCGAGCGCCCCACATACCCCTGGACCGTGAGCGCGAGGCCCAGGGCGAGCATCGTGATGGCCAGGACGAGCCAGTGCGCGCGGACTCGGGCAGGCTGCGCGCCCCGGCTGCCCCCCGCACGACGCCGCGTGGCCGGGGTGAGTGCCGGGGCCGTCACGGGTGCGCGGGGGCAGTCGGGCGGGTGGTCTGGCCCGGAGCCGTGTCGCTCTTGCCGTTGACGGCCGACGCCGCGGCGGACGGGATCGGGGCCGAGGCGGCCGTGGCCGCCGGCACAGGGGCCGCTGGAGCCGAGGTGGGAGCGGGAGCGGGCGCCGCTGTCGCCGGCGCCTGGACCGCACCGGGCTGCGGAACCGCCGCCGGCTCGTTGCCCGCGGGATGGGCGGCCGCCTGCGCCCGGGCCACGGAAGAGGGCTCCGGCGCGTCCGCGGTCGCCGCCGAGGAGGGAGCCGGGGACGGCGGGGCGGACGGTGCGGGGGCGCCCATGGCCTGGCGGGGAAGGTAGGGGGCGGCGACGTTCGGGCCGCCGAGCAGCGCCACGGCGAGGAGCAGGGCATAGGCGGCGACGATGGCGAGGGCGAGGATCCAGATGGCCCGCACCCGACGCAGCCTGCGCCCGGTGGAGTCGACGAAGATGGGTCCGGCCAGAGGGTCGGGCCCGGGGTCGGGAGTCTGCAGAACGGGCAGGGGGCTGGTCTGGGGTCCAGGGGATGCCGTCATCGGGCACCCATTCTAGGCCACGGCCCGAGGCGGAGGCTCACCGCGGGGGGTGGAAGGCGGTACGAACGCCCGCACCACCGCGTCAAGGGGGGCGCGGACGTCCGCGTCCGGGTCCACCGCGATCCGCTGGAAGGTCATGCCCTCGCCGATCGCCGTGATCGCGGTGGCCGCCGCCACCGGATCGGGAGCTCCGAGGCGCGCCATGGCATTCTCGACGAAGGTCCGGAAGTACACCCGGCCTGCGAGCAGGGGGCGCCGGACGTCCTCGTTGTGCGTGCCCTCGAGGAAGAGCACGTAGCGCGCGATGGTCCGGGTCCGGGACGCGGTGGTGATCGTCTCCACAGCCTGGGTCAGGAGGTCGACGAAGGCCGCGACATCGGCTGGCGGGCTCGGCGGTGCCCCGAGCTCGGCCAGGTCCTGCTCCGCGAGCCACTGCACCACGCCGGTCAGGAGCGAGGAGCGCGTGCGGAAGTAGTTCGAGGTCGAGCCCCTCGGCATCCCGGCCGCCTCGTCGACGCGGGTATGCGTGAGGGCTCTCAGCCCCTGTGTGCCGAGCAGTTCGGCAGCGGATTCCAGGACCCGTTCTCGCATCGACATGATGATCACTATAGATGCAGTGATTTTTCACTAAAGACGTAGTACCCTGTTTCCATCACCGGCACAGCAGCAGGTCAGCCTCAAAGGGAGGATGCGATGTCTGCAGTGGAAGAAAGCGTGGTCGTTGCCCGACCCCAGCAGGAGGTCTTCGACTTCCTGGCAGAGTTCGGAAACCTCTCGCTGTACGACGCCTTCGTGACTGCGTCCAGCCAGATCGGCGACGGCCCGCCGGGGCTCGGGACCCGCGGCCGCGGAACCACGCGGTTCATGGGCCGGCAGTTCGACTGGGTGGTCGAGTTCACGGAGTTCGAGCCGCCCCGGCGGATGGTGTCGCGCTCGGTCGGAGGACAGAGGGACCTGACCGCGGCCTTCACCCTCGCACCGTCCGACGGCGGCACCCGCGTCACGGAGCGGCTCGAGACCGAGATGAGCGGCCTCGTGGGCAGACTGCCCGCGCCGCTGCTGAACCGGCTCCTAAGCCGGTCCCTCCGCACGAACCTCAGGACCCTGTCCCGGGTTCTGGGCGACCACCACGCCTCCCTGGCTCCGCGCAGAGCAGCCATGCCCCGGCTCGACGGTGTCACACACCGGTGGGTCGACGTGGGCGGGCTCAGCATGCACCTCGCCGAGGCAGGCGAAGGCGAGCTGCTCATCCTCCTGCACGGCTTCCCCCAGAACTGGTGGGAATGGCACGGCCTGATCCCCCGCCTTGCCGAGCACTTCCACGTGATCGCCGTCGACCAGCGCGGCTTCGGCTGGACCGACGCGCCTCGCCGCGGGTACGACGCCGCCACGCTCGTCGGGGACATCGTCCGGCTCATGGAACGCCTGGACGTCCCTCAGGCGCGGTTCCTCACCCACGACTGGGGCGCACTCGTCGCCCAGCTCCTCGCCATGGAACGGCCGGATCTCGTCGAGGCGCTCGTGGTCACAGGCGCCCCCGACCTGCACATCAGGCCGAACGCCCGGCTGCTCCCCCTCTTCCCCCAGCTCTGGCACGTCTTCGCCCTCGCGCTCCCGGCAGTGGGCCCGCGCTTCCAGCGGAGCCGGAAGCTCGCGCGGCACCTCCTCACCGCCTTCGAACCGCCGGGGGGAGTCGCCGAGGAGGACATCGAGCTCTACCGCACCGCCATGGTGCAGCCGGACAGGGCCTATGCAGGCTCTGCCCTCTACCGCCGCACCATCCTCCCGGCCTTCATGGGCATCATCGTCGGCACGCACGCCAGGCGGGATTTCACCACCCCTACCCTCGTCCTCGTCGGCGCGATGGAACCCTCGGGCACACTGCAGGAGATGGGCCACCGCCGCGGGCGCGGGAGCAATGTCACCGCCGAGATCCTGCCCGGCGAAGGCCACTTCCTCCCCGACCATTCCCCCGACGCCGTGGCAGACAGAGCGCTGCGGTTCTTCGGGAAGGCCGCCTGAGGCGCTTGTGGGCGGTCAGCGCTGCGCCGCATGCTGGACGGCATGCTGCACGGCGTGCCGCACGGGCGCATTCGGGGCGCCGAAGCCGTCGTACCCGTCGATCCGCTGAACGACCTCGAAGAATACGCTGCCCACCGTGGACGTGTAGAAGTGCAGGAACTCGCCGTTCTCGTCGCGGTCGTAGAGGAGGTCGAACTCGCGCAGCGCCGCGAGCTTGCCCGGCGGCAGCTCGAAGCGTGCGTCGAGGTCCTCGTAGTAGTTGTCGGGGATGGGCAGGAACGGCAGGCCGCGGCGGCGGCAGGCCTGGGCGTGCGCGATCAGGTCCGGGACCTCGATCGCGATGTGCTCGGCGAACGTGTCGAACACGGTCCCGCGCACCGAGTCCGCCCGGACCCACGGGGCCAGATTCAGTGCGAGGCGCACCGCCCGGCCCCCGTCCGCGAGCGGGGTCTGCATGACCTGCGAGCGCACGAGGCCGCTCGGGCTCGAGACGTCCTGCGAGGGCTGCGGCGTCAGGGCGAGCGTCGAGGAGTAGAACAGGACGGCCTCGTCGTAGTGCTGCCAGGGCTGGGCGAGGTTGATGTGGTCGATCCTCGCCCGGCCACCGCGCGCGCCGGAGCCGACGGACGACGGCGAGCGGTCGCCGTCGTGCGCCGCCTCGCCCTCCCCGCCGCCGAACTCGCGGGTCCAGCGAGTGTCCTGGCAGAGGAACACCTCGGTGCCGTCGGGGGCGCGGACGGCCTGCAGGATCTCCTCGCCGGCCTGGGAGGCGCGCGCGACGGGGACGGCCTTGAGCTGGGCGGCGCGCGCCACGGCCTTGACGGCGTCGTCCACGTCGAAGGCCAGCGCGGAGATCCCCGGGGCGACGCCGCGGGCCCGCTGGCGGTTCAGGACGATCCGAGCATCCCCGAGCGTCCAGAGCGAGACGGGCTTGGTGCGGTGCTCGCCCTGGGAGGCGAACCCCAGCTGGGCGAGGAGCCGCTCGAGGGGGTGCGTGTCCTCGGCGGTGACCTCGGCGAAGTTCATGCCCGACGGCGGCGCGACCTCGGGGAGCGTGCGCAGGGGCATCGCGGGCTTCGCCGCGGGGGCGGCCAGGGCGCCGCCGTGCTCCGCGGCGACGCGCTGGGCCGCCACGTGCTGGGCCGTGCGCTCCTCGAGCCAGATGAGCGAGCGCATCGCGTCCACGGCGGTGCGCTCCACGTCGGCCTGCCGGAACGTGTCGTTGAAGACCTCGAGCGAGACCGGGCCGTTGTAGCCCGTGTGTGCCACATGGCCGAGGAACTTGGGCAGGTCGAACTGGCCCTCGCCGGGGAAGACGCGGTAGTGGCGGCTCCAGTTGAGGACGTCCATGGAGAGCTTGGGCGCGTCGGCGACCTGGACGAAGAAGATCTTCTCCCCCGGGATCTTCTCGATGGGCTCGGTGTCCCAGCCGCGCGAGAGGATGTGGAACGTGTCCAGGCACGTCCCGAGGCTGGGGTGGTCGGCATCGGCGACCAGGCGCCACGCATGCTCGTAGTCGTTGACGTAGGTGCCCCACGCGAGGGCCTCGTAGGCGACCTTGACGCAGTGGTCCGCGGCGAGCTCGGCGAGGCCGTGGAGCTGCTCGGTTCGCAGGGCGTCGTCGTCGATGCTCGCGGTGCCCACGTTCGAGCACACCAGGATCGTGTCGATGCCGAGGCGGCCCATGAGCCGGAACTTCGCCTCGGCGCGGCGCAGGTTCGCCCGGTACAGCTCCTCGGGCACGGAGTCGAGGTCGCGGAACGGCTGGTAGAGGTCGAGGCCGAGGCCCAGGTCCTCCGCGAGCAGCCGCACGTCCTCGGGGCTCAGGGACGAGGTCACGAGGTCCGTCTCGAAGATCTCGACCCCGCCGAAGCCGGCCTTCGCCGCTGCGCGCAGCTTCTCCTCGAGGGTCCCGGACAGGCAGACGGTGGCGATCCCGGTGCGCATCAGCGGGCCCCCGCCGTCGTCGCGCCGGCTGTCTCGGCCTCGGCGCGCTGCTCCGCCGCGATCAGCTCGAGGAAGTGCGCGCGCATGCGCTCGGCGTCGGGCTCGAGGCCCGTGAAGATGCGGAAGGCGTCGACGGCCTGGCCCACGGCCATGCGGCCCCCGTCCAGCACGCGGCAGCCGGCGGCGCGCGCGTCGCGGACCAGCTGCGTCTCGATCGGCCGGTAGACGATGTCCGCTACCCAGTGGCGCGGCGTCAGCAGCGACGTGTCGAAGGGGGTCCCCGGATGCGCCGCCATCCCCACCGGGGTGCAGTGCACGACGCCGTCCGCGGCCTCCAGCAGCGAGGCGAGCTCCGCCGTCGTGCGCGCCTCGACCGACGCGGCCGGGAAGAGCCCGGCGAGCTCGGCGGCGCGGCCCTCGGCGCGGGAGCGGTCGACGTCGACGATCACCAGGTGCTCGACCCCGGCGGTGAGCAGCGCGTAGGCGACCGCGGAGCCGGCCCCGCCCGCGCCGAGCTGGACGACCCTGCCGAGCGCCGCGTCGGGCAGCCCGGCACGGAAGGCGGAGAGGAAGCCGGACATGTCGGTGTTGTGGCCCACGGTCCGGCCGTCGGCGCCGATGACCACGGTGTTGACGGCGCCGAGGCGGCCCGCGTCGGCGTCGACCTCGTCGAGGTGCTCGATCACGAGCTGCTTGCACGGGTGCGTGATGTTGAGCCCGTTGAAGCCGAGGTTCCGGGCAGCGCGCACGAGCTCCCCCACGGACTCGGGGGCGAGGCCGAGGGCGGCGATGTCGATGGGCCGGTAGAGGTAGAGGAGGCCGTGCTCGGCGCCCTCGCGCTCGTGGAGCGAGGGGGTGAGGGACGGCGTGACACCGTCCCCGATGAGGCCGATCAGGTACGACTCCGTGGTGAGGCTCATGGTTTCCTTTCGGGCGATTGCCCGTCGTGGGGTCTAGTGGCGGGGCAGGCGCGCCGCGAGTTCCTCGGCGGCCTCGTGGAGCGCGGGCAGCTGGTCGACGAGATCATCGACGCCCATGCGGACGGTCGGGGCGGAGCAGGCGATGGCCGCGAAGGCGCGGCCCGCCTCGTCCAGGACGGGAACGGCGACGGCGCGCATGCCCACCTCGTTCTCCTCGTCCATGAGCGCGTAGCCCTGGCTGCGGATGCGGTCGATCTCGGCGCGGAACGCGCCCCGGTCGGTGATGGACTTGGGCGCGACCGCCGCGAGCTCGAGGGTCTCGACGAGGTCTTCGCGGTCCTCGGGGGCGGCGAACGCGACGAGGGCCTTGCCGACGGCGGAGCAGTGCAGGTGGCCGCGGTAGCCGGGGTCGCTCGTGACGCGGAAGGCCTTGGGGCCGTCCACCTTCGCGACGGTGAGGAACCTGCCCTCGTCGCGGACGGCGAGGATGCTCGCCTCCTGGGTCTTCTCGGTGAGGCGGGTCAGCACAGGAGTCGCCGTGCCCGCGAAGCCGAGGCTGTTGGCCACGTAGAGGCCGAGCTGGAACACGCGCAGGCCGAGGCTGTACTTCTTCCCCTCCGGCTCGAAGTCCACGAAGCCCGCGCGCTGGAGCGACTGCAGCAGCCGGTACGCGGTGCTGAAGGGCAGGTCGGCACGGCGGGAGAGGTCAGCGGCGGTCGTGGCGCCAGGGGCGTCTCCGAGCATGACGAGCAGGCTCAGCGCCTTGCCGACCATGTCGGTCTTGCCCGGCTTCGGCGCCGGCTCGTCCGGAGTGAGCGGGGTCATGCTTCGATGGTGCCACAGTTCTCACGATGTGGCAACGATCGCCGAGATGTGGGAATCACGGCCGTTCCGCGACGGCAATGGCCGCGGCTCACGCGCTCTGGGTGAAGGGCCGCCCGGCCAGCGCCGCCCGGATGGCGTCGGTGAGCTGCCCGCCGTCCGGCAGCGGGGCGGGTCCGCGGGGCGTCTGGAAGACGCGGCAGGCCAAGCGCCCCGTGCGGACGCCGGGGAAGGGGTCCCTGCCCCCGACCAGGATGGTGGGCGACCCGGCGAAGCCCAGACGGAGCGCCTGCTGCCGGTTCCGAACCTCGATGGCGAACACGTCCACCTCCGCCGCCCCTGCCATACGGGCGGCGGACCGGGCGAGATGAAGGGCGGCCTGCCACTGCGGGCAGTCCTCGATGTAGAGGACCTCGATCCTCGGCGGAAACATCATCTCGATCCCTCCTCCTACCTGGCCCGGGGAGCTGCGTCTCTAAAATCTTATTTCCCAATTTTAGACGTCGCCCATGCCGGAATCAATCCAAGCGCGCAATTGTCGGCTTGGCGCGGGTGGCAGAGCGCCGCACCCGCTCCAACTCGACAATTGCGCGGTTGGGGGCACGTGGGGGCGGGAGCGCGGGGGAAGGCGCGGCCTACGCCTTGCGGCGCCGCAGGAATGCGGCGAGCCGGCCGGGGAACTCCTGGGGATCCGCCGCGGGCCGCGGCGGCTCGCGGCGGACAGGGGCCACGAGCGGGTCCAGCCCGCGGTCGACGGCGGCCTTCGCCGCCCGCAGCGACGCCGGCGAGAGCGGCCGCCACCTCGCGAGGAGCCCCTCCAGCTCGTCGTCGAGGGTGCCCTCGTGGGCCACCGTGGTGACGAGGCCGATCCGCTGCGCCTCCTCGGCGGAGAGCATGCGTCCTCCGTAGAGGAGGTCCTTGGTCCGCGAGGGCCCGATGCGCAGCGACATACGGGTCGCAAACGATGCCGGTACGAGGATCCCGAGCCGCGAGATCGGCATGCCGAGGTGCGCGGTGGCCTCGGCGAGCTGGACGTCGCAGGCGAGGGCGAGCTGGCAGCCCCCACCCGCCGCCACCCCCTCGACGACCGCGAGCGTGGGCATGGGCAGGTCCTCGATGGCCCGCAGCGCCGCCTCGAGGCGCCAGAAGCTGCGGTCGACCTCCGCGGAGCTGGCACCGTCCCACTCGCGCAGGTCCGATCCGGAGCTGAAGACGCCGCCGCGCCCGCGGAAGACGACCGCGCGCAGCGTGCTGCGCCCGGCGAGCGCGGTCGCGGCCTCCCCGAGCTCGTCCCACTGGCCGGACCGGAGCGCGTTGAGGCGCTCCCCGGTGCCGAAGCTGACGACGGCGACCGAGCCGTCGTCGTCGACCCTCACCCCGCCCGCGGCATCCACGGCCGGCCCCGTCACCCCACAGCCCCCGCGGCGCGGAGCCGCTCGATGTCCGAGCGGCTGTAGCCGGCCGCGGCGAGGACCGCGTCGCTGTGCTCGCCCAGGCCGGGCGGCGGGGTGCGCACGGTGGCCGGCGTGCGCGTGAGCCGGATGGGGCAGGCCAGCGTCCGGAGGGAGCCGGCCGGGTGGTCGAGCTCGGCGACCATGCCGCGGGCCAGGACCTGCGGGTCGGAGAGCGCCTCCGGCACCGTCTGGATCGGCCCGGCGGGCACCCCCGCGGCGTCGAGCCTCTCCACCCAGGTGCCGGTGGTCTCTGCGGCGAGGATCTCCTCGAGGAGCGGGATGAGCTCGCGGCGGTGCTCCACGCGCAGCGGGTTCGTGGCGAACCGGGGGTCCCGGGCGAGGTCCGGCCGGCCCACCGCCTCGGCGAAGCGCCGCCACAGCCCGTCGTTGCCCACGGCGAGCATGAGGTGGCCGTCCGCCGTCGGGAACGCCTGGTACGGGGCGATCGTCGGGTGGGCCGAGCCGTAGCGCCGGGGCGTCTCGCCGCTCGCGAAGTACCCGCTGGCCACGTAGGTGAGCCACGCGACCGAGCCGTCGAGCAGGCTGATGTCCACCCACTGGCCGTGCCCGGTGCGCTCCTTCTCGTGCAGGGCGGCGAGGATCCCGATCACGGCCCACGTCCCGGCGATGAGGTCGGCGCTGCTGATCCCCACCCGCACAGGCGGACCGTCCGGCTCCCCCGTGACGCTCATGATCCCGCTGCGGGCCTGGGCGATCGCGTCGTAGCCGGCCCGGCCGGCGTCGGGCCCCGTCTGTCCGTACCCGCTGATCGAGGCGTACACGAGCCCGGGGTTCCCGGCGGCGAGCTCCTCGTAGCCGAGCCCGAGCCGGGCGGCGGTGCCCGGGCGGAAGTTCTCGACGACGACGTCGGCCTCCCGCGCGAGCCGTCGCACGGCGTCGAGCCCCTCGGGCGACTTGAGGTCCACCGCGAGGCTCCTCTTGTTCCTGTTCACCGACAGGTAGTACGCCGCCTGCCCTCCGTGGAACGGCGGCCCCCACTGCCGGGTGTCGTCACCCTGCCCCGGCTGCTCGACCTTGATCACGTCCGCGCCGAGGTCGGCGAGGGTCATCGTGGCGAAGGGCCCGGAGAGGATGCGGCTCAGGTCGAGGACCACGAGGTCCGCCAGGGGGCCGGCCGCCACGCCGCCGCCCCCAGAAGCGGCGTCGGGGCGGACGTCGGTGCCGCGCAGGGTCATGTGTGGCGCACCCGGCCGCGGTGGGTCCGGCTCTCGGTCGACCCGGGCGCCGCGGTGCTCCTCTTGGGGAGGAGCAGGAGGGCCACCATGGCCACGGCCGCGCAGATGATGATGTAGATCGAAATCGCGGTGGACCCCCCGGTCTCCTGGAGGAGCGCGGCCGCGATGAGCGGCGCGGGGCCGCCCGCGATCACGCTCGCGAGCTGGTAGCCCATGCCAGCGCCGGTGTACCGGATGTCCGCGTCGAAGCTCTCGGCGATGAGTGCGGCCTGGGGCCCGTACTGGACGTCGTGGAAGATCAGGCTGACCACCACCGCGACGCCCATCAGCAGGGCATCGCGTGTGTTGAGCAGGCCGAAGTACGGGAACGCGTAGAGCGCCGTGGCCACGATTCCGATGCCGTAGACGAGCTTCCGGCCGAAGCGGTCGGACAGTATGCCGAAGACAGGGATGCTGATGAGCCCGAGCGCGGCGGCGATCAGGGTGTCGACGAGGATCGCGTCGCTGCTGGTCTTCAACTGCTTCGTCGCGTACGTGATGACAAAGGTGATGAAGATGTAGAACGGAGCCTGCTCCGAGGCCCGGACGAAGGCGGAGAGGAGGATCTCCTTGGGCTGGCGGCGGAAGGCCTCCATCAGGGGCACCTGCACGACCTTGTCCGCCTTGCGGACCGCCTCGAACTCCGGGCTCTCGACGACCCGCAGCCGCACGAAGAGGCCGACGCCGACGAGGACGATGCTCAGCAGGAACGGGATGCGCCAGCCGTATGTGATGAAGTCGCTGCCCGTCACCCCCGAGGTGAGGCGGACGAGGCCGGTCGAGAGCACCAGGCCGAGCGGCACGCCCATCTGCGGCCAGCTGGCGGAGAGACCGCGGCGGTGCTGCTGGCCCCATTCCATCGCGATGAGCACCGAGCCGCCCCACTCGCCGCCCACGCCGATGCCCTGGATGACACGCAGCACCGTCAGGATGATCGGGGCCCAGACGCCGATGGCCTGGTAGGTGGGCAGCACGCCGATGAGCACCGTGCCGAAGGCCATGAGGAACAGCGTGACCATGAGCGTGGTCTTGCGCCCGATCCGGTCGCCGTAGTGCCCGAAGATCGCCGCGCCCACGGGCCGGGCCACGAAGCCGACGAACTGGGTGCCGAAGGCAGCGATGACGCCGGCGAAGTTGTCGCCGCCGGGGAAGAACAGCTGAGGGAAGACCAGGGCGGCCGCCGTGCCGTAGAGGAAGAAGTCGTACCACTCGATCGTGGTGCCGACGACGCTCGCGTAGGTGGCGCGCCGTACGGCCTGTTCTCGGGTTACTGCTGGTGCACTCATCACTACCTCCAGTGGCATGATGCGGGGCCTGGCGGGCCCTGAAATGTGGGTGCTCGATGCGGATAGAAGGCCGCTGCTCGTCGCAGGGTCGAGGGTGGCGGTTGCCGTCGGCAGCCCCCACGTCGTCGTGGTAGCGCAAACCCGTATGCTGATTCCGGTACCCATAATCCGGATTTCGAAAACCAGCTGTCAACGGTTTTTCGCAAGGAGGCCCGAGCCAATGGCCAAGGAACCGGGCGCGGCGTCCGCGCCGCTCCTCGTGCTCGTCAAGGTCGCCGCGATCCTCAAGTGCTTCTCCCTCGAGGACCCGGAGCCGACGCTCCAGCAGATCATCCGCAGGACCGGCCTGCCGGCGAGCACGTGCCAGCGGCTCGTCCAGAACATGGTGCGCGAGGGCTTCCTGGACAGGGACGGGGACCGGTACCGGATCGGGATCCGCTTCGTGCAGTGGTCGGCACCCGGGACCATCGGGCTGGACATCGTGCGGGCCGTCCGGCCCATCCTCCACGCGCTCCGGGACGAGACCGGGGAGACGGCATGCCTCTACGTGCGCGACGGCGCCCACCGCACGGTCGTCGCCGTCGCCGAGACCCGGCACGTCGTCATCCGCCCGTTCTACGTGGGCCAGGTGATGCCGATCCACGCCGGCGCGCCGGGGAAGATCTTCCTCGCCTTCGACCCGGAGGCGAGGGCGGCCATCGAGGCGAGCGAGCTGACCCGGTTCACCGAGAACACCCCGGGCACGTGGGAGCAGCTGGACGCGCAGGTCGAGCTGGCCCGCTCGCAGGGCTTCTTCGCCGCGTTCGGCGAGCGCAACAGCGATGTCGGCTCCATCAGCGCCCCCGTCTACGACCACCTCGGCGATCTGGCCGCGGTTCTCGGCGTCGGCTTCCCGCTCCAGCGCATCGGCCCGGACGACGTCGAGTGGCTGGGCCCCGCGGTCGCCCGCGCCGCCCGCGCGGCGAGCGAGGCGATCGGCTACCGCTCCCCGGAGATGCATTGATGCAATGTGTTTCTGCAACACGTTGACGCGTTGCAGAAATGATGTCACTCTTAGGAGGTCGCTGTGACAGCGACCACAGCTGAAGGTGACCGAACGAGGAGGTTCGCATGGCGACGATCGCCGACATCGCGCACGCCGCCGGCGTCTCCAAGTCCACCGTGTCCCGCTCGTTCACGCGTCCCGACTCGGTCAACGCCGAGACCCGCGAGCGCATCCTGGCCGTGGCGGCGGATCTGGGCTACCGGCCCGCCCCCGCCAAGGCCGAGACCACCGGAACCATCGCGCTGTTCATCCCGGACATCGCGAACCCCTACTACCCCCCGCTCGTGAAGTCCATCCAGGCTGCCTGCCAGCGGCAGTCGCTCTCGCTGATCGTCGTCGACGGCGAGGACGACCCCGAGGCGGACGCCGAGGAGCTCGAGCGGGTCATCGGGCGCGTCGACGGGGCCATCGTCTTCGCCCCGAGGCTCGACGCCGGGCGCCTCCGCGCGCTCGACGCCGTCGCGCCCGTCGTGCTCATCAACCACGTCACCGAGGGCCTCCCCTCGGTGATCCTCTCGGCGCCCGAGGGTGCGCGGCAGGCGATCGAACACCTCGCGGCCCTCGGCCACCGGGCGATCGCCTACCTCGCGAGCCGGGAGGACAACTACTCGTCCCGCGTCCGCCTGGCGGCCGCGGAGGAGGCGGCCGACCACCTCGGCGTCACGCTCCGCGTGCTCACCCACGCAGAGCCGACCTACGCTGCCGGCGTCCGGGGCGCGGACCTCGTCCTCGCAGAACCGGTCACGGCAGTGATCGCGCACAACGACCTCATGGCCTTCGGGTGCATGAACCGGCTCATCGACCGCGGCGTCGAGGTCGGAAAGGAAGTCAGCGTCGTCGGCTTCGACGACATCTGGCTGGCCTCGGCCTCCCGGCCAACCCTCACCACGGTGACCACGCCGTACGAGCGGGGCGGCGCCGTCGCCCTCCGCATGCTCACCGAGCGGATCGGCGACCCCGACCGCCCGGCGAGCACCGTCCACCTGTCCGGGGACCTCGTGGTCCGCGGCAGCACTGGCCCCGCGCCGGCCCAGCTCGACTGACCGGCCACCCCCCCTTCCGCTTTATCCTTCCGTCCCGCCCCGCATGAAAGGCGAGCACATGAGCAACCTGCCAGGCAACGTGTCCGGCATCGTCGACCCGGACGTCAAGACCCCCGAGGAGCAGGAGCGCCGGCTCCGCCGCGCCAAGAAGGCCGCGCTCGCGGCGTTCCTCGGCGGCGCCCTCGAGTACTACGACTTCTTCGTCTACGCGACGGCGGCGTCGCTCATCTTCTCCAAGATCTTCTTCCCGGCCGGTGACCCGGTCGTGGCGCAGATCTCGGCGTTCGCGACCTTCGGCCTCGCCTACGTCGCCCGGCCGTTCGGCGCGATCGTGTTCGGCCACCTCGGCGACCGGATCGGGCGCAAGAACACGCTCGTCATGACCCTGGTCCTCATGGGGGCGGCGACCTTCCTCATCGGCGTGCTGCCGGACTTCCACGCCGCCGGGTACCTCGCCCCGGTCCTCCTCGTCGCGCTGCGCCTCCTGCAGGGCCTCTCCGCCGGCGCCGAGACCGCAGGAGCCTCCGCGCTGACCATGGAGGAGTCCCCGATCGGGCGCCGCGCGTTCTTCCCGTCCTTCGCGATGAGCGGCATCTCGACCGGCATCGTCCTGGCCTCCCTCGTGTTCCTCCCGGTCGCCGCGATGAGCGAGGCCGACCGGCTCGCATGGGGCTGGCGCATCCCGTTCTGGTCCTCGCTCGTGGTCCTCATCGTCGCGTACCTCGTGCGCCGCTCGCTCGAGGAGCCCGAGGTCTTCGAGGAGAAGGCCCAGCACAAGGACCTCGTGAAGCTGCCCTTCATGGACATGCTCAAGACGCACCCGGCCCAGTTCTTCCAGGTCGCGCTCATGTCCTTCGAGACCGTCACGAACACGTTCATGCAGTCCTTCGGCCTGGCCTACGCCGTCTCGGTGGGCATCAACGCCCAGACCATGCTGTGGGTGAGCATCCTCGGGAACGTCATCGCGATCGCCACCCAGCCGCTGTCCGCCTACTTCGCGGACAAGTTCGGCCGCCGGCCGATCTTCATAGCCGGCATCATCGGCTCCGGCGCGCTGATCTTCGTCTACTTCTGGGCGATCTCGACGGCGAACATCCCCCTCGTGTTCGTGGTCTCCACGCTCATCACCGCCGGCACCTACGCGATGTCCAATGCGATCTACCCGGCCTGGTTCGCCGAGCTGTTCAACGTCCGCGTCCGCTACTCGGGCATGGCGATCGGCCTGCAGATCGGCATCCTCTGCGCCGGCTTCACGCCGCTCCTCGGCACCGCGCTCGTCGGCGGCACCGCCGCCAACTGGGGGCCCGCCGCCTGGATCGTCGCGGGCTCGACCGTTCTGGCCCTCATCGGCGCCCTCTGGGCCCGGGAGACCTACCGGACCCCGATCCACGAGCTGGGCAACCAGGTCCACGGCTCGAAGTAGGGACGCGACCCCGCAACAGCAGGGACGGGACCCCGCAAGGGCAGGGAGATGACCCCTCAACGTTGTGACGTTGGGGGGTCATCTCCTGCGTTGAGGGGTCAGGCCTGTTGCTGCCCGTGGCTCTTCCTCACGGGCGTGTCGCTGTCGCGGGCGTCGCCCTGGTGCAGCTGGAGGGCCGTCGTGATGAGGGCGAAATGGCTGAAGGCCTGCGGGGTGTTCCCCAGCTGGCGGGACGCCTGAGGGTCCCACTCCTCGCTGAAGAGGCCCACGTCGTTGCGCAGTGTCAGGAGGCGCTCGAAGAGTTCGCCGGCCTCGTCGTGCCGCCTTGCGCCGATCAGCGCCTCGACGAGCCAGAACGAGCACGCCACGAACACGCCCTCGCGCCCCGGGAGGCCGTCGTCGCTGGCCTCGGGCCGATAGCGGAGCACGAACCCGTCCTCGGTGAGCTCCCGCTGGATCGCCTCGATCGTGCCGATGACGCGCGGGTCGTCCTTGGGCAGGAAGCCCACGCGCGGGATCAGGAGCAGGCTCGCGTCGAGCTCGTCGCTGCCGTACGACTGGACGAACGTGTTGCGCTTCTCGTCGAAACCGTGGCGCATGACGTCGTCGTGGATCCGGTCGCGCAGCTCGGCCCACCGGTCCGCGGGACCGGGCAGGCCGGACTTCCGGATCCCCTTCACCATGCGGTCCGCGCCCGCCCACGCCATCACCTTCGAATGGGTGAAGTGCCGCCGCGGTCCGCGCATCTCCCAGAGGCCGTTGTCCGGCTGGTCCCAGATCTTCTCGAGGTGCTCCATGATCGCGGTCTGCAGGTCCCACGACTCGTCGTGGTCCGCCACGAGGCTGCTGCGGGTCAGGGCGAGGCCGTCCAGGACCTCGCCCCAGACGTCGAGCTGGAACTGGCCTGCGGCAGCGTTCCCGGTTCGGACGGGCCTCGACCCCTCATAGCCCGAGAGCCAGTCGAGCTCGGCCTCCGGCAGCCGGCGGGCCCCGTGGAGCGAGTACATGATCTGGAGGTCCGCGGGATCACCGGCGACGGCGCGGAGCAGCCAGTTCCGCCACGCCACCGCCTCGTCGGTATAGCCGCCTGCGATGAGCGACTGCAGGGTCCACGTCGCGTCCCTGAGCCAGCAGTACCGGTAGTCCCAGTTCCTCGGGCCGCCGATCTGCTCCGGGAGCGAGGTCGTGGCAGCTGCGACGATGCCGCCGGTGGGCATGTAGGTGAGCGCCTTGAGCGTGATGAGGGAACGCTGGACCGCGTCCTTGTGCGGCCCGCCCGCCCTGCTCCTCGATGACCACCCCGTCCAGTAGTCGGTGGTCCCCTTCAGCACCTTGTCCGGATCCACCGTCCGGGGCTGCTGCGCATGGCTGGGCGCCCAGGTGAGCACGAACGACACACGGTCCCCTTCGCCCACCGTGAACTCGCCGCGCGTGCGCATGTGCTCGCCGTGGACCGGCACGTCGCTCGCCAGGTAGACCGAGTCCGGGCCCGCGACCGCGTGCAGCCCCCTGCCGCTGCGGCGGACCCACGGCACGATGTGCCCGTAGTCGAACCGCAGGACGAGCTCGAGGGCCATCGTCACCGAGCCGCGGATGCCCTCGACGATCCTCACAAGGTCGGCCACCCCGTCCCTCGGCGGCATGAAGTCCAGGACCCGCACCGCGCCGTCGTCCGTCTCCCACTCGGTCTCCAGCACGAGGGTGTTGTCCCGGTACTGCCGGCGCGTGCACGTCGTGGCGCCCTTCGGAGCGAGCAGCCAGCGGCCGGCCTCGGAGTCCGCGAGCAGCGCGGCGAAGCAGGCGGGGGAATCGAAGTTGGGCAGGCAGAGCCAGTCGATGGACCCATTCCGGGCCACGAGTGCCGCCGTGTGGAGGTCGCCGATGATCGCGTAGTCCTCGATCCGGCTCATCTCAGGCCTCCTTGACGTCCAGGACCACCTTGACGTCGTTCTTCTCGTGCTCGAACGCGTTCCCGAAGTCGGCGAGCGGCACCCGCCGCGTGATCAGGCGTGCCAGCCAGTCGGCGTCGGCCTTCGCCAAGGCCGCAGCGGCGGCCTCGTAGTGGCTCCGGTTCGCGTTGACCGAGCCGAAGACGACGTCGTTGCCCAGGACCGCTTCCCGGTTGGCCGCCCCGACGTCCACGGGCAGCGTCTTCCCAATCGAGGAGACCCCCGTGAGGCATGTGATGGCGTCGAGCGCGTGCTCCGTGATCGTCTCCATCACCACCGACGGCACGCCGGTGCACTCGATGAGCACGTCCGCGCGGACACCCGAGTCCGTGAGGGAATCCGTGTGGTAGGTGGCGCCGAGGTCCCGGACGAGGTCAGGCTTGGGGCCGTCCGTGACCCGGTCGTAGACGTGCACGTCGAGGCCCCGCTGGACCCCGAGCAGCGCGGCCAGCAGCCCGACCGGCCCGGCGCCGGTCACCACGGCGACCTTCGGATCGTAGAACGCCCGTTTGCCGATGGCCTCGGCGTGCTGCCACGCCTTGGCGACGATGGTCGTGGGCTCGAGGAGGACGCCGATCCGCTCAAGGCCCCGGTCCAGCTTCACGAGCGCGTCGGCGTCGGCCCGGTAGCGTTCCCGCGCGAACCCGTTCAGTCCCTTGATGCCGTGCTCGGTGTACTTGCCGTTGCGGCACATGTCCCACTGCCCCGCGGCGCAGGCCTCGCACGGCACCGGGTCGGGGCGCCGCACGATCCCGACGACAAGGTCCCCCTCGGCCAGGCCCGAGCCTTCGGGGGCCGAGACGACGCGGCCGAGGTTCTCGTGCCCGAGGACCAGGTGCTTGGCCCCCGGCGGGGCCTCGCCGTACTGGGCGGAGACAATCTCCTTGTCCGTCCCGCAGAGGCCGACCGCGAGGGTCTCGACCAGGACTTCCCCTTCCGACTCGGCAGGCTCGTCCATCTCGAGCAGTTCCAGGGAGTCCTTCACGCCCGGCGTCACACCCAATGCCTTCACCAGATTCACCTCGCACACGATCGCGCTCGCACCTCTTGCGGACGCTCACGCCTTCCCCTGCGTGGGGTGGGGTGAAACGCATTCCCAGCCTCCGCGCAGGCAGCGCGGGGAGTCAGGCCGAAGCGGGGTGCCGGATGCTCTCGAGCCAGCCCGCGTTGACCTCGCGCGCCTCCGCCTCGAGCAGGCCGCCCTCGACGCCGATTCCGGCGGTGCGGAGCGTCTGAGCACCGCCCTGGGCGAGCGGGTTGGGGTCGGAGAGCGCGTACACCACCCGGTCCACGCCCGCCGCGATGAGCGCCTGCGCGCAGGGTCCCGTGCGCCCGGTGTGGTTGCACGGTTCGAGCGTGACGAGCGCGATCGTGCCGCGGGCCGCCTCGCCGGCTCGCGCGAGCGCGTCCGCCTCGGCGTGGGCCGTCCCGGCGCCGCGGTGGAAGCCCTCGGCGACCAGCTCGCCGTCGTGCGTCAGCAGCACGCAGCCCACACGGGGGTTCGGGCCGAGCGGGACGCCCGGGGTCGCGGCGAGCCGCAGCGCGCGGCGCATCGCTTCCTCCTCGCTGTAGCGCACGACGCCGGCCGCGGCCTCGGGCGCGGACAGGACCTCGGTCACGCGGTCACCCCCAGGGAGAAGGCGGTATCGAGGTCGATGCTGTGGGAGGTGTGGTCCCGCTTCGCGGCGAGGTAGCGGACGTTGGACTCCGAGACGTGGACGCCCGTGGGGACACGCTCGGCGACCGCGACGCCCAGCCGCTCGAGCTGGCCAGCCTTGTCCGGGTTGTTGGAGAGCAGGCGGATCTGCCCGACTCCCACCGCGGCGAGCATCTGGGCGGCGGCCGTGTAGTCGCGCTCGTCCTCCCCGTGGCCGAGCGCCGTGTTGGCCTCGTAGGTGTCGAGGCCGGCGTCTTGGAGGGCGTAGGCGTCGAGCTTGGAGTACAGCCCGATCCCCCGGCCCTCCTGGCGGAGGTAGAGGAGGAAGCCTCCGGCCTCGGTGATGCGCTCAGCGGCCTCACGGAGCTGGGGCCCGCAGTCGCAGCGCTGGGAGCCGAACACGTCTCCGGTGAGGCACTCGCTGTGGGGGCGTACGAGCGGGACGGCGGCCGCTTCCCAGCCGCCGAGGCCGAGGAGCAGGTGCTCCTTGCCGTCGGCAAGGCCGTGGAACGTCAGGACGTCGGCAGTGGTCTGGTAGCCGTCGGGGAAGCGCAGGGGCACGCGGACGCGGGTGCGGACGGCGGCGGAACCCTGCGGGGACGCGGACTGGGACATGGACTCTCCAATGCTTGAATCTTCAATCAATCCTACGGCGGATTGGTTGAGGCATCAAGCATTGGGGGTTCTTCGTGACGCCGACGTCTCAGAACTCCCCCGAGCCCACCCGCTTGTCCACGGCGACCACGACGCCTGTCGCCATCGCGGCCGCGAGGATCGCGAGCCAAGCCTGCCAGCCGATCGGCGCGGTCTGGAAGAGCGTGTTCATCGCCGGCACATAGGTCAGCGCGAGCTGTGCGACGGCCTGCGCCGTGGCCCCGAGGATGAGCCACCGGTTGCTGAACGGCCCGCCCGGCTGCCCGAATCGGCGCAGGGACCGGCAGCCGAAGAGGTAGACCGTCTCGACCGCGACGAACAGGTTCACCGCGAGGGTGCGGGCCTCGGCGTCGGAGGCGCCCTGCCCCAGCGCCCCGTGGAACCCGGCCCACGCGCCGGCGAGGAGCAGCGCCGAGACGAGGCCGGTGCGCCGCAGGAGCGGCCATGTCAGCAGCGGCCGGTCCGGCTCGCGCGGCTGCCGCGTCATGATGCCGGGCTCCTTGGGCTCGAACGCGAGCATGAGCCCCAGGGCCACGGCGGTGGTCATGTTGATCCACAGGATCTGGGTCGGGAGGATCGGCAGCGTGGTCCCGAGCAGGATGGCCACGAGGATCACGAGGCCCTCCGCCATGTTGGTCGGCAGGGTCCACACGATGAACTTCGTGAGGTTGTCGAAGACCCCGCGGCCCTCCTCGACGGCGGCCTCGATCGTGGAGAAGTCGTCGTCGGTCAGCACCATATCCGCAGCCTCCTTGGCCACCTCGGTCCCGCCGCGTCCCATGGCGATCCCGATGTCGGCCTGCCGCAGCGCCGGGGCGTCGTTGACGCCGTCGCCCGTCATCGCCACGACGTTCCCCTGGGACTGCATCGAGGCGATGAGCCTGAGCTTCTGCTCGGGGGACACCCGGGCGAAGACCCTGGCGCGGTCGACGGCGCGGTCGTAGTCCGCGCCCTCGAGCGCCTCGAGCGTAGGGCCGTTGAGGACAAGGCCCTGCCCGACGGCATGGCCGGGCTCGCCGTCGAGCAGGCCCACCCGGTGGGCGATCGCGGTGGCGGTCGCCGCGTGGTCCCCGGTGATCATCTTGACCGTGATCCCGGCCTCCCGGCACGCGCGCACGGCCGGGGCGACGGCGGTGCGGGG
Organism: Sinomonas sp. B1-1; assembly: GCF_050474465.1. NCBI lineage: Bacteria > Bacillati > Actinomycetota > Actinomycetes > Micrococcales > Micrococcaceae > Sinomonas > Sinomonas sp. B1-1. Next base: position 107,482 of record NZ_JBCHVF010000010.1, on the reverse strand, counting down.
CGGGTCCTGCATGGCCACCATGCCGGTCAGAAGCATGGATCCGGGCAGGGAGGCCTCTTCGAGCACGGCGTCGTCCTGGCGTCGCACCGCGGTGGCGAGGACGCGGAGGCCCTCCGCCGCGCGCCCGGCGGCGATGCCGTGCACGTCGTCCGGGTCCAGCGGCTGGACCGTGCCGTCCGCGCCGAGCCGGCCCGAGCACAGGCGCAGGATGCTCTCCACAGAGCCCTTCGCGAACACGATGCCGCCGCCCTCGGCCGGGTCGTGGTGGGCGGTCGCCATGAACCGCCGCTCGGAGCTGAACGGCACCGACGCCGCGCGCGGGTGGGTACCCTCGAACTCCTCGCGGGTGACGCCTGCCTTCGCCGCGGCGACCACCATCGCGATCTCGGTCGGGTCACCCGAGGCGCGCCAGCCGCCGCCGTGCAGGCCCAGCGTCGCGTCGCCGCACACCGCCCCGGCGACGAGTGCGGCCCGGAGGGGGCCGCCGGCCTCGTGCGGTGCGAGGTCCACGGGCCGGCCGGACGCGTCGAGGAGCTGCCCCTCGGGGGTGTAGCCCGTCCCGGTGACGGCGTAGGAGCCGGCGGGCGTCCAGACGTGGAGCACGGTCATCTGATTCTCGGTGAAGGTGCCGGTCTTGTCGGAGCAGATCACCGTGGTGCTGCCGAGCGTCTCGACCACCGGCAGCCGACGAACCACCGCGCGGCGGCGGGCCATCCGGCTCACGCCGATCGCGAGCGTGACCGTGACCGCGGCCTGCAGGCCCTCGGGGATGGCGCCCACGGCGAGCGCGACCGCGGCCGTGAACATGTCCGCGGGATGCTCGCCGCGCACGACGCCGACCGCGAATGTCACCGCCGCTAGCGCCAGGATCGCGACGGTCAGGAACGCGCTGAAGCGGCCGAGCTTCTGGGTCAGCGGGGTCTCGACGCCGCGGACCGAGCCGACGAGCCGGTGGATCTGGCCGATCTCCGTCTCGGCGCCCGTCTTGACCGCGACCGCTGCACCCGTTCCCGCGGTGACGAGGGTGCCGCTGTAGACCATGTTGCTGCGGTCGGCCACCGGGGTGGGTATGGGCAGGACAGTCTCGTTCTTGGTGACGGGCTCGGACTCACCCGTGAGGGCCGACTCGTCGACGCGCAGCTCGGCATGGGCCACGAGCCGCGCGTCCGCGGGAACGCGGTCCCCGGCCTCGAGCAGAAGGAGGTCTCCCGGCACGAGGTCCTCGGAGGGCACGGTCTGCCGCCGGCCCGCGCGCACCACGGTCGCGGGGGTGGTCACCATGGTGCGGAGTGCGTCGAGTGCGGACTCGGCGCGGGACTCCTGGATGAAGCCCACCACCATGTTCACGAGCACGACGCCGAAGATCACCGTCGCGTCCACGGCCTCGCCGAGGTACGTGGTCACCGCCCCGGCGGCCAGGAGCACGTAGATCAGCGGGTTGTTGACCTGGCCCCACACCCGCCGCAGGGTCCCGTTGCCCCGGGCCCCGGGGAGGCGGTTCTCGCCGAACTGCCCGCGGCGCTGCTCCACCTCGGCCTCGTCGAGGCCTTCTCGCGGGTCGGTCTCGAGGAGCAGGACCACCTCGTGCACGCTCAGGCCGTGATGGTTCTCGCTCACGCGGCCAGCTTCGCCCGGCCCGCGAGGGGTGTCAAAGCAGGACGTGTGCGATCCTGCCCACACTGGCCGGGGGCTGGCACGGCCAGACGGCGTGTCGTGTTCGACACGCCGCCTGGTGGGAGTCAATACGAGCAGGAAGGAACGCGCCTACGGCACGTCCAGGATCTCGCTGCGGATCAGGAACCGCTTGCCCTCCGGGGCCTCGAGGGAGAAGCCGCTCCCCCGTCCCGCCACCACGTCCACCGTGAGGTGCGTGTGGGACCAGTACGAGAACTGCTCCTTCGACATCCAGAACCCGAGCTCGCCCCGCCCCGGGAGGTCGAAGAGCCCGAGGAGCTCGTCGGCGTCGCCCGTGAGGAAGTCGCCGGCGGGGTAGCACATGGGCGCGGACCCGTCGCAGCACCCGCCGGACTGGTGGAACATGAGCGGGCCGTGCCGTTCCCAGAGCGCGTCCAGCAGGTTCAGGGCCGGCTCGGTCAGTGCCACCCGGGAGAAGTCCTCCCCCGGGCGCACCGGCCGGGCCTTGAGCACCGGCGTCGAAGGCGTGGGCATCAGTACTTGATGACCACGCGGCCGTCGATCTTGGCGTGGTGCATCTCGTCGAAGACCTGGTTGATCTCCTCCAGCTCTCGCGTGTGGAACGTGGGGTGGATGAGGCCGCGGGCGTAGAAGTCGAGCGCCTCCTCGAGGTCCTGCCGCGTGCCGACGATGGACCCGCGGATCGTGAGGCCCTTGAGCACGATGTCGAAGATCGGGGCCGGGAAGTCGCCCGGGGGCAGGCCGTTGAAGACGATGGTGCCGCCGCGGCGGGTCATGCCGATGGCCTGGCCGAAGGCGGCCGGGTGCACGGCGGTGACGAGGACGCCGTGGGCGCCGCCGGTGGCCTTCTGGATGGCCTCGGTCGGGTCCTCGGCGAACGCGTTGACGGTGACCTCGGCGCCGTGCTTCTTCGCGAGCGCGAGCTTTTCATCCGCGACGTCCACGGCCGCGACGCGCATGCCCATCGCGACGGCGTACTGCACCGCGATGTGGCCCAGGCCGCCGATGCCGGAGATGACGACCCACTCGCCCGGGCGGACCTCGGTCTGCTTGAGACCCTTGTACACCGTGACGCCGGCGCACAGGACCGGGGCGACCTCATACGGGTCCGAGCCCTCGGGGATGCGGGCGGCGAACTTCGTGTCCACCAGCATGTACTCGCCGAACGAGCCGTCCACGCCGTAGCCGCCGTTCTGCTGCGACTCGCACAGCGTCTCCCAGCCGGTGCGGCAGTACTCGCAGGTGCCGCAGGCGCTCCACAGCCACGCGTTGCCGATGAGGTCACCCTCCTTCACATCGGTGACGCCCTCGCCGACCGAGACGACCGTGCCGACGCCCTCGTGGCCGGGCACGAGCGGCAGCTTGGGCTTGACGGGCCAGTCGCCCTGGGCCGCGTGGAGGTCGGTGTGGCAGACGCCGCTCGAGATGAGCTTCACGAGCGTCTGGCCGGGGCCGGGGGTGGGGATCTGCAGCTCGTCGACAGTGAGCTCGTCGCCGAACGTGTGGACGACGGCGGCCTTGAAAGTGCTGGTCATGGTCATGCTCCCTTGCATGTTGCGGTGGTTGAGCGGAGTCGAAACCCCGGTGGTTGAGCGGAGCCGAAACCCCGGTGGTTGAGCGGAGCCGAAACCCCGGTGGTTGAGCGGAGCCGAAACCCCGGTGGTTGAGCGGAGCCGAAACCCCGGTGGTTGAGCGGAGCCGAAACCCCGGTGGTTGAGCGGAGTCGAAACCCCTGTGGGTACTGCGGAGCCGGTGGTTGAGCGGAGTCGAAACCCCGGTGGTTGAGCGGAGTCGAAACCCCTGTGGGTACTGCGGAGCCGGTGGTTGAGCGGAGCCGGTGGGTGGCGGAGCCGGTGGTTGAGCGGAGTCGAAACCACGGAGGATTCGACTCCGCTTCGCTCCGCTCAACCGCCGTGCGCTCTAGAAGAAGCCGAGCTTGGACTCCGCGTAGGAGACAAGCAGGTTCTTGGTCTGCTGGTAGTGCTCGAGCATCATGAGGTGGGTCTCGCGGCCGATCCCGGAGGACTTGTACCCGCCGAACGCGGCGTGCGCGGGGTAGGCGTGGTAGTTGTTCACCCAGACGCGCCCGGCCTGGATGTCGCGGCCGGCGCGGTACGCGGTGTTGCCGTCGCGGGACCAGACGCCGGCGCCGAGGCCGTAGAGGGTGTCGTTGGCGATCTCGAGCGCCTCCTCGTAGTCCGAGAAGCTCGTGACCGAGACGACCGGGCCGAAGATCTCCTCCTGGAAGATGCGCATCCTGTTGTTGCCCTCGAAGACGGTGGGCTCGACGTAGTAGCCGCCCGCGAGCTCGCCGGGCAGCTCGGCCCGCTTGCCGCCGGCGAGGACCTTGGCACCTTCGGCCTTGCCGATCTCGATGTAGGAGAGGATCTTCTCGAGCTGGTCGTTGGAGGCCTGCGCGCCGATCATCGTCTCGGTGTCGAGGGGGTTGCCCTGCTTGATGGCCTTGGTCCGCTCCACGACGTCGCCGAGGAACTTCTCGTAGATGCCCTCCTGGACCAGCGCCCGGGACGGGCAGGTGCAGACCTCGCCCTGGTTGAGCGCGAAGAGGGTGAAGCCCTCCTGGGCCTTGTCGTAGAACGCGTCATCCTTGGCGGCGATGTCGTCGAAGAAGATGTTCGGGCTCTTCCCGCCGAGCTCGAGCGTGACGGGGATGAGGTTCTGGGACGCGTACTGCATGATGAGCCGGCCCGTGGTGGTCTCGCCGGTGAAGGCGATTTTGCGGATGCGCGGGGAGGAGGCGAGCGGCTTGCCGGCCTCGACGCCGAATCCGTTGACGATGTTCAGCACGCCGGCCGGGAGGAGGTCGCCGATGATCTCGGCCAGGACCAGGACGCTCGCCGGGGTCTGCTCGGCGGGCTTGAGCACGACGGCGTTGCCCGCCGCGAGCGCGGGGGCCAGCTTCCACGTGGCCATCAGGAGCGGGAAGTTCCACGGGATGATCTGCCCGACCACGCCGAGCGGCTCGTGGAAGTGGTACGCGGTGGTGTTCTCGTCGATCTGGGAGAGCGAGCCCTCCTGGGCGCGGATCGCGCCGGCGTAGTAGCGGAAGTGGTCGACGGCGAGCGGCAGGTCCGCGGCCAGGGTCTCGCGGACGGGCTTGCCATTGTCCCAGGTCTCGGCGACGGCGAGGGTCTCGAGGTTCTCCTCGATGCGGTCCGCGATGCGGTGCAGGATGAGCGCGCGCTCAGCGACGCTGGTCTTGCCCCAGCCCGGGGCGGCCTTGTGGGCGGCGTCGAGGGCGAGCTCGATGTCCGCCGCCTGCGAGCGCGCGACCTCGCAGAACACCTTGCCGGTGACCGGGGTGACGTTCTCGAAGTACTCCCCGCCGACCGGAGCGACCCATTCGCCGCCGATGTAGTTCTCGTAGCGGTCCTTGAAGGTGACCTTGCTGCCTTCTGTGCCGGGGAATGCGTAGACGGTCATGGCGAAACTCCCTTGTCTCTGTGCCTGTGGCCGGTGGTGCCGGCCGAGGTGGCCGGTGGACCGGCGTTGCACCGAGCGTAGGAGCGGTGAGGTTGCGGACTGGTTGCACGAGTGTGGCGGGTATCACAGGCCGATCGGCTTGCCCCGCTCGGAGGCGGGAATTCCGAGGGGGTCAGGTCAGCATCCTGCGAGTCCGCCTCGGCTCGGCCGATGAGAGGAGGCTCGGAGGTGAAGAGGCTTTTGGGCGTCGCGCTCGGAATCCTGAGCGCGACGCCGAGATGTCCGGGCGGGTGGCCGCCGTGAGCGGGCGAGCAGTCTTCGAGGTCATCCGGGAGCGGCTCGGGCCCCGCGATGCCCTGGCGAATCTGGCCGCATTCGACCCGGTCCAGCTCACCGAAGTCTCTGTGATCCTCTCGGCAGTCGCGCTGCCGCTGACCCACATCCCGATCATGATCGTCGCAAATGACCGGAACTACATGGGCGAGCACGTGAACGGCAGATGGTTCAACGCCGTCGGGACGCTGTTCCTGGCGCTGATCCTGGCCGCCGCGCTGCCGGCCATCCCGCTCATGGTCCTCTCCGGCGCAGGAAGCTGAACCGGCTGGCAGCGCATCTGCCCCCCGCAGCCTGCCAGTCCGCAACCGGGAAACGCTTGCCGGGACGTGGACCCGTTCCCTGTGTCTGACGCGGAGGTTCGCCGTGTACCATGGCGGTCGCAAGGTGCCGTTCGTTAGCTGAGGCTCCTTCGCGTACAGAAGCCAGCGACCCCAAACGTCGAGAGACGCCACGGGTCAGGACAGGCTGCCCCGGATCCAAGGGGCAACCCCGATTGGCTCCTCGAGGCACCGGCCCCGAGGTCACGACGCGAAGTGCCAAAGGTCTTACGAGGAAGGGCAATCCTGGGCGGTCTGCCCAGAGCCCCCCGAGGCACGCACTGACGATGCTCAGGAGGTGGTTCGCCATGGCGAGCGGCGATAGTACCTCCTGCCGACGCACTTTCTGACTGGACCTTTTCTCCAGCCGCCCCACCTCCTCGACGCATGCCGGCGACGCCCCAGCCGGGCCCTTCCGGCATGCCCGCTTCATGAATGCCCGGCAACCGCCGGGAGGAAGCAGGCCACCATGCCCACGGTCCCCCCGAACAAGATGGCGCCGCCCGGCCGCCGCGACACACAGCCCCCCGCCTCCCAGACTCGCGCCAACGCCTCCGCGGTCCTTGATTCCGCGCACATTGGCGACATCAAGGGTGCCTTCGGCACCATCCAGCTCGAGGACTCCTCGGCACAGGCGAGCTGGAAGGCCCGGCTGAAGACCCTCCTGGCCGTCGTCGGGCCCGGCCTGATTGTCATGGTCGGCGACAACGATGCCGGAGCGTTCGGCACCTATACCCAGGCCGGCCAGAACTACGGGACGTCCCTGCTGTGGACCCTGCTCCTCCTGGTCCCGGTCCTGTACGTCAACCAGGAGATGGTGCTGCGCCTCGGCGTCGTCACCGGCGTGGGCCACGCCCGGCTCATCCTCGAGCGGTTCGGGAAGTTCTGGGGCGCGTTCAGCGCGATTGACCTGTTCATCCTCAACGCCCTCACGATCGTCACGGAGTTCATCGGCATCTCGATCGGCTTGGACTACCTCGGCGTGCCGAAGGTGGGCGGAGTCGTCGTCGCGGCGCTCTTCGTCGTCGGTGCGGCAAGCACCGGCTCATTCCAGCGCTTCGAACGGGTCTGCCTGGCGCTGGTCGCAGGCTCGGTGCTGCTGGTCCCGGTGTTCTTCATGAGCAGCCCCGACTACGGGCAGATGGCGCACGACTTCGTGGTGCCGGGCATCCCGGCAGGCTCCGATATCGCCGATGTCACCCTGCTGATCATCGCGATCGTGGGCACGACCATCGCGCCCTGGCAGCTGTTCTTCCAGCAGTCCTACGTGATCGACAAGCGCATCACCCCGCGTTACATGAAGTACGAGCGCGTGGACCTCTGGCTCGGGATCGTCATCGTGGTCCTCGGCGCCGCGGCCATCATCTCCTTCACAGCCTTCGCGTTCGCCGGACAGCCCGAGTTCGGCCAGTTCACCGACGCTGGCGGGGTCGCGGAAGGTCTGGGCAAGTATGTGGGCCACCTCGCCGGCATCCTGTTCGCGCTCGCGCTCATTGACGCCTCCATCATCGGCGCCGCGGCCGTTGGCCTCTCGACCTCGTACGCGCTCGGCGACGTCCTCGGCCTCAAGCACTCCCTCCACCGCAAGCCCAGCGAGGCCAAGGGCTTCTACGCCGCATTCGCAGCGGTCATCCTGGTATCGGCCGTCATCGTGGTCATCCCGGGCAGCCCCCTCGGTCTCCTCACGGTCGGCGTGCAGGTCCTCGCCGGGGTGCTGCTGCCCTCGGCCACGGTATTCCTCCTGCTGCTGTGCAACGACCGGCAGGTCATGGGCCCGTGGGTGAACGGACGCGCGATGAACGCCTTCACGTCCGCGGTCATCGCCGTCCTCGTGATCCTGTCGGTGGTGCTCAGCGCCGCGGTGCTGTTCCCGGACATCGACGGAGCCACCATCCTGGAGATCCTCGGCGGCGGCGCCGCGCTGGCAGTCTTGGCCGCCATCGCCCTCGTGGTGGTCCGGGCACGCGCCCGGGCCACGGGCAGGCTCGTACCGGAGGAGCCGGTGGACCGTTCCCAGCGCTCCCGGTGGCGGATGCCCCCGCTGGCGCTGCTCGAACGGCCGCAGCTGTCGGTGGCGCGCCGCGCAGGCCTGAGCGTCCTCCGCCTGTACCTGCTCGTGGCGATGATCCTGGTCATCGTCCGTGTGGTCCAGCTCGCCGTCGCCTGACCCGAATCTTCCCTCCCTGAGGCGTCCGGCGGTCGCATACAGTCACCTCCAGACGCATCCATGTGCACCGAAAGGCACTCGATGACCACCGCAGCACCGACCGCCGCCCTCTCCCTCTCCGCCCTCCTGCGCCAGCCAGTTACGGACTCCGACGGGCATCGCATGGGCACTCTCGCCGATCTCATCGTCCGCCTCCGGCGCGACGACTACCCGCTCGTGACCGGCCTAGTCGTCACGGTCGGGAGCACACGTGTGTTCGTCTCGGCCCAGGATCTCGCAGCCCTCGCCCCCGAGAGGATCGAGCTCGGGGTCGGCACGGTCGACGTGCGCGAGTTCCGCCGTCGGGAGGGCGAGGTCCTCCTCTCGGAAGATGTCCTCGGGCACCGACTCATCGACGTCTCCCGCGCCGCGTTCGTCAAGGCGTACGACGTCCAGCTCAGCCCGGTCCTGGACGGCTGGGCGGCCACCGGCCTGGACGTCCACCGCCGTCGCTGGTTGAGCCTCGGCCCCCGCCACGCCGCCCATGCCCCGCGCGACTGGAAGGACTTCGAACCGCTCATCGGCCACGCCGAGTCGGCCCGGGTTCGGGCCGTCACCGGGCGCATCCCCGAGCTGAAGCCGGCCCAGATTGCAGACATCATCGAAGAGGCCACCGGCGGGGAACAGGACGAGCTCCTCGCCCAGGTCCACGCCGACCCAGAGCTCGAGGCCGACGTCTTCGAAGAGCTCGACGAGGACTCCCAGTCCGAACTCTTCAAGGACCGTTCCGACGCGGAGGTCGCCGAAGTCCTCGGCCGCATGCAGGCCGACGACGCCGCCGACGCCCTCATGGACCTGCCCCAAGAACGCCGCTCCCCGGTCCTGGGCCTGCTGCCCGAGCCCCAGCGCTCCCGGGTCCACCAGCTTCTGGGGTACCACGACCTCACCGCCGGCGGCCTCATGGGCACCGACTTCCTCGCCCTCCCCGCCACCTCGACCGTGGCCGACGCCCTCACGGCCGTCCGCGGGGCCAGCCTGCTCCAGCCCCAGGCACTGACGGTCATCTACACCCTTGCACCGGATGGGACGCTCGACGGCGCGCTCAGCCTCGTCCACGCTGTCCAGGCCGACCCCGGCAGGAGCCTGGCAGAGGTCGCCGACCGCGACGTCGTCTCTGCCTCGCCCGCCGATGACGTCATCGACGTCACCACCCGCATGGCCGACTTCAACCTCCTCGCCATGCCCGTCCTCTCCGAGGACCGCCGCATCCTCGGCGCCATTACCGTCGACGACGCCCTCGAGGCCGCCATCCCCGATGACTGGTCCAATCGTGAGCCTCACCACCACGAGACCCGTCCGGAATCCTGATCCCTGCCCGGCCACTTTCGAGAGGTATGCCGCATGCGCCGATTCGACGCGCCCTACCGCAATCTGTACGAGCGCTCACTCGCCTATGACCGCCGCTGGGTCTATCGCCGACGCCGGGTGGCCGTGCTGGCGGGGCTCCTCGCCGTCGTGCTCGTGATCAGCGGTGGCGTCTACGCTCTGACCACGTACTTCAGCTTCCAGAATGGAATCCGCCGGTCCCAGGCCCTCGAGGGCGGAAAGGGCCTCGATCAGGATGTCAACATCCTGCTCATGGGCCTGGACTCACGCCTCGACGAGGACGGCAAGCCCCTCGCCCAAGAGGACTACGACGCACTGCATTCCGGAAGCTCTGACGACGGCGGCTACAACAGCAACGTCCTGATGGTCCTGCACGTACCGAAGGACGGCAGCACCGCCACGGTCCTCTCGATCCCCCGTGACGACTACGTCGAGCTCGCCGGGCACCCTGACGGCGTGGAGGAGGGCAAGGTCAAGCAGGCCTACGGATACCGCATGGACGAGGCCCAGCGGGAGCTCGCCTCCGCGCGGGGCAGCAGGAGCGACGACGAGATCTACCAGCAGGCCCGTGACGAGGGCCGGAAGGCCGAGATCAAGACGGTCGAGGACTTCCTCGGCGTGAAGATCGACCACTTTGCCGAGGTCACGATGGCCGCATTCCTTTCGGTCGCGAAAGCCGTTGCGCCCATCACCGTGTGCCTCCAGGAGAGCACCAAGGACTCCTACTCGGGCGCCGACTTCAAGGCAGGGCAGCAGCAGATCAACGCCCAACAGGCGGTGGCCTTCGTGCGCCAGCGGCGTGACACCGCCGGCTCGGGGGTGTTCCTCAGCGACCTCGACCGCTCGCGCCGCCAGCAGGCTTTCATCTCATCACTCGCGACCCAGCTCAAGCAGAAGGGGACCTTCACCGACCTCGGGAAGGTCAACGGCATCCTCGATGCACTCAAAGGCAAGATCGCCGTGGACCAAGGTCTCAATGTCGTCGACTTCGGGCTCAAGGCCAAGCAGCTCACCGAGAACAAGACGAAGTTCGTGACACTGCCCATCGTCGACTTCGGGTGGTCGGACGCTGGCGAGTCCGTGAACATCGTGGACAAGGATGCCGTCCGTGCGCAGGTCGCGGACCTGCTGACGCCCAAGGCCCCGGCCGCCCCAGCGTCCCCCTCCGCCACCCAACCGCAGCCGGCGGCACCCAGCGCGCCTCCAGCTCCGGCCGCCCAAGCCGCCCCACCGCCCGCGCCGTCGCCGTCATCGACCTTCAACGCCGGCGATTGGTCCGATGCCCTCGTCGGCGGCGGAGTCCCCTGCGTGAAGTAGAGGCAGGGCAAGACTGCCAGCGTTCCTTCAGTTAATGTCCAGTTTCCTGTGAGTTCCCCGTGGCATGGGCAGCTCGTTGCCCACCGGAACTAGTGTCGCGGTCGCGGCGCCAGTCGACGCCGCGCACTCGCCCCCTGGAGGAACCCCACATGAAGCGCACGATTGCGGCGCTCGCCTCGGCCTGCGCGGTCGGAGCGATCATCGCCACGTCGATCGGTGCAGGCGCCGCGGAGCCAGCCTCGGCCGCTCCGGCTGCGAACGACGGCCGCATCAAGAACGTCATCTACCTGCTGGGCGACGGCATGGGCCGCACCCACGTCACCGCCGGCCGCGAGCGGTTCTACGGCGCCCACGGCCGCCTCGTCATGGAGACCCTGCCGTCCCACGGCTTCGTGAGCACCTACGCCGTGGAGAAGAAGTCCGGCCAGCCCGGGGAGGCCGGCTTCGCGCCGAACTACGTCACCGACTCCGCCTCCGCCGCGACCGCCTGGTCGTCCGGCGTGAAGACCTACAACGCCGCCCTCGGCGTGAACGCCAAGGGCGAGCTCGCCCCGACCGTGATGGAGATGGCCAAGCAGGCCGGCTACCGCACGGGCAACGTCAGCACCGCCGAGATCACCGACGCGACCCCGGCCGGCCAGATGAGCCACGCCCTCGCACGCGGCTGCCAGGGACCCGTGTACACGGCCAAGTCCTGCCAGGACACCGGCGTGACCGGCTCGGAGCTTCCGACGGACGACCTCCGCGTGACCCCCATCGCCAAGCAGATCGCCCGCAACGGCACCGCCGACGTGATCCTCGGCGGCGGCCTGAGCCGGTTCGACACCGCGGACGAGAAGGCGCTGCGCGACCAGGGCTACGACGTCCTCAGCTCGCCGGCCTCGCAGACCGTCGCCACCGAGGACGACCTCGCGAAGACCCAGGGCGGCAAGGTCTTCGGCCTGTTCAACAAGGGCAACCTGACGGTCGAGAAGTCCAAGCAGGACAACCCCGCCTCGCCGGAGGCCAAGGAGCCGACGCTCGCCGAGATGACCAAGAAGTCCATCGACCTGCTCGGCACGGGTGAGAAGGGCAACGGCTTCTACCTCCAGGTCGAGGGCGCGCTGATCGACAAGCGCTCGCACGCGAACGACGCCGCGCAGACGCTCGGGGAGATCAAGGCGTTCGACGACGCGGTCGCCGTCGCCCTCGATTTCGCGAAGAAGGACGGGCACACGCTCGTGGTGGTGACGGCGGACCACGAGTGCGCCGGCTTCAACGTCATCGAGAAGGGCAGCTTCACCAACGCCGAGGCCGCGAACCCGCCGGTCAACGCCGACGGCAGCAACCCCGCGAACAACTCCACGCCGAGCCGCACGGGCGGCAACACGAAGGACGCGTCGCGCTCGACCGGGATCGTGAACGGCGCCGGCGCGGGCGACCCGCACAACTTCGCTCCGGCCACGTTCCGCACCGCCGACGACCCCGCAGGCGTCACGGACGGGACGAAGGAGGCCAGCCTGTGGCTGACCTACCTCTCGGGAAACCACACCGGCGCGGACGTCCCGGTCTACTCCTACGGAGCGGGCTCCGAGAAGCTGCAGGGCACGGTGGACAACACCGACCTCTTCGGCATCGTCACGGACGCCCTCGGGCTCCGCTGATCCACTTCCGGGCGGGGTGAGGGGCAGTCCCCAGACTGCCCCTCACCCGGCCGCCGACCTCCCACCAGGACTGCCATGAAGCTCTTCCTCGCCCCCGCCCTCGCCGTTGCCGCGCTCCTGGCCGGCTGCGCAGCTCCGGCCCCGTCCGAGACCGCCACTCCCCAGCCGGCCTCGGTCCAGACGCAGCTGCCCGGCCTCACGGCGCCCTCCGGGGAGCCTGACCTCCCGTCCCTCGCGGACGCTCACCCGCAGCCTGGCCAGGCAGTCCGCGCCGCGGGTCCGTTCGACAACCGCTTCGAGATCGACGGGCTCGCCTTCGACGGCCAGAAGGTCACAGGTTCGGTGCGGATTACCTCGGACGTGAGCGACCTGCTCGAGCTCGTCGTCGTCGCCGGCTTCTACGATGCCGCCGGCACGCTCCTCGGCACGGCCCGGTTCGAGCACCACGCCGACGGCGATGCAGGCCACGGGCACGTCGGGCCGCCGAGCGAGACCGAGGAGTTCAGCATCACCGTGCCGGCCGACGCCACGGGCAAGGCAGTCTCCGTTGCCGTCGGAGTGCCGGTTCTCGTCAACGAGTAGGCGCGCTCACGCGTGGGCGACGCGCCGCCGTCGTCCCTCGAGCCTCCTCACTTGCACTTCCCCTGATTCGCCGTGCACCACTGCTGGTACTGCTCCACGTAGGCCTGGTGCTCCGCGTAGGTCTTCGCGAACTTGGTCTCGCCGGTGTCGAGGTTGACGGTGACCCAGAACAGGTAGTCGTTGGCGGTGGGGTGCGCCGCTGCTGCGACCGCCTTCGATCCGGGCGAGCCGATGGGTCCCGGCGGGAGGCCGGGATGGACGTAGGTGTTGTACGGGTTGTTCCCGTCCGCCTTCTGTTCCTCGGTGAGCTGGACGGTCTTCGTGCCGAGACCGTAGGTCACCGTGGCGTCGGACTGGATGAGGCCCTTGGTCTCATCGTTCGGCTTGAGGCGGTTCTCGATGGCTCCGGCGACCTTGCCGTAGTCGGCCCGGCCGCCCTCGGCCTGGACGATGCTCGCGACCGTCAGCACCTCGTACTGCTTCGCCGGGTCAGTGATGCCGTCCTGCTTGAGCTCGTCGAGGGTCGCCGAGACGAGCGAGGTGAGGACGTCCTTCGCCGGCGTCCCCACCGGGAAGCGGTACTCGCCTGGCGCCAGATAGCCTTCGAGGGTCTTGGCCTGTGACGGGAGCCCGAACTGGGAAGGCTGGCTGTTCAGCGAGTCGAGTTCCTTCCGGTCGACGCCCGCCGACTTGGCGATCGCGTCGAGCGATTCGTTGATGCGCAACCCAGCGCTCAGCGCGAAGTACATAACCTTCGAGCCGTCGCCCGCCAGGACCTGCGCGGCGTCCGAGGCCTTCATCTCCTTCTTGAAGGTGAAGTCGCCGGGGTGGACCTTCCCGCCGGTGTCCCCGAACGCGCGGACGAACGTGTCGGCGTCCGCGACCACGCCCTGCTCCTGCAGTTCCTTGGCGACCGTGGCAAGGGCATCGCCCTGTTGGACCGTGACCGTGACCGGGTCCGTTCCGGGGCCCGGGTAGTCGGCGACCTTGTCCATCCCAAGGGCAGAGCGCAGGACCAGCGCCACGAGAACTGAGCCGGCGACCACGAGGGCTATGACGACGCCCATGGCAATCGCCGCGGTCCGGAGCGGACGACGGCGCCGCGGGCCTCCCCGGCCTCCCCCGACGATAGCCGGGTGGTCGGCAGGCTCTGCCGTCTCCTCCTGGGCGGCCAGGAGGCCGCCGATTCCCACTGCCGTCGGCACGCGGGCGGAAGACGACTGGTCTTGACCCCCTGAGGTGATCACGTGTCCGAGCTCCTGTCCCTGATGCGGCGCGGCGGGCATGGCCCCGCCCCACGGTCTCTGGGAAGGTACCCCTTCGTCCGCTCGGTGAAACGAGACGGAGCGGTCAGCGGCGGATCCGGCGGGGCTCCTCGAGCTGGTCGGGCGGGATCGGCAGGCCCCTCCAGGGAAGCTCGGTTCCCGGCACGAAGACGTGCTCGGCACGGAAGCCACGCTGGCGGCGCCGGCCGGACGCGACCTCCCAGACAACGTAGACGCGACCGCCGCCGGACGCTACGGCATACCCGTGGATCTCATTGCCGCGTTCCCTGACGATCACCATCTGCACGTCGGGTCGGCTCATGCCCCTTCCACGCCTTGGGCGTGGAACGGCAGGCCGTGTTCGTGCAGCGCCTGGACGATGGACTGCTCGCGCTCGGCAAGCGCGGCGGTGTCGCCGCTCGGCGCGGCCCCCGCTGCCTGGCGCATGGCGTCCTCGACCTGCGCGAGCTGGACGATGAGCTCGCGGACGGTGGCTGGCTCGGAATCCGCTGAGGGGTACGACATGCATCCAGCGTATGGTCGGGTAGACAGGTACGTCTTCACCCCGCGGGGTGAAGAGCCCTGGGGCACAGTTGCGAGGAGCCCTTTGGCCTACAGTTGGGGAATGAGTGCGATCCGTGTGGCGCTCGTCAACGACTACGAGGTCGTGGCGCAAGGACTGATCGGCATGCTCCGGTCGTACCGGGACGTGATCCAGATCGTCGAGGTCGACTTCAGGAAGAACGTCGCCCAGCCGGTCGACGTCACGCTGTACGACACGTTCGCCGCGGCGCAGGGCGACGGCGAGGATGTCCGCCGCCTTGCCTCGAATCCGATGGCCGGCAAGGTGGTGGTGTACTCATGGAACGTCGATCCCGGACTCGTGGACGCCGCTCTGGCCAACGGGGCCACCGCCTACCTGCCCAAGAGCCTCCCGGCGGGGCACCTGGTCACCGCGCTGCAGGCCGTGCACCGGGGAGAGGCTCGGGCGCCTTCGCCCCGGGACGGCTCGTCGAAGGCGGTCGGCGGCGACTGGCCCGGCCGCGAGGAGGGAATGACCCCTCGGGAAGCCGAGGTCCTCGCGCTCATCACCCAGGGACTGACCAACGCCGAGATTGCCAGCCGCACCCACCTGTCGATCAACTCGGTCAAGACCTTCATCCGCAGCTGCTACCGCCGGATCGGCGTGACGAACCGGAGCCAGGCGATCCTCTGGGGCATCGAGCACGGTTTCCGCCCCGACCGGGGGCGTATTCGCCTCACCGACGACCGCCAGGACCGTCAGGCCTGATCTGCCTCCGCGAGCACGCGGTCGATCCGGGACAGGACGCCTGGCCAGCCGTTCCCCATGCCTTCGATCGCACGGGCGCCCAGAGGGGTGTCGAGGCGGAACCCGGCGTGTTCGAGCGTGAGGAGGGTGCCGCCGTCGACCGCTTCGAGGCTCCACGTGATGGTCGTGTCCAGCGTGCCTTCGGCGAAGCTGAAGCGGATGGACACGCCGGGCTCGACGGCGAGGACCTCGCACTTCTGCTGGCCCCATTCGGCCATGTCCATGGTGAAGCGGTGGCCGACGGCTGGGGCGATGTCGCCGGGCGCCCACCAGCGGGCGAGGAGCTCCGGCGTCGTGAGCGCGGCCCACACGGCGGCCGGCGGGTGGGCGAAGCGCCGCTCGAGGCGGATCGTGTTCTCGGCGCGGTCGTTCTCGGTCATGGGGTTCTCTCCTCGTCCAGAAGGTCGGCCAGCGCGTCGAGGCGCCCGCCCCAGTAGTGCTCGAAATGCCCCACCCAGTCCCGCACCTCGAGGAGGCCCGCGGCCTGGAGGTGGTAGACGCGGTTCCGCCCGCGGCGCTCCTCGCGGACCAGGCCCGCATCGCGGAGGACCGCGAGGTGCTCCGAGGCGGCGGAGCGGCTGAGGTCGAGCAGCCCGGTGAGCTCGCCCGCCGTCCTCGGCCCGGCGCGGAGCGCGTCGAGGACGGTGCGCCGCGCGGAGTTCGCGAGGGCACCGAAGACGTCGGGTAGCATGCGTCCACTATACGTCGGAAAAATCCGACAGATCAACCCGTGACAGCGTTGAGGTGACCGCCGACACTGGTGCCATGTCGATCCTGCCGCAGATCAGCCTCCGCACTCCCCTTCCCTTCGACATCCTGGGCGCCCAAGTGGTCGTGGCGGGTCTGGGCGCCGCCTTCGAGGGCGTCTACGGCTCGGTGATCGTGCGCGACGCCGCCGGGCACGTCGTCGCCGAATCGCACCTTTTGGGCGGGGGCAACGGCTTCTCGCTGTTCCACGCCGCGTTCGGGCTCGGCTCGCCCACGACGCCGGAGGGCACCGTGACAGTCCAGGGCGCCAATCCCAGTGGGCTGCCCGAGAACGACGCGTCCGTCACCGTCCCGGTCACCTTCGGGCGGCAGCTCATGGGCGGCACCTACTCCGGGTTCTCGCTGCACACAGTCGCCAACGGCGACACCCTCTCCGGGATCGCGCAGCAGTACTATGGCGACGGGGGCAAGTACGGGCTCATCTTCACCGCGAACCGGGACATCCTCTTCGACCCCGATGTGATCTATCCGGGTCTGGCGCTGCGGGTCCCGCTGGCGTGAGGGGGCGGGTCGGCGGGGGCGCGGCTCCCGTGCGACGCGTTCCCCTCGTCGGCCCCGCCCCTCACAGCGCCTCCTCGTCGGCGGCTCCCCCGCGGTACACGGCCGCGAGCTCCGACCGTGAGCCGATCCCGAGCTTCGCGTAGATCCGGGTGAGGTGGTACTGCACCGTCTTGACGGACACGAACAGCTCGCGTGCCGCCTCCCGGTTGCTGCGGCCGTCCGCCACGAGCCGGGCGACGGCCTCCTCCTGCGCGGTGAACGCGGCGGGAGCGGGAACCGGTGCATGCGCCCCCGCGTCCTCGGACTCGGCACGGGAACCGGCCCGCGAACGGAACACCCCGGTCCCGGCAGCCTGCAGCTCGCGCTCGCACCGGGCCACGTAGACGCTCGCACCCAGGACGGCGAACGCGTCCCTGGCCGCTGCGAGGACACCGCTCGCGTCGCGGCGCCGCCCGGCCCTGCGCAGCGTCTGCCCGTAGGCGAACCGCACCCGAGCGGCGCCCCAGGGCAGCGGCAGCCCCTCGATCGCGGCCAGCGACTCCTCGAACACCGCCACGGCCTCGTCCAGCCGGCCCTGCGCCCCGAGCAGCCGCCCGCGCACGGAGCCGAGCCGCGCCGTCGTGCTTCGGTGCCCGACGCCGCGCGCGGCCGCCTCGAGCGGCGCCAGGAAGGCGTCGGCGCGGTCGAGTTCGCCGGCCATCACGAGGGCGTTGGCGTAGACGTCCTGCCACGGCCAGAATCCGGGCTCGTCGACCCACGGCGTGCGGTCCATGTGCACGATGGGCTCCAAGGCGCGCAGCACGGCCGCGTAGTCCCCGGCGCTCTCGGCCACGGCCGCGGCCGCCATCGCGCCGCTGAGCCGCATGACGGGGTAGGCCTCGGGTCCCGACTGGGCCTGCTGGCTGTGCTCCGCGGCCTCGGCGGCCTGGCCCCTCAGGGCGCAGACCTGCGCGGCGGTCAGGCGCAGCACGGGCTCCACAAGGCTGATCCCCACGGGGTCGTTGAGCGCGAGCCCGGCACGCGCCGTCGCCAGCGCGTCGTCCCAGCGGCCCACAGCGAACTCGGCGCGGGCGAGCCACGCGTGCGCCCAGAGGGCGATGCGCAGCGAGCCGGGCCGCCGCGCCGGCGGGATCGCGGCGCGGAGCTCGAGCCGCGCCGTGTCCATGTCGTCGAGGGCGAGCGCGACCCATCCCCGGCCGAGTCGGAGCCGCTGGTCTCGTCCCGCGAGGTGCGCGGAGGACGAGAGCTCGTCGTACGCCCGCCGCGCCTCCTCGTGGCGCCCCATGAGGCCGAGGGCGAGCCCGAGCATCGCGCGGGCCTCGATCCCGGCGGTGCTGTCGGGGCCGGCAATCCGCACGGCGGTCTCGGTCCAGGCCAGCATGGCCTCCCCGTCCCAGTTCCCGAGGGCGTCCAGGACCCGGTACTGGGCGATGCGCGCGGACAGGTCCGCGGGGGCCGTGGGCGGCCGCGTCTCCCAGGCCCGCGCGAGGAGCGCACCGGCCCGGCGCGCCTGCCCGGTGTGGATGGCGTGGTAGGCCAGCGCGGCATCGCGCTCGGCGCCCTGCGGCAGCGACTCGATCTGCCGGGCGAGCGGGGCGGCCCGGGTCAGGTCCCCGGCCCCGATCATCGCCTCCGCCGCCCGCACAAGACGGTCCTCGCGCAGCGCCGGGTCGACGTGGAGCCGCGCGGCGGCGACGAGTGCATCCGCCGCGGCCCCCCAGTCGCCCTCGGCCGCCTCCGCCTCGGCGAGGGCGTCCACGGCGGCGGCGAGGTCGCCGTCGGGCATCGCCGCAGCGGCGACAAGGTGGCGGACCCTGTCCCGGGTCGATTCGGAGAGCTCGGCGGCGCGCGCATGGAGCGTCGACCGCCGGAGCGGGCCGAGGCCGGCGTGCACCGCGTCGCGGACCAGCGGGTCGCGGATCGTGACCTGAAGGCTTCCGGCGACGGTGCGGCACTCGAGCAGCCCGGCCGCCCACGCGGCGTCGGCGGCGGCGAGCAGGGCCTCCGCATCGCCTTCGGGGAGCCGCGCGAGCTGCGCGGCCGCAGCGGCGCTCGGGGTGCCCCCGAGCACGCTCACCGCCTCGACCAAAGCGCGCGACGGCGCGGGGAGCCCCGCGAGCGCGGCCTCCGCACGCTCGGCAACAGAGCGCACGACGGCGCGCGGCCCCTCCGCTGCGAGCGTCTCCGCCCCGAGGGCCTCCACTCCGTCCGCGAGCGCCTCGAGGGCGAGCCCCGGATTCCCGCCGGTCGCGCGCCAGAGCGCCTGCACGGCGTCCGGTCCCAGGTCCACCCCGGCGCGCGCGAACGCGAGCTCGCGCAGGGCCTCGTGCGTGAGGGGCCCGAGCCGGAGGCGCCGGGCCCGGACGGCGCCGGCGAACTGGGCGGCGGGGCTGGCCGGGCGTGTCCCGGCTGGCCCGCATGCGGCGAGGACCAGGACGGGGCCGCGCAGCCGGCGGAGGGCGAAGGCGAGGGCTTCGAGGGAGAGCTCGTCGGCGTCCTCGAGGCCGTCGAGCACGACGAGGGCGGGGCCGCCTTCCGTCGGACCGCCGGCCCCCGTCAGCCCCGCGAGCCACTCCCCCGCGGCGCGGCCGGCGGGCAGCCACGCGGGCTGGTCGCCGTCGGGTCCCCACGCCTCGGCCCCGGAGCCCTCCTCGTCCAGCCGGCCGGAGCCCGGCGGCGACGCGACCCCGAGCTGGGCAAGGACGCCGCCGCGAAGCCCCCGCTCCCACGGCGTCCCCTCCGCGCGGCGCACCGGGAGGTCTGGGTGGAGCGCGGCGAACGCATCAACCAGCGCCGTCTTCCCGATCCCGGACGGTCCCTCGACGATGACGCACTGCGGGCCCGCGGACGCGGCAGCGCCCAGGAGCGCGTCCAGTTCGGACAGCTCCTGGGCGCGCGCGACCACGCCGTCGTGGGGATTCAGCATGCTTCGACCGTATCCCGCGCCGACGTGACGCGCATCATCACAGAACCGTGCCGCCGGACAGAAGAGCCCAACGCTCTCCTCTTCAGGGCCCACGAGGCCAGCGCAACCGCGTTGCTCGTCCCCATCCGCATCCCGCCCGTCGGCGAGGTCCGCGGCGGCTTCGCCGACGCCACCGAACCCCTCGCCCTGGCCCTCGCCCAGGAGAAGGAGGTCACCGCCCGGATCAAGGACCTCTTCCGCGCAGCAAGGGCCGAAGAGGACGCCCTCGGAGAGCAGTTCATCCTCTGGTTCCTCAAGGAACAGGTCGAAGAAGTCGCCTCCATGACCACCCTCCTGAACGTGGCGCGCAGGGCCGGGGACAACCTCTTCGACCTCGAGAACTACGTCGCCCGCGAGACCATCGGCGACCACCGCCGCGACCCCGACGCCCCCCGCGCCGCAGGCGGCGCCCTCTGACCTCGCCCCGGCGGGTACCGGCCCCGGCTGGCACACTCCACCCCACGCAGACTTCCCACTGCCGAACAGGACAAGGCCTGCCCGAGGAGGCCATCTCTGCGGTGCACCTGATCCGACTTCAACGCGAGTACGAGGCGACGACCACCAGGACCGGGAACGAGTCCCATTCCCCCGTGGCGGAGGGCACCCGGTGCGGCGGGAACCACAGGTCGCACTGGGCCTGGTCCCCGGGGGCATGCTCGAGCCGGTCGGCTGGGTCCTTCGGGGCGTACTCGGGCCGCAGCAGCGCCACCCGCTTCCAGAACCAGGACTCCGAGCCCGGCCAGCCCAGCCGCTCGGCGATCACCGAGGACGGCATGCCCGGGAACTCGGCCAGGATCGCCCGCACCCGGGCCTCGTACTCGTCAAACGCCGAGGGCCGCGGAGGCTGCCGGTAGACCGGCGGTCCCTCGGACCTCAGGGCGCGGGCGACCGTGTTCCTCGACAGGCCCAGCGGCCTTGCGATCTGCGCCTGCGGCACCCCGTCCGCCAGATGGATGGCCGAGGGGATCAAGATCGTCGCCCAGTCCTACAACACCACTGACGTGTCCGGGTGACCCCCACACCGGCAACGGTTCCGCTAAACCGGTTCTGCACGCACCCAGCACAGAGGCAGGGGCCAACGGGGTGGTCTTCCATGGCACTGCTCGACTTCGGAGACGAATACGGGGACGGGGCCAAGGCCGATATGGGGTCAAGAAATGATTGCACTCACCTGTCTCGGCTGGAGCGCCGTCTCGTTCAGGAAAGGCGCCCAAGTGGTCGTTGAGGAGGGCAGGGCTCTGCTCGACGGGCCTCCGGCGGGGAGGCCGTGTTCAGCTGTTCTGCTCGAGGGCGGCTGTGAGGAGGCCGAAGAACTCGTCGTCGGCGTCCTCCGCGGAGCTCAGGCGGACGCGCCACGCGAACGGGTTCCCACCATGGGCCCGGAGCGGCTCCAGGCGCCTGGGGGCGGGGCCGTCCCAGCGGAGCGCTACGTCGACGCCGGACTTGGTCGCCGCGGTGACCTGGGCGAACTTCCGCCGCGGCGAGAGGAGGGAGACATACCCTTTGCGCAGCTGGATTGTCACGCCGTCGGCCGTCCCGGCCCACGCCAGGACCGCGTCGGCGATGGGGCGGAGATGGGGACGGTCGGCGTACTGGCCGTCGAGGAGCTCGTCGGCGGTGTGCAGCATGAAGTCCGGGTAGCCGAACACCTCCCACGAGACCGCGTACTGGGCGTAGCCGGTCACGCCGTGCTCGCTGCGCAGCCACGCCGCCAGGGCCGTGTTGTCCGTGAAGCCCTGCTGCCGGGCGAGGTCGGCCCACCACCGGATGTCGTGCCCGGTCCGGCGCAGCAGCAGCGACTGGTTCCACTCGACCATTCCCTGCCACGTCCGCGGTTCGGTGCCCATGGAGATGACAATAGCGGCTGCGGGCGCCGCGGACCGCCGCGTAGGTTGGCTGGCCCAGCACGGCGGGGCGGGGTCAGCGGCCCGGGAGCTCGTCGACGAGGTGCGTCAGGGAAGCCACCGCCAGGTCCGGGCGGGCCAGGTACGACGGGTAGGTGGCGCGGGCGCGGTTGACCCAGGCGGTGCGCAGGCCGGCGCGGGCTGCGCCGTGGATGTCCCAGGGGTGCACCGCGACCAGGAGCATGTCCTCTTCCCGGACCCCGCACCGCTGGGCGGCGTACTGGTAGGAGGAGGGGTGCGGCTTCCAGGCAGGGGCGTCCTCGACGGACAGGAGCGCCTCGAACTCCTCCCGGATCCCGGCAGCGTCGAAGAGCTTCTGGGCGACGTGGGCTGAGCCGTTGGTCAGGGTCACGAGCCGGCGCCCTGCCGCCCTCAGGGCCCGGACCCCCTCGGGCACGTCCGGGTGCAGAGGAAGGTCCGCGACAGAGGCGGCCAGGCTCCGGGCCGTGCCCGCGGGATCGGCCACGCCTGCCCCATCGAGGAGTCCGGTGAGGACCTCGGCGCCGATCTCGCCGAAAGGGGCCGCGTCTCCGGCGGCGGCGAGGGCGAACCCTTCCCTCAGGAGGGTGGCGAACCACAGCTTCGCCAGGTGCTCGGGGGCCCCGGTCTCGGCGAACCGGCCTCCCATGGGGGACATGTCGGAGAGGGTCTCGTTGACGTCGAAGACGATCACTTCGGGTGCTTCGGCCATGTCTGGTCCTTCCTCGATCGAACGGCTTGGGCGCGGGTCAGGCGGTGAGGGGCTCGGCGGCGGGGACGTCGAGCTCGGTATGGGCGTAGTGGTTGAAGTAGTTCGTGAACAGGTTCACGGCGATGTGGGCGAAGGCCTCGGTGAGCTCGGTGTCGGTCCACCCGGCCTCCAGGGCGGCGTGCCAGAGGGGCTCGGGGACATTGCCGGTGTCGGCGGCGGCGGCCCGGGCGACCTCGGTCAGGGCCGCGAGCCGGGGGTCGAAGCCGACCTCCCCGGCCCGGAGGGCGAGGATCTGCTCGTCGGCGAGTCCGGCCTTGCGGGCCGAGACAGTGTGGGCTCCCTGGCAGTAGTCGCAGCCGTTCTGGTTGCCCACGGCCAGGGCGATCGCCTCCCGGGTCGCCGCGTCGAAGGTCCCGTGCTCGGCGATGGCGTTCTGCATGCCCTGGTAGGCCGCGATCACCACCGAGGAGTGGGCCATCTCCGCGTGGATGTTCATGAACCGGCCCATCCGCTTCTCCAGACGCTCGGCATGCTGGCGGGAGGCCTCCGGGACGGTGTCGAGGGTGTGGACGGGGATGCGGGGCATAGGACTTACTCCTTCTTCGTTTCCTCGAGAGGCACTGGCGGCGGTTCTGGCGCCGGGGCCGCGCCTCTTGTTTCCTTCTCATTGCCCTCTCGGGCGGGTTTTCCACGCTAGGGGCCCGGCCGGGGGGTCTTCTGTGTGCCTGCGCACAGAACACCCGGCAGATCGGTACCCGCGGCCGAGGTGGTTCACACGGCGCAGCAGGAGAGCCGGGAGACGTCGGTGGTGTAGGACTGGGCGGCGATCTTGAGCCCCTCGGCCATGGTCAGGTACGGCGCCCACCGCGAGGCGAGCTCGTGGACGGTGGTGCCGGTGCCGATCAGGTGCACCCCGGCCGCGGCGAGCTCGCCGGCGTCCTGGGCCACGGCTGTGATGCCCAGGATCCGCCCGGTGCCCTGATCGGCGACGATCTTGATGAACCCGCGGGTGTCCCGGTTCACCAGTGCCCTGGGCACGAACTCCAGCGGCAGCACCCGGCACTCGCACGTATGCCCTTCGCTGTTGGCCTGCCGGTCGGTCAGCCCCACCGCCCCGACGGCGGGGCTGGTGAACGCCACCCTCGGCAGCTGCGAGTAGTCCACCTCCAGCCCCGCGCCGGTGAAGGCGTTCTCCACGGCCAGGGCGCCGTGGGCGGCGGCGACGTTGACGAACTCCCGGTGCCCGGTCACGTCCCCCGCAGCCCAGATGCGCGGGTTCGTGCTCCGCAGGCCCGCGTCGACCAGGACCTCGCCGAGGCTGCCGGTGGCGGCCCCGACCCCGGCCAGGCCCAGCCCCGCAGTCACGGGGCGGCGGCCGGTGGCCATCAGGACACGTTCCGCCCGGTACTCCTCCGCCGCGCCGCCGACGTCGGCCGTGACGACCGCCTCCCCTGTGGAGGGTTCGGTGCGGACCCCGGTGGGGACGGCGCGGCGGACGATCCGGATGCCCTCGTCGTGGAAGACGGATGCCAGGGCCATGGAGACCTCGGGCTCCTCGCCGGAGAGCAGCCGCGAGCGGACCAGCATGGTGACGCGGGAGCCGAGGCGGGCGAACAGCTGGGCCTGCTCGACCGCGACGTACCCGCCGCCGACCACGAGCAGGGACTCGGGGACCTCGGCAAGCTCCATGGCGGTCTGCGAGGTCAGGTAGCCCGCCTGCCTGAGTCCGGGCAGTTCCGGCACCCACGGCGCCGACCCGGTCGCGACAAGGTGGTGTCGCCCCCGCAGCACAACAGCTGCCCCACCGTCGTCGCCGGCCACCTCCAGGACCGGGTCCTCCGGGGTCCCGACGAATGACGCGGTGCCACGGTGGATGTCCCAGCCGTAGTCATCGGCCAGGTCCAGGTACTTCTGCTGGCGCATCCACCCCACCAGGTCGTCCTTCCCGGCCATGAGGGCAGGCAGGTCCAGGCCCACGGCCGCCGGCTCCAGCCCCGGAAACCGGGCCGCGTCCGCGCCGGCGTGGCGGGCGGCCGCTGCGGCCAGGAGGGCCTTGGACGGCACGCACCCGGTGTTCACGCAGGTCCCGCCCACCGTCCCCGCCTCTGCCATCGCCACCCGCAGTCCCAGGCCCGTTGCCCGGATCGCCGCCGCGAACCCGGCACTGCCCGACCCGACGACGACCAGATCGTACTCCTGAGCAATCGTCACCTTCGTCTCCTCCACTTCATACGCATGCTGCTGTTCGTCCCCGACTCTGCGCCTTCCAGCCGCTGGAAGGTCAAGGGCGGGAATCCCAGGGAACCGGCAGCGGTTGAGACCGTCAGGACCGGATCGGGAATTAAGGGAGCACTTGATGCGCATCTCCGAGGCGGCGGCCGCCGCGGGCACGACCGCCAAGACCCTGCGCTTCTACGAGGACATCGGCCTCCTGCCCGGCATCGGCCGGACCCCGGCCGGCTACCGCGACTACCCACAGGAAGCCGTCCAGCGGGCGGCGTTCGTCCGCCGCTCCCGCGCTGCAGGTCTGACCCTCGAGCAGGCCGGCGCCCTCCTGGCCGTGCACGACGGCGGGACTAGGCCCTGCTCCCACGTCCGCGACCGCCTGGCCGACCAGCTCGAGGCCCTCGACGCCCGCATCTCAGAGCTCCAGGCCCTCCGCAGCACCCTCGCCGACCGGCTCCGGGCCGCCGCATCGGGGCCGGAGGCCTGCGACCCCCGGCAGGTCTGCAGCTATCTCTGACCGCCGCCGGGCCCGGCCACCGAGGCCCGTCCGGTCCCACGGGCCCTCGATGATGCGGCAGAATACCGCCTCCTGCCCGGAGCGCATCGACTCCTCTGCCGCGTCCCGAGCGGCCAGGAGGGACTCGCGCAGCGCCCCGAGCTCGGCCAGGGTGCGCTCTATCTGGGCCAGATGCCCATCCAGCAGCCCGATCACTAGCCCGCACGGCTGGGCGTCCCCGCGCTGGAGGTCAAGGACCTCGGCGATCTCGGACAGGCTCAGCCCCAGCGACTTCGCACGCCGGATGAACTGCAGGACCGCCACATCCCCGTCCGTGAACAGCCGGTACCCGCTCGAGGTCCGCTCCGGCGCCGGCAGCAGCCCCCTGGACTCGTACACCCGGATCGCCTTCCGCGTCACCCCGGCCCTCCGCGCCGCCTCCCCCACCGTGTAGGCAGGGACCTCCTCGACCAGCACGCGCACCTCCCACGACCTTGATCTCCTTCCTCCAGTGTCAGCCCTGCCCCAAGGGCCAGCTCAACTCCTGGACCCGATGAGCGGACTCTGCCCTTGACCTTGCCCCCAGGGCCGAGGTGCAGGATGGAAGGACATTTCAGAACCAGACGACGAGGAGGATCGTGCCATGCCGTTCCACCAGGGAGACGTCTACCGCTGCCCCGACGCCGACTGCGGCTGCGAGGTGACCGTCACCAAGAGCGCAGCCCCCGGAAAGGGAGGCGACAGCAGCCCCACCTGCTGCTGCGGCCTCACGATGCAGAAGCTGCCCGCCGAACCGGCCGCAGCCATCTGAGGCGCCCGTGGGATTCCCGGTGGGCCTCACTGTAGGAGGGCGGCCGCTGATCTTGAAGGGGCGGAAGTGCCCACGGAAGTATTCATCCGCGGTTCCCGCCGTACCCGGTCAGGCCGCGGATCCGTGCCCCTCCTACTGGTACTCGTATCCCGGCGAGATCCCTGTACATGTGGCCAGGTACCGGCGTCGAATCTAAGCGCGGGAACGCCCGCTGGTCCTCACGAGAGCGAATGACCGTTCCGACAAAGGAACCCCTTTGTTGAGTGCTCGGCGAGGCGTTCAATACGTCCCCGACGCTAGATTCGCGTCTACAAGAGTCCGTGGTGGTGGGATTGCCCGGGAGAAGGACGATCTTCATGTCTCCGGATGCGGAGTGAGGACTGCTGCGATGGGCCGGCAGTGAGCGCCCAGCGGCTGGGCTTCCGGGCTCAGCGAAGGCCGGCGAGGGTGAGGGCGACCAGGCGGTGGACCGCCGCCCCGTCGGGCAGCCCGGCCGCGGCGGCGAGGGCGTGCATGCAGAAGGAGGCCAGCTCGGCCGACGGGACGTCCGTCCGCACGACGCCGCCTGCGGCGGCCTCGGCCAGCATGGAGGTGATCAGGGAGGCCAACTCGGCCTCGGCGGCGGCAATGTGCTCGCGCCGGTGCACGAGGGCGGAGACCTCGGTGCCGGCGTGGTCCCTGCGCTGGTGCGCGGCGAACGCGAACCCGGTCAGGACTGCCTCCAGCCGGGCGGCCGGGGTGGGGGCCTGGTCACGCAGGCGTTCGAGGCGCTCGAGGTGGTGCGCGACGTGGCGCTGGTGGCGGGCGATGAGAATGGACTCGACGTCCGGGAAGTACTTGTACAGCGTCGCGCGCCCGATCCCGACCCGAGCCGCGACCTCCGACATCGTCACCGAAGCCACCCCCCGCTCGACGGCCAGGGCGTGCCCGGCCTCCAGGATGGCCTCGTGCACGGCCTGTCGATGGGCCTCGATCGTCTCGTTCCACAGCTTTGGCACACCACGAATATATACGGAATGCCATGCTCCCGACGCAGTGTCTTGATCGATACACGGTGGATTGATAAATTGCGGGAGGTGACCCATTCCGAGGAAGACCAGATGCCCCAGCCCGGCCGCCGACGTCCGGAGAGCCGGCACTCAGGCGGGACCCCGCGCTGGGTGAAGGCCACAATTGTCGCGATCGGGATCCTCCTCCTGGCGTTCGTGGCCCTGCACCTGGCCGGCCTGTCGCCGATGATGGGCCACTGATGCCGGCTGGCCTGCGCAAGGCCGTGCTCGTCGCCCACATCACCGCCTCCGTCGGCTGGATGGGCTCGGTCGCGGCGTTCTTCGCCCTCGCCGTCGCCGGCCTTGCCGACGGCCCCCCTGCAACTGTGTCAGCCCTCTACGTGGCAATGGAACCCATCACGTGGACGGTCATCGTCCCGCTGGCCTTCGCCGCGCTGCTCACGGGCCTGACCTCGGCACTGGCATCGCCGTGGGGCCTGATGCGCCACTGGTGGGTCCTGTTCAAGCTCCTCCTCACCGCCGCCTCGACCGCGGTGCTGATGATCCACACCCAGCCCATCGACCGTATGGCGGCCCTCGCCGTCCTCGGCCCGGTGCCCGCGGACGAGTTGCGCACCCAAGTACAGCTGGCCGTCGCTTCCGGGGCAGCGCTCCTGGTCCTGGCCGTGGTCACCGTGCTCTCGGTGTACAAGCCCAAGGGCGCCATCAACTACCGCCGCCCGCTCCGCCCTGGAACCGGCAACGCGGCCCGCACCCCCTAGCCCGGGATCTCCATCCCCACGGCCCCGCCAGCTCGAGGGTGCTTACCCGCCCGGAGAAGGATCTTCTACACGGGGCCTGCTCCACCGACGCAGCGCTAGAGGAGGGCTCGTGGTGTGTGGCGGGATGACCGAGGCGGTCTCGGTCGGCTCCCGGCTCCCCGCAGGCCTCCTCGACGGGCGCAGCAGCGAACCGGCCGCCCAGTAAAGGGATGATGTCAGGACCGGCCCGCTCCATTCCGGGGCCGTATCGGCAGCATCCCCCGGGACCGGGCTGCGGAGCCTCGATGATCCTGCAGACCACCCCCCCGGCGCCGTTGATGCGGGCCCGATCCGCCGCCCGGCGCGCTGAGGAGAGCGCGTGCCGCAGACCACGGAGCTCCTTGAGGGTCCTCTCGACCTAGGCGAGGTGTTCATCCATGAGAGCGATGACGTGCCCGCAGGGCTGAGCGCACCCGCCGCGCTGGAGGTCCAGGACCTCCCCGATCTCGGCCAGGGTGAGGCCGAGGGCCTTCGCGCCTGCCGGATGAACCGGGGCACCCCGACGTCCTCGGGTACGAACAGGCGGTAATCGGCTTCGACGCGTTCGGGGCCCGAGAGCAGCCCTTTCGACGCGTAGACCCGGATCGCCTTGCGAGTCGTCCCCGCGAGCCGCGCGGCCTACCCCATCGTGCAGTACGCCTGTCCGACACCAGTCACGGCTCCTCCTCCAGTCGACTGCAGGCGGCGCCCGGCCGGTGCAACCAGTATCGACCCGGACCTCGGAGCCGGACTCTAGCCTGTGGGCACTAGGAACGAGGCAAGGGAGGAACGAGATGGCGTTCCACCAGGGAGAGGTCTACCGCTGCCCCGGCTGCGGCTGCGAGGTCATCGTCACCAAGGACGCACCGCCCGACTGCGAAGACGACCAGAACCCCACCTGCTGCTGCGGCACGATGGACAAGTTGAACGCCGAAACCGCGTGAATATAGCGTAGCCTGCCCTCCCAGACGGGAGGGCAGGCCCTCTGTTGGCCGTGGCGCCCCTAACCTCTGCCCCAGAGTGGCTCAGCCGACCAATGGACTCTTGATAGGCCCGAACCAAGTTCCGGCCACACCTTGACGAAGTCAAACGAGGGAAACCACCCCGCTTGGGTTCGGGCCGGACCCCAGAGGTGGGTCGACGCGACGCTGGGGCCTGGACCCAGGCTGCGCGCCAAGTCGCTTACCGATCGCATACCCACCCCAGTCGCCGGCGACGGCGTCCCGCTCGTGGTATGTCCGCGGAATGAGGCCGTCCTAGAAGACGAGGACCTGCTGCCGATTCCCTCGACTTCGACGGTACGCGCCGCCCACCCTGTGCCCGGTCCTGAGCCAAAGGACGGTCACCACCGCGCCGCGCTGGGCTGAGTGGCTCAAGCCCGCGACCTCGTCCGTAAGGCCGAGTCAGAACACGCGGGGTCAGCCTGGACCGTCGCCGGCGGTCATTTGCTGTGCCAGGTACTGCGCGAGGCCGACCCGTTCGATGGCATCGAGTTGGCTCTCGAACCAGTCGGCGTGCTTCTCCTCGTCGAGCACCATCGCCTCGAACACCGCGGCGGTGCCGTGGTCGCCGAGCTGATGGCACTCTTCGGCGGCCGCGTTGAACTGGGCGACCGCGGCCCTCTCGGAGTCACGGCCCAGCGCAAGCATCTCCTCGGCGTTCTGCCCGCTCTGGATTGCATTGAGCCGCTGGACGTTGGGGTGTCCGTCGAAAAGCAGGATGCGACTGATGAGTGCGTCGGCATCCTTCATCTCGTCGATGGACAGGTCGTAGAACACCTTGCCCAGCTTGGGAAGGCCCCAGTTGTCGAGCATCCTGGCGTGCAGGAAGTAGGTGTTGGTGACGGTGAGCTCGAGGGTGAGCGCATCGTTGAGCATCTCTTCGATTCGGGGACTAACAGGCTGCACCTTCCACCTCCAGGAGGGAGTCGACCGACTCCTTATGCTGGCACAGCAGCCGTTTCACGGTAAAGACGCAGGAGCCGCAGTCTTGCCCGGCTCCGGTGGCGCGGCACACCTGCCCGAGCGTGCGCGCGCCGTCGGCACAGACACGGCGTACGTCGTCGTCGCTGACGACTCCGCAGTGGCAGATGATCACCCGGATACCTCCTCACGGGCCGCGCCGTGCTGACGCAACCCGGGGAGGCGCGCGGCGGGGGCGGCGGGCACAGGCATGGGCAACCTCGGGCTATGTGCAGAGGGCAGGGGCCCGAAGGGCTTCGGGCAAGGTGAGCCTAACCTAAGAGGAAATAGGATGCAAGAATCTTTCGCAATCGAACCTCCGGGTTTCAGGGGCCTGGCCGCGGGTCCTGGGAGGCTCCTAGCCGCCTCGGCCGCGGCCGGGATCGGCGCTTCGCCTGCAAGAGGGAGGCGCGCCTCCTGCCCGGCTGCTGTGAAGGCAGGCCCTTGGCGCGACCTTCCCGAGACAAGGGGTTCTCACCGCGTCGCCTTCAAGCTAACATCGCACGATGGATGTTTAGGTAAGCCTTACCATGCCCGGATTGGCCGGCTCACCAGCGCGAGGGCCGCGCGCCGAACCTCAAGCCGAAACGGGCGGAGCGCCAGGGCGGGCGCTCGCTTGTAGACGTTCGATTCGAAGGCAGCAGCATGTCTGATGCAGAGGTCCGGATGCGTGCTCCCTCCGAGATCCTCGTCCCCAGGCCGCTCAAGGATGTCGAAGTGGCCCTCAAGGATGTCGTCGACGCCGAGCTGGGCGTCAACATCGTGGATCTTGGCCTCCTCTACGGCCTCGAATATGGGCCGGACAACGCCCTGCGGATCACGATGACTTTGACCTCACCAGCCTGCGCCCTGACCGAAGAGATAGAAGAGCAGGTTGGCAGGGCGTTGAAAGGCGTTGTCGACGAATGGCATCTGGCCTGGGTCTGGACCCCGCGCTGGGGTCCGGACCGGATCACGGAAGACGGCAGGGAGCAGATGCGTGCCTGGACCCCCTGCAGTACACCGCCTCGAACCAGCCGTACCGCTCCCTCAGGCACGCCTCAGTAAAGGGCACCCAACAAACACCCCTGCAAAGGGATTCTCCGCGAGGGATTCAGCTCCTCCCCCCGGCGCGAGGAGCGACGTCTACTGAGAGTCTGTGGAGGGGGGCTGGCGGGGAGCGGGATGGTCTTCATGTCTCCGAATGGGGCGTGGGGCCGGCTGCGACGGCGCGCCTTGCTCGGATGGCGGCTGCGGCGATGTCCTGCGCGTCTCCCATGACGAACGAACGGGCGCCGGCGGCCTTCCAGCGGGCAGCTGCTTCTGGATGGGTGGCCATCGGGGCGAATGGGACACCGTGGCGGCTGCACGCCTGGTGGACAGCCTCGACGGCGGCGCGCACCTCGGGGTGGCGGACCTGCCAGGGCACCCCGTACGACTGGGAGAGGTCACCCGGGCCGGGCAGCACCAGGTCCACGCCTCCCCCGGCCAGGATGTCACCGATCGCCTCGACGCCCTCGCGGTCCTCGATGAGGGCCGCGACCACTACTTCGGCGTTGGCCCGGGAGATCAGCTGGACGGGGTCTTCCTCGCCGAAGCCGGCGGCGCGGCCTCCGCCGAGCGAACGCGTGCCGTCCGGATGGTACCTCGCAGCCTTCGCGGCGGCGTCGATGTCCGCCCGGCAGCGCACATGGGGCACGACGACGCCGGCGGCACCCGCGTCGAGGGCGCGGAGGATTGCCGCGTGGTCGCCTTCGGCGATGCGGACCAGTGCGTCGAGCCCGGTGGCGCGGGCGGCCGTCAGGAGCGCGGCGAGCTCGGCGGGGCCGACGAGCGCGTGCTCCGTGTCGAGGATGACGAAGTCGAACCCTGCGTGGCCGATCATGTCCACGATGACGGGGCTGGGAACCGAGCAGTAGAGCCCGACCGCCCCCGTGCCGGCCAGCTTGGAGGAGAGCGTGGGGCGCTGTTCCATGATTCCTCCTTTACGGCCGCCGGCGACTGGGTTCCGACGCCAAGGTCGTAATACGACACACTTCCGTGCGCAAATTTACCCCGGGAATTGACGGGAGGGCATCCCAAGGTGCTTAGCTTAGCCTTGCCTAACTTCCGAGAGAGTCCCGGAGACCCCAGCGTGAGCCTCTACCTGACCGCCCTCAATCCCACCGATGCCTTGACCCTCGGCTTCCTGCCCGCGGCGGCACGGCTCGGGCTCGACACGGTGATCCTCACAGACGACCCGGCATCGCATCGGGCCGCCTACGCACGAGTCCCGCACCCGCCCACCGCGGTCGAGCACGCCGATGTCCGCGACGCCGGCGCCGTCGCCGCCCGGGTCCTGGGACTCGAGGGGCGCCACGGCCGCGCCACCGCGGTCCTGAGCAACAGCGACCACCTCCAGGCCGCGACAGCCCTCGCCGCATCGCTCCTGGCTCTGCCTGCCAAGGACTGGCGCGCGGCCCTGCGCTGCAAGAACAAGTTCCTCACCCGCCGCGCCCTCGCCGATGCGGGCCTCGACACCGTGGCCTCCGTCCAGCTCGATCCCGAGGACGACGCCGCCGCTGCCGCCGCCGCGGTGCCGTACCCCGCCGTCGTGAAGCCCTGCGAGGGCGTGGCGAGCGAGGACGTGGTGCTCGTGCAGAGCCCCGCCGACCTCCTCGAGACGGTCGCGGGCATCCGCAGGCGCCGACCGGGCGCCGGGCTCGTGGTCGAGGAGTACCTCTCCGGCGAGCTGCACACGTTCGAGACGCTCGGCGACGGGCGGTCGCTGCACGTGCTCGGCTCGTGGCGTACGTCGCTTGGGCCGCCCCCCTCCTTCACGGAGTCGAGGCGGGACTGGGAACCCGAGCTGCCGGACGCCGTGGTGCGCGACCTCCTGGCCCAGCTCGCGGCGCTCGGGGTGGGACTCGGCGCATGCCACACGGAGTTCGTGCTTCAGGGCGACCGGGCGCGGATCATCGAGGTCAACTACCGGCTCATCGGCGACACCATGGACCTCATCTACTCCGAGCTGCTCGGCGTGGACCTCTTCGAGCAGGTGATCCGGGTCCACTCCGGTCAGCGCCTGCCTGCAGACCTCCCCGAACCCGTGTCCCTCGACCGGTGCGCGCACCTGCGCTACGTGACGGCGCAACGCGCGGGGACGCTCGTCGAGGCACCGGAGGACGGCGTGTTCGCGGACGCCGTGCGGCTCCGGCACCGCAGGCTCCGCGAGCTGGGCGTGACCGCGCCGCTGCACGGGACCAACCGGGACTACCTGTCCGTGGTGCACGCGATCGGCCTGCGCAGCGATGACGCGGCCGGGGCCGTCGAGGCGTTCATCGCGCGGAACAGCTGGAAGGTGCGCGCGTGACGGCGACCATCGACAACGCCGCCGAGCGGGCACCCGAAGCCGTCCCCTCGGCCTCCCGCGCCCTGGACGGCCTCACCGTCCGGATCCTCGACGCGCTCCTGCGCGAGGACCATCTCGGGATCCTCACGCGCGGGAGCCTCACCGCCGACCCCGCTTCCTGGACAGCACCGCTCCCGGGCGGCCGGACACTGGTGCTCCCCGTACGCGACGACGGCTACCTCGCCGACATCGGTCTCGCCGCCCCGTTCCTCACCGTGCGGGACGCCGAAGGGGCCGAGGCGACGCCCAGCACGCTCGATGCCATCCTCGATGCGCTCGCACCCGAGGACGATCCCGAGGCCGAGGCCGGCTGGGACGACTTCCGCGAGGAGTGCCGCCAGAGCGGGCGGATCGTCGCGATGCACGAGACCGAGTCGGCGGACATCGCCTCCCACCTCGCCGCGGCCGCAGGCGCCTCGGGCCCCGGGGCGCCCGCGCCACGCGGCTTCGCGGGGCTCCTGGTCCACGAGGCCGCCGCAGCCGTCCGCGACCACCCGGTGCACCCGAACGGCCGCACCCGCTGGGGTCTGAGCGACGACGAGGTGCGCGCCTACGCCCCCGAATACCTGCCCGAGTTCGAGCTGGCGTGGACGCTCGTGACGCGCTCCGAGGTGCGCTCCTCCGAGGCGCTGCGCGGGGGGCTGCCAGCCTGGTGGCCCACGGCTGCGCAGTTCGGGGCCGACGAGGGGGAGCATGTGGTCCTGCCCGTGCACCCGCTCACGGTCGCGCGCGGGGAGGTCGCCGTGCTCGCGTGCCCTGCCATTCCGGGCCTGCGCGTTGCGCCCACGCTCTCGACCCGCACGGTGGCCCTCCTGGACAGCCCGAGCGTCCACCTCAAGCTCCCGCTGCCAACGGCCTCGCTCGGCCGGCGCAACCGGCGCACCATCAAGCCCGGGAGCCTGGCCGGCGGCGAGACCATGCAGCGCATCCTCGAGGACGTCCTCGCACGCGAGCCGGAGCTCGCCCCGCGCGTGCTGCTCGCGGACGAGTCCCGGTGGGCTGACAGTGCAAGCGACCTCCTCGCGGTCCTCGTCCGCGAATACCCCAGCACCATCGAGGAGGACCTGCTCGCCCCCGCCGCCGCGCTCCTCGCCCCGGCCCCCGGGGACCCGGGCGTGCGTGTCCTGGACACGTTCGCGGCAGAGGCGGGCCTCGGCAGCGAGGCCTGGATCGAGGAGTACGCCGCGCTGCTCCTGGACTGGCACGTGGCACTCTGGCTGCGCTACGGGATCGCGCTGGAGGCGCACCAGCAGAACATCACGGTGGCCCAGGGCCCGGCCGGACTGCGGCTCGTCTACAAGGACAACGACAGCGGCCGGATCGACTGCGCCAGGGCCTCCGCCGCGCTGGGCCGCCCGGTGCGCGCCGAAGACTTCAGCGATGCCCGCATCGCCGCGCAGGACCCCACTGAGCTCGCCGACATGTTCACCACCATCACCCTCCACCTCTGCATCGCGGCGATGGTGGTCGAGGCGGGCGGGACGGACGCCGAGGCGCGGGCGGCGATGTTCGCGCGCGTGCGGGCCCGCCTGGAGGATGCCTGCGAACGCTGGACCGATCCGTCCGACGCCGGCTCCCTCGCCGCCGCGGCCCTGTTGCGGGAGCGCGTGCTCGAGGCCGAGCGGCTGCCCATCAAGGGCATGCTCACCGCCGGCACGCTCCTACCCAAGGAGCGCCTCGGATGCTCGGACGTGAACAAGTTCTACTTCCGCACCGGCCCCAACTACCTCGCGCCCAGTGCGGCGCGGCCCGGCGCGGCGGCGCAGACCGGCACGAGGGCGGGTGCCAGGTGAGCGCCCTGGGGCGCGGCCACGTCGGAGTGGTCGCAGCGGCGCACTGCGCCTCGGCGTTCGCGGCGCTCGGCCTGCCGCCCTACCTCGGCGTGCTCCTGCCGCAGCTGGGCGACCCGGCAGCGAGCTGGGCCGGGGTCCTGTACGTGGTCCCGACCCTGTGCACCGCGCTGTCCGCGAGCCTGTGGGGCCGGCTCGCGGACCGCGTCGGTCCCAAGCCCCTGCTGGTGCGCGCGCAGCTTGGCCTCGCGGCAGCGTTCGGCCTCGCGGCGATCGCGCAGGACCTGCCCACGCTCGTGGCCGCGCTCGTCGCCCAGGGTGTCCTGGGCGGGACCTACTCGGCGAGCACCGCCTATCTCGCCTCCGGGCTCGAGGGCGAGCGGCTCTCGCGGGCGCTGGCCCTCATGCAGGGCTCGGCCCGTACCGCGCTTGTCGCGGCACCCGTGCTCGCGGGCCTCCTCTCCGGCCTGGTCGACGTCCGCCAGATGTACGGGCTGGCCGCGCTCCTGCCGCTGGCCGCCGCGGCGGCCATGGTGCGCATGCCCGCGCTGGGCCGCGCCGTCCGGCCGAGGCCGGCCACGGCCACCGCCGGGGAGGCCGTGGCGGGCAAGGTCCCGCAGCCGTCCGCCATCACGGTCCTGGGGCTGTGCCTCGCCGAGGCCGGGTTCGTGCTCGTGACGGTCTCCACGTACCCGTACTTCGTCCCGTACGTGCACCATCTCGCCCCCGGCCTGCCCGCATGGGCGCCGGGCGTGCTGTTCGCCGCCCCGCACCTCGCGTACCTCGCCTCCGCGGCGATCGCGTTGCGGCTCCTGCAGGGACGGGCGCGCACCGGCCTCGGCGCCGCCTACGGCGCGGCGGCCCTCTCGGGCCTGGTCCATGCGGTCCCGGCGCTCCTGCCTGGACAGGACGCGCTCGCCTGGGTCATCGCCGGGCGCGCCCTGCTCGGCACCGCGCTCGCGCTCGGCCTGCCCTCCCTGACGCTGCTGGCATCCGAGGCGGCCGCGCACCACCGGCCCGGACGGCTGTTCGGCCGGGTCGAGACCGGATCCAAGTCCGGTGCCGTGCTCGCGGGCCTCGGCGCGTCGGCACTGGCCGGCGCAGGCCCCGTCCTCGGCGCGGCCCCCCTGGCCATACCCCTCGCCGCGGGCGCCGTGCTGGCCGCCAGCGTGCGCTCCCTCACCGCTTCCCGCGCGGTCCCCCCTCCCGCCTCCTCCCCCGTCCCCGCCAGTGAACGGAGCCTCGCATGAGCCTCACAGCCCCCACCGCAGCCGCCCGCCTCGACGCCGACCTCGCCTCCGCCCACACGCTCCTGGGCTGCCTCGTGCGCGAGGTGGCCGGGCCCGACCGGCAGCTCGCCCTCCACGACGGCCATCTCCTGCTGCGCCTGGCCCATATCGGCGCCCGCCTGCGGGCCCGCGTCTCGCGCGTCTCGACTGTGGCGATGCACCGGTTCGAGGGGCCCGTGGAACTCCTCGCCGGCGGCGAGGCAGACCGCACCGGTCCAGGCAGCGCCCGCCCCGCCTGGCGGGAGATCGGCCTGGCCGAGCTCGCCGGACTCACTGCCGCCGAGCTCACCGCACGCACCGGGATCGAGAACCCCGAGTTCACAGCCCAGGTGCTGGCCAGCCGGGACTCGCTCTCGGACATCCTCAATGCCCGGCCCCCTGCGCCCCAGCGCGGGACCGGGCGCGCGGCCGAGGCGTACCTCGACTCCGAGCAGGCACTGCTTGGCGGGCACCCGCGCCATCCCTCCCCCAAATGGCGCTCGGGGGAGCCGGCGGCTTGGCGGCGCTTCTCCCCCGAGACCCGCACGGCGTTCCAGCTCCGCTGGCTCGCCGTCCCCGAGGCCAACACGCTCGAGCACGCAGCCGCGCACGCGGGACGGGCGGGCTTCGACGAGCACGCTGCCACCGCGAAGCTCCTCGGCGGCACGGCCGTCCCCGCCGGGCACCGGGCCGTCCCGGTCCACCCCTGGCAGTTCGAGCTGCTCGCCTCGGACCCCGGGCTCGGCCCGGTCCTCGCCCAGGCCCTCGCCGAGGGGGCCATCGTGGACCTGGGCGCCGTGGGACTGCCCTTCCACCCCACTGCTAGCGTGCGCACGCTCTACCAGCCCGAGGCCGACGTCTTCCTCAAGGCCAGCCTCAATGTGCGCCTCACCAACTGCCTGCGCAAGAACGCCGCCTACGAGCTCTCCGGCGCGGTGGCCCTCACCGCGCTCCTCGAGGAGGCCATCGCCGCGCTCCGGACCGCCGAGCCTGGGTTCGGCCTCCTGTTCGAGCCGGCCGCGCGCAGCGTCCGGCTGCCTGACCACCTCGGAACGGCCGAGCAGCGGCTCGCGATCCTCGAGGGCTTCGGGAGCATCGTGCGCACCGGGCTGCGCGCGGCCGCGCCCGGCTCGGCCGAGATCCACCTCATGGGAAGCCTCGTCGCCTCCGGAACGGCCGAAGGCGCCCGCGCGCGCCTGGCCGACATCGCACCGGCATCCCCGGACGGCCGCGCGGCGTGGGCCGCCGACTGGTGGGACCGGTACGTGAGGCTGCTCGTCCCGCCCGTGCTGCGCCTGTGGGCCGAGCACGGGGTGGTGCTCGAGCCGCACCTGCAGAACGTGCTCGCGGTGCTCGATGCCCACGGGCTGCCCGAGTCCGTGCTCGCCCGGGACCTCGAGGGCACCAAGCTCCTGGACTCGCAGCATGCCCAGACGCTCGCGGGGCTTCCCGCCGAGGTCGCCGCAGGCGCGGCGTACGACGAGGAGCGGGCCTGGAACCGGGTCGCATACTGCCTCTTCGTCAACAACCTCGCCGAGACAGCAGGCGCCCTCGCGGACCTCGTCCCGCACCTCGAGGGCTTCGAGGACACCCTGTGGGTGAGCCTGGCCGACACCGTGGCCCGGGTCAGCGGCCAGCTCGGCCAGCCCGCCCGCCTGCGGGCGCTCCTTTCCGGGGTCCCGCTGCCTGCCAAGACGAACATGCTCATCCGCTGGCAGCGCGCCGCCGACCGGCACGCAGGCTACGTCCCCTTCCCCAACCCCCTCGGCGCCGTGCTCCCCGCGGACGCCACGACCACGGAGGCTCCCCGATGACCCCCACCGTCGGAGCCGCCCCCGCCATGCCGGTCACGGGAGCCGTCCTCGAGGCAGCCCGCGCCGCCGCGCGAGACGCAGCCCTTCCGGCCTACATCTACGACCTCGCCCACCTCCGGGCACACCTGGCCAGGATCCGCTCCGGCCTCGCCCACGCCGGTCCGCGCCTGTCCCTCCTGCACGCCGTCAAGGCGAACCCCGACGCCGGCCTGGTGCGGACGATCGCCCGGCACGTGGACGGGCTCGAGGTCGCCAGCGGAGGAGAGCTCGCCCATGTCCTCGCTGTCGCGCCCGGGGCCGGCCTCGCCTTCGGCGGGCCCGGCAAGACGGACGGCGAGCTCGCAGCGGCCCTCGACGCCAGCGTCGACCGGTTCCATGCCGAGAGCCTGCGCGAGCTGCGCCGCCTGGACCGCCTCGCCCGCCAGCGCGGGACCACGGCAGACGTGCTGCTGCGGTGCAACATCCCCCTGGACGGAAGCAGTGCTGGGCCGGAAGGGGCCGCGCTGGTGATGGGCGGGACACCGAGCCCCTTCGGCATGGATCCCGAGACCGCCGACCAAGCCGCCGCGCTCATCGCCGACCTGGCGGCGATCCGGTTCGTGGGCGTCCACGCCCACCTCGCCAGCGGCCTCGGACCCACCGCTTGCGCCGCGACAGCGCAGAGCATCCTGTCCTGGGCGGAAGCGTTCGCCGCACGACACGGGCTCGCCCTGGAGGAGGTCAATGTCGGCGGCGGGATGTCCGTGGACTACGCCCGGCCCGAAGCCACCTTCGACTGGGACGAGTACGGCCGCCTCATGGCCCAGGTCCTGGACCGGCATCCCGGGATACGCGTGCGGATCGAGCCCGGCCGGGCCGTGAGCGCCTACTCGGGCTGGTATGCCACCCGGGTGCTCGACCTCAAGCGCAGCCATGGCAGCTGGTTCGCCGTGTGCGCCGGCGGGACGCACCACCTGCGCACACCGGCGGCCAAGGGGCACAGCCAGCCGCTTGCCGTCGTGCCAGCGGCATCAGGACGCGCAGACGCGGAGGTGGCCGACGAGCCCGTGACCTTCGTCGGGCAGCTGTGCACCCCCAAGGACCTGCTCGCGGCGGACGTGCCCGTCGAGTCATTGGCCGTGGGCGACCTGGTGGTGTTCGGGATGGCCGGCGCGTACGCGCACAACATCAGCCACACGGGCTTCCTCATGCACCCGGAGCCCACCGTCGTCCACGTCGGCGAGTGAGGCAGGCTGTCCCCGCCCTGGAAGGCGACGGCGGCCACGCGGGTCAGTGCTGGGCGACGCCGTGTTTCCAGTACCCCATGAAGGCGACCTGCCCGCGGTCCAGCCCGCAGTCCCGCACCAGGTAGCGCCGCAGCGCCGTGACCATGGTGGACTCTCCGGCGATCCACACGTACACCGCGTCCCCGGGCATGCCGTGGCCGTCGGGCTCGCCGGCCGAGAACAGGCGGCGGTACTGCGGCGTGTCCCACAGGAGCTCGCGCTCGGGGCCGATGTCGAGGGGCTCGGCGGCGAGTGCGCGGTTGAGGACGGCGGGGCCCGGAGAGCGCAGCGGCGCTGGGACGGCACGCCGCACCGCCTCCGTGAGGCGTTCGCCGTGGGGGGCCGTTCCGCGCACGAGCCATTCGATGGCGGCATCGGCACCGGTGGGCATCCCCCTTACGAGATGACCGTCTGGGACCTCGATGATCGCTTGAGCCGTGGCCCCGGCGGGGAGGTCGCGCAGGATCCCTGCGATCGCGGGCAGGGCGGTCTCGTCGCCGGCGAGGAGGACGTGCCGGGCCGCTCCGGGCGCGAACTCGACACCGGCCTGTTCTGGGGAGCCGGGCCGGGTGGCTGGGCCCAGCACGAGGGCCTGGTCCCCGGGGGCAGCGGTGCGGGCCCACTGCGCGGCCGGGCCCTGGGGGCCATGGGGGTGCAGCACGAAGTCAATGTCGATCTCGGGGTACGCCTCCTCGAGCCGCGCCTCGCGCACGGTGTAGGAGCGCAAGTGGCCGCGGGCATTCTCGGGCAGCCCGAGCCAGGCCTGGCGCCACCCCTTCGGCGCGAACACGTCAGCTGGCGGCAAAGTGTGCCCGGGGCTCGGCACGAGGACTTTGACGCGCAGGTCCCAGGTCGCGCCGTCGTCCGTGGCGAAGCGCAGCAGGCTCACCCCGCCCAGGGTGATGCGGCGCAGCCGCGGTCCCAGGTCCTCCACGGCCAGGACCGTCAGGGGGAAGGGCACGGCGGCGGCCGACGGCGCGCGGCGCGCTCCCATTCCCGGCTCGCCGGAGGGCAGGGCGGAACTCGAGCGCCCGGTGGCGTCCTGGGCGATGCGGGGGCCGCTCACGCCCGGGCCCCGTCCGCGCGGACCGCGCCTGCAGCGCTCTTCACCCGGGACGCGCCGAGGGGGACCACATGCGGGCGGCCCTCGGTCGGCTCCGTGATGACTTCCGCCCTGAGGCCGAACACCTCCCACAGCAGGTCCGCGGTGACGACCTCCGCGGGCGTGCCCTGGGCGACGATCCGCCCGTCGCGCATCGCCACGATCGTGTCCGAGTAGCGCGCGGCGAGCGAGATGTCGTGGAGGACCATGACGACGGTGCGCCCCAGGTCCTGGTTGAGGCTGGCGATCAGCTCGAGGACCTCGACCTGGTGGGCGAGGTCGAGGTAGGTGGTGGGCTCGTCCAGGAGCAGGAGCTCGGCCTCCTGGGCGAGCGTCATGGAGATCCAGGCGCGCTGCCGCTGGCCGCCGGAGAGGTCCTCGAGCGGGCTCGCAGCGAGGTCCGCGATGTCCGTCGCGTCCAGCGCGTGGGCCACGGCGGCTTCGTCACCGCGGCCGAACTGCTGGTACCAGCGCTGGCGGGGGTGGCGGCCACGGGCCACGAGTTCCCCCACGGTGAGGCCGCTGGGCGCGTGCGGTGTCTGCGGCAGGATGCTCAGCCGTTGGGCGACGGCCCGGGGGCGCATCGCGGCCATGTCGGTGCCGTCGAGCCTCACGCTGCCGGCCTGCGGGCGCAGGAGCCGGCCGAGGCCGCGCA
Source organism: Sinomonas sp. B1-1 (assembly GCF_050474465.1). NCBI lineage: Bacteria > Bacillati > Actinomycetota > Actinomycetes > Micrococcales > Micrococcaceae > Sinomonas > Sinomonas sp. B1-1. Next base: position 66,684 of record NZ_JBCHVF010000010.1, on the reverse strand, counting down.
GCAGCGTGGACTTGCCACAGCCGTTCGGGCCGATGACCGAGGTGACGGACCCCCGCGTGAACTCGACGTCGAGGGCGGGGACCACGGCGCGGCCGTCGAAGCCGAGCGTGAGCCCGTGGGCGGAGAGCGGAGGCACGGCGGTGCTCGTGCTGTGTGTCATGCGGGCCTCTTCTGGCTTCGGCGGACGAGGACGATCAGGACAGGGGCGCCCAGGACGGTCGTGAACACGCCGACCGGCACCGCATGGGGCAGGAGGAAGCCCGCCGCCAGGTCGCTCAGCACCACGAACACCGCACCGAGCAGGGCCGTGAGGCTCAGCGGGGGGACGACGGCCCGCGCGAGGGACTTCGCCGCGAGCGGGCACATGAGCGCCACGAACGCGACCGGCCCCGCGAGGACGGTGCCGAGCGCGGCGAGCAGCACGGCGAGCCCCAGCAGAAGCGGGCGGCTCGTGGCAAGGGGCAGGCCGAGGCCGCGGGCCGTGTCGTCGTCGAACGAGCTCACGGCCAGCCACCGCCCGCACGCCGCGGCGGCCAGCAGCAGCGGGACCGCTGCGAGGAGGGAGGGCACGACGGCGCCCCAGTCCCGCCCGTTGAGCGAACCCATCATCCAGGTCAGGGCCTGGGCCGCGTTCGTGACGTCTCCCAGGGTGAGCAGCCACGTGGTCAGGCTCGAGGCCAGCCCGGCAATGCCGAGGCCTACGAGCACGAGGCGCGTGCTGTCGAACTCGCGGCCGCCGCGGCGGCGGGTGAGGAGGAAGACCGCTGTGCCCGCGCCGAGGGCTCCGATCGCGGCCGCGACGGGCATGCCCACGACCGCGGCGAGGCCGCTCGCGCCGCCGTGCCCGGCACCGGCGAGCACGACGACGGCGACGGCACCGGTGGAGGCGCCCGCGGTCACGCCGAGGATCTCCGGAGTCGCGAGCGGATTGCGCGCCACGGTCTGGGTGATCCCGCCGGCCACCGCGAGGCAGGCTCCGGCAACGGCACCTGCGAGGGTGCGCGGCAGCCGGAACTCCAGGACGGTCAGCCGCACGGCGCGGGACAGCGCCGGGTCCCCGGCGAGGGCCCCGAGGACCTGGCCGAGCTGGAGCGGACGCCCCGCCCACAGCAGATGGCCGACGATCGCGGTCGCGAGCACGGCGACCCCAGTGGCGGACAGGGCGATGACCCGCGGCCGCAGCACCACGGAGGCGCTGCCCGCGCGGATCACTCGGGTGCCCTGCGGGAGGCTCACTGACTCTGGTGCGCGGAGCACGGTGACGGTGCGGCTCACAGGGCGACCAGCCGGCGTCGGCGGGCCAGGTACACGAAGAACGGTGCGCCGACCACGGCCAGGACCACGCCGACGGGCAGCTCTCCAGGGCGTGCGATCAGCCGCCCGGCCGTGTCCGCGAGGAGAAGGAGGGCCGCGCCTCCGAGGGCGCTGGCCGGGACCTGCCAGCGGTAGTCGGCGCCCACCACGCCGCGTGCGGCATGCGGTACGAGCAGGCCGGCGAACGCGAGGGGCCCGGCGAGGGTCACAGCACTGGCCGAGAGCACCCCGATCGCTGCGAGGCCGAGGAGCCGGGCGCGCGCTACCGAGACGCCGAGCGATCGGGCCGTGTCCTCCCCCAGGGCCAGGGCGTTCAGCGGGCCGATGTTCAGCACGGCAAGGACGGCGCCGACCACGATCAGGGGCGCGACCTGCGGCAGCAGGGCCCCCCGCGCGGCGACGGAGCCGAGCTGCCAGAAGCGCAGCGTGTCCAGCGCCGAGTCATTGCTGAGGACGATGAGGGAGACGACGCCGCCGGCAAGCGCCGAGACGGCCGCTCCCGCCAGGACGAGGGTGACCGGCGTGGCGCCGTGGCGGGTCACCGAACCCACCGCGATGACGAGGACGCTCGCGGCCACCGCGCCGCCGAACGCCAGCGCGGCCTGGGCGTAGGTGCTTGTGCCTGCGGCGCCCAGCACGAGCGAACCGCCCACGATCGCGAGCGCCGCCCCGGGGTAAATGCCGAGCAGGCCCGGGTCTGCGATCGCGTTGCGCGTGTGTCCCTGTGCCAGGCAGCCGGCGACTCCTACGCACACCCCGACGGCGAGGGCGTTGAGCGTGCGCGGCCATCTCAACTCGCGGATCGCGATGTCCGCCACCGAACCGTCCGGGGAGAGGACCGCGTGGAGGAGCTCGTCGAGGCCGGTCGGCCGGCCGCCGAATGCCAGGCTCACCGCGACCGCGGCCACGACGAGCGCAGCGCCGAGCCCCAGCGCCAACCCCGGGGTCAAGCCCGGACCCGGCTGGGGCCCGCTCTGGCCGGGCGGCGTCGATCGGGCAGGCAGCACTCGAACCACAGCACATCCTCATTAGGTCAGAAAAGTTGCGCGTATTCCGCTGCGCACCGGTACAGTCTACGACGACAGTGAGGCAAGGCTTGCCTTACTGGAAGATCCGTGACCTGCACCCCGAAGGACCACCATGACCCGTTTCCGCCACGTCCGATCCGCTTTGGCCGCCGCCGCGGCCGCGAGCCTGCTCGCGCTCACAGCATGCGGCGCGCAGACCGCTGCCTCGCCCGCGCCGTCGGCACCGGACACCGCCGCCGCCCAGTTCCCCAAGACGGTCCAGCATGCCCTCGGGTCCACCGAGATCAAGGCCCAGCCCAAGCGGATCGTGACCCTCGACCCGAGCTACACCGACGCCGCCCTCGCGCTCGGCGCACAGGTCAACGGCTACACGATCTACCGCAAGGGCGATGCGCCCTTCCCGTCCTACCTCGGCGACGTGTCCGCCCAGACCAAGGACGCACTCAACGTCGGCTCCCTCGCCGAGCCGAGCCTGGACAAGATCCTCGAGGCCCAGCCGGACCTCATCGTCTCTGCCAAGGTCCGCCACGAGGCGCTGTACCCGCAGCTGGCCAAGATCGCCCCGACCCTCTTCTCCGTCACCACGGGACCGACGTGGAAGGAGAACATCGTCATGCTCGGCGACGCCCTCGGCGAGAAGGACAAGGCCGAGAGGCTCATCGCCGACTACAAGGCGCGCGCGAAGGCTGTCGGCGCGGACATCCTCAAGAAGAACCCGAAGCTCACCTACTCCTACCTGCGCTTCGCCGGCGAGGATACCGCGCGCCTCTACTCCTCGGCCTCGTTCCTGGGCGAGATCATGGCCGACGCCGGCATTCCCCGCCCAGCAGGCCAGCCTGACTCGAAGGAGAAGATCTTCGTCCCGCTCTCCCAGGAACAGCTCCCCGCTGCAGACGCCGGCCTCGTGATCGTCTCTGCGTTCGGCCAGAGCACGGCGGAGGGCGACAAGTCCCGGGCACAGAAGGAGAAGTTCATGGCCAACCCGCTGTTCAAGACCCTCAAGGGCGAGGTCATGGACGTCGACGACGTCACCTTCGCCACCTCCGTCAGCCTCCAGGGCGCCAACGCCGTCCTGACCGAGCTCGCCGAGAAGTACGACGTCGATCCCCACCTCCCCACGGCCTGACCCGACACCCCACACACGGCAACGGCCCCCGGCCACCAAGACCGGGGGCCGTTGCCGCGCCAGCCATCCTGCCCACAGGGAAGTCCCCGGTTCAGCGCCGTAACAGCACCAGCGCCGCGCATCCGGCCGCCAGGACCAGGAACAGGACACCGACCAGGCGCGCATGGTGCGCCCAAGCCTCCTCTCCCACCACGGAGGCAGCCAGCAGCCCTGCCCCCATCACCGCCCACGCCCCCGCAAGGGCACCGGGATGCCTCACAGGAGGGCCCCGCCCCGGCCAGGCTGAGAAGCGTGCATCCTTCAAGGGTAGGGACAAGCACGCTCCGAGAGGGACCCGAAACAGCGCATTGGCTCGTCATGAAGGCTCGTCTTCCACCGGAGGTGGGGAAGGCCGCCGGGGGGCCATTGACCCCAGCGGCGGGACTGCCCAAGGTAGGGGCCATGGGATTCAACGACACGCTCGGCGAGCAGATCGCCAACGAATTCACCGCCTCGCACCAGTACATCGCCGTCGCCGTCTGGTACGCGGACCGGGACCTGCCGCGCCTGGCCGCCCACTTCTACCGGCAGTCCCTCGAGGAGCGCAACCACGCCATGATGATGGTCCAGTACATGCTCGACCGGAACCTCCCCGTCCGCATCCCGCCCATCGGAGAGGTCCGCAACGACTTCGCCGACGCCACCGAACCCCTCGCCCTGGCCCTCGCCCAGGAGAAGGAGGTCACCGCCCGGATCAAGGACCTCTTCCGCGCAGCAAGGGCCGAGGAGGACGCCCTCGGAGAGCAGTTCATGCTCTGGTTCCTCAAGGAACAGGTCGAAGAAGTCGCCTCCATGACCACCCTCCTGAACGTGGCGCGCAGGGCCGGGGACAACCTCTTCGACCTCGAGAACTACGTCGCCCGCGAGACCATCGGCGACCACGGCCGCGACCCGGACGCCCCCCGCGCTGCAGGCGGCGCCCTCTGACCTCGCCCCGGCGGGTACCGGCCTCGGCTGCCTTGGAGGAAACGTGTGGACCGGCGGTCGGCATGGCTCCCCTGGCCGGGCTGGGAGCGGCGAAGGGGCAGCGGAATATGCGCTATTCCACCCTCCCCATGCCGGGCGGCGCGGGGTAGCGTCTCACCCACCGCCCCACGAGCCGAGGAGAAGAGCCATGACCCAGCAGGTGACAGAAGTCTCGACCTGTTCCGTGGACAACTGCGCGTTCAACCACGAGCACGAGTGCAACGCCTACGCCATCACCGTCGCCGGCACCGCGGACCACGCCAGCTGCGGGACCTTCATCGACACCTCCTCCCTCGGAGGCCTGCCCAAGGTCCTCGCCCACGTCGGAGCCTGCCAGCGCAACGAGTGCGTCCACAACGACCACCTCATGTGCAACGCCCACGACGTACGCGTCGGACCCGGCGCCGACGCCGCCGACTGCCTCACCTACCAACACCGCTGACACCCCCGCACCACACGGGCTTCCCGTATGGTGCGGGGTGGGGGTGCGCCACGACATCCGGCGTTCCCGAGGCGACCTCACCGCAGGGCCGGCTCCGCCTCGCCGTCGTGCGTCGGGGCCGCGCCGAGCGTCTCCTCGTGCGCCGCCGGCCGCGGGACGAGGGCGGTGACCACCGCGCCGAGCAGCGCGACGACCGCGAAGATCCAGAATGCGGCCTGGCCGGTCACGCCCGCCGAGAGCAGAAGCCCCCCGGCCAGCGGGCCGAGGATGCCGCCGAGCCGCCCGAACCCGGCGCACCACGCGACTCCGGCCGCGCGGGTCGGGGTCGTGTAGAAGTTCGAGACGAACCCGTACACGAGCACCTGCGTCCCGATCGTGCCGACCCCGGCCACGCCGACGGCCGTCAGGAGCACCGCGAACGGCATGTGGAACGTCAGCAGCACGAGGGCGAGGGCGGCGAGCGCGAACGTGCCGGCGATGATCCGCTTGGGCCCGGTCCGGTCCACCGTCGCCGCGGCGACGAGGCCGCCCACGATCGCGGCCGCGTTGAGCACGAGCAGGAACGTCAGCGAGTACGCCTTCCCGAACCCGTACTGGCCCATGATCTCCGGCAGCCACGTGTTGAGCCCGTACGTCAGCAGGAGCCCGGCAAAGCTCATGAGCCCGAGCAGCGCCGTCGGGAGGGCGAAGCGGCGCGTGGCCAGCCCGGCGAAGCCAGCACGCTCACGGGGGGCGCCGTCGGCGCGGGTGGCGGCCGGCGTCGGGTCCGTCTCGGGGAGCACGACGCCGGTGCGGCGGCTGAGCTCCTCGGCCTCCTCGCGTCTGCCCCGGGAGAGCAGCCACATGGGCGACTCGGGCAGCTTGGCGAGGGCGAGCGGGAGGATCGTGACGAGCGGGACGGCGCCGATCCAGAACAGGGGGCGCCAGTCGAGCCCGTTGCCGAACCCGAGCGCGAGGAGCGAGGCGAGCACGCCGCCGGCGGGGACGCCGGAGTAGACGAGGGCGTTGCAGAGGTTGCGCCGGTTCTTGGGCGCGAATTCGGCGACGATGGCCCCGGCGGTGGCCACGAGGGCCCCGACGCCGATGCCGGTGAAGAACCGGAAGGCGCCGAACAGGGTGACGCTCGTGGTCAGGGCGGTGGCTGCCATGCCGACCGAGAACCAGGCGAGGGCCAGGAGCATGACCTTGCGGCGGCCCACGAAGTCGCCGATCGCGCCGCTCGCGAGCGCGCCGACCATGACGCCGATGAGCGCGTAGCTGCCGAGGGCGCCGGCGGTGGCGGGGTCGAGCTGGCCGATCTGGCTCGGGTCGCGCAGGAGGCCCGAGACGACCGTGCCGTACACGACGAGGTCGTAGCCGTCGAAGGTGAGGGCCGCCGCGCCGAGGGCGACGACCCACGCCAGGGTGGTGCGCTGTCGCTGCGAGGGCGCAGCAAATGCTGAAGATGACATGCAAGACTCCGATGTCTGTGCTGGGATCTGGAGCTGGACAACTGCTGGTGATGGTGGTGATGGGTGACGCTGATCACACAGGGGTGATCCGAAACCGCCCCCGGGCCTGGCAGGCCCGGGGGCGGCAACGCGAAGGGGAGGGCCTCAGCCGAGGTCGCCTCCCGCCACGGGCAGGATGGTGCCCGTGATGTAGGACGCCTCGTCCGAGGCGAGGAAGCAGATCGCGGCGGCCTGCTCGTCGAGGGTGCCGTAGCGCTTCAGGAGCGAGGACTCCACGGTCTGGTCGACGATCTGCTGGTACCAGGCCTTCTCCTGCTTGGTGGCGGGGAGGGGCCCGCGCTGGACGGCGCGCGGCGGCGCCTCGGTCCCGCCGGGCGCGGTCGCGACGACGCGCACGCCGTGCGGGGCCGCCTCGAGCGCGAGCGCGGTGGTGATGGCACGGACGCCGCCCTTCGACGCCGCGTACGGGACGCGGTTGACGCCGCGGGTAGCGACTGAGGAGACGTTCACGATCGTCCCGGACCGCTGTGCGATGAGGTGTGGCAGCGCGGCCCGGCACATCCACAGCGTCGGGAACAGGGAGCGGCGCACCTCCTTCTCGATCTCCTCGGGCGTGTAGTGCTCGTACGGCTTGGCCCAGATGGTCCCGCCCACGTTGTTCACGACGACGTCGATGCGCCCCGCCGCGGCGAGCGCGCCGTCGGTGGCGGCCAGGGCGCCGTCGTACGTCTCGAGGTCTGCGGTAAGGCTGTGCGCCTTGCCGCCGGCCTCGCGGAGGGCGCCGGCGACCTCGTGCACGAGCTCGGCCCGGTCGGCGAGGACCACCTCGCCGCCCTCCGCCGCGATGCGCTCGGCGACGGCGCGCCCGATCCCCTGGGCGGCGCCGGTGACGACGACCGCCTTGCCCGCGAAGCGGCCGGCGTGGACGGTCACGCCGCGCCCGCCGTCGCGAGGACCTTGGCGGCGCCGACCGCGAAGCGCTCGTAGTAGAAGTTGGCCGGCTCGATGCCTTCGGCGTCGAAGTAGCGGCGCACGGCGTCGACCATGGCGGGCGGCCCGCACAGGTATACGTCGACGTCGCCGTCGTTGAGGTGCTCGGGCAGGAGGTGCTGCGTGACGTAGCCCTTCTTGGGGTGCTCCGACTCGGGGTCGGCCACGATCGTGTCGAAGGTGAAGCCCGGGATCGCCGCGGCGTAGCGCTCGAGCGCCTCGACCTCCACGAGGTCCTTGTCCCAGGTCGCGCCGTAGGCGAGGTGGATCGGGAAGGCGGGGACGACGCCGTCGGCCGCCGCCTTGGCGATCTTCTCCAGCATCGCCAGCTGGGGGGCGATGCCGGTGCCGCCGGCGAGCATGAGCACGGGGCGCCTGACGTCGCGGAGGAAGAAGCTGCCCTTGGGGCCCTCGAGGGTCAGGGTGTCGCCCACGGCCGCGCGCTCCTTGAGGTACGTCGTCATGACGCCGTCGGGGGCGGTGCGGACCAGGAACGTGAGCTTCTCCGCGTCAGGCCCGCTGCTGAACGAGTAGCTGCGCTCCTCGTCGGTGCCGGGGACCTTGACGTTCATGTACTGGCCGGGGAGGTACGCGAGCTTCTCGCGGTCCTCAACGGCGAGGGTCAGGCCCGCGGTGTTGTCCGCGTACCAGTGGAGCTTCTCGATCGTGGCGGTGAACTGGCCGATGCCGCTCTTGGCCATCTCGGCGGTGCCGGAGATCCGCAGCACGAGGTCGCTCTCGGGGGTCATCTGGCAGGGGAGGCAGAAGCCCGCCTCGGCTTCGTCGTCGGCGAGGGCTTCCTCGATGTAGTCGCCGCCGTCGTACGTCCCGGACTCGCAGAACGCCTTGCAGGTGCCGCAGGCGCCGTCGCGGCAGTCGAGGGGGATGTTGATACGGGCGCGGTAGGACGCGTCCGCGACCGTCTGGCCGGGCGCGACGCTGATGAAGCGCGTGACGCCGTCCTCGAAGGACAGGGCGACCGAGTGGTTGGTGTCAGTCATGGTTGGTCTCCTGAAGGCCTTCTCAGATGTGGTAGATGTCCACGACGTGGTGGATGTAGTCGTTCTTGAGGACGACCTTCTTCTTGGTGATGACCGGCTGCGTGCCGGAGAAGTCGATCGTGTAGAAGGAGACTCCGAAGTACGTGTCAACGGTGTTGTAGCGGTAGTAGAGCGTGAACCAGTTGAAGCGGACGTCCACGACGTCGCCCTCCTGGCGCAGGATCTCGACGTTGGTGATGTTGTGGCCCGTACGCGGGTCCGGGAGGCTCGTGGCACCCGAGCGCTCGGTCTTGATGCGGAACACGCGGTCCTCGAGGCCGCCCCGGTTGGGGTAGTAGATGAGGGAGATCTCCCGCTGCGGGTCCTCGGTGAGGGTGTCGTCGTCGGCCCACGCGGGCATCCAGAACTCCGCCTCGGGGTGGTAGCAGTCCACCCAGCGGTCGAACTCTCGGTCGTCGAGGAAGCTGGCCTCGCGGTAGAGGAACTGGCGGACGTCCTCGAGCCCGACGGTCCCGGGCACGATCGTTGCCATGAGCGTCACTTGGAGAACTCCTTCGTCTCGTTCTTCGTCTCTTCGGCGATGGCGGCGTGCATCGCCTCGCGCCAGTAGCCGTGCTGGATCGGGTACAGGCCCTCGTCCTCGGTCTTGACCCCGCTCGAGATCGGGTTGAGGCCCAGGCCCTTGGCGGTCTCGTCCGGGCCGGTGATCTGGTGGGTCTGGCCGCGGCTCATGTCGTTCCACGGGGCGGCGGAGGCGAGGTACGTCTTCTGGCAGGAGCGGAACTCCTCGAGGTCGTCCGGGGTGGCCATGCCGGTGGCGTTGAAGAAGTCCTCGTACTGGCGGATGCGGTTGGCGCGGGCCTCGGCGGACTCGCCCTTCGGGGCGATGCAGTAGATCGTGACCTCGGTCTTGTCCACGGAGATCGGCCGGAAGTGGCGGATCTGCGAGCTGAACTGGTCCATGAGGTAGACGTTCGGGTAGAGGCACAGGTTGCGGGAGGCGCCGATCATGAACTCCGCGCGCTCGGCGCCGAACTTCTTTGTCCACTCCTCCTTCATGTCGAAGTTGGGGCGGTCCTGCGGGTTGCCCCACCACATCCACAGCAGGAGGTGGCCGTGCTCGAACGAGTAGTAGCCGCCGCCCTGCTTGCCCCACGTGCCGGCGTCCATGGCCTTGGTCTCGTTGGCCGACTCGCCGGTGCCGCGGCGGGCGGTGGTCGCGGCGTAGTTCCAGTGGGTCGCAGAGACGTGGTAGCCGTCGGCACCGTTCTCGGCCTGGACCTTCCAGTTGCCGTCGTACGTGTAGGTCGAGGAGCCGCGGAGCACCTCGAGGCCCTCCGGCGACTGGTCCACGATCATGTCGATGATCTTGGTGGACTCGCCGAGGTGCTCCGTCAGCGGCTTGACATCCGGGTTGATGCTGCCGAACAGGAAGCCCCGGTAGCTCTCGAAGCGGGCCACCTTCGTGAGGTCGTGCGAGCCCTCCTTGTTGAACTGCTCGGGGTAGCCGGCGCCCTTCGGGTCCTTGACCTTGAGCAGCTTGCCGTTGTTCGAGAACGTCCAGCCGTGGAATGGGCAGGTGAAGGTGGTGCGGTTGTCCGTCTTGCGGCGGCAGAGCATCGCGCCGCGGTGGCTGCAGGCGTTGATGTGGGCGTGGAGCTGCTCGTCCTTGCCGCGCGAGATGACGATCGGCTGGCGGCCGATGTAGGTCGTGAAGTAGTCCCCGACGTTGGGGATCTGGCTCTCGTGGGCCAGGTAGACCCAGTTGCCCTCGAAGATGTACTTCATCTCGAGCTCGAACAGCTCCTCGTCGGTGAAGATGCTGCGCTTGGCTCGGTAGGTCCCGGTCGACGCGTCTTCGATGAGTGCGTCGGAGAGCTGGGCGCGGACGTGGTCCAGGGTTTCCGTCATTGGTTGTCTCCCTTTGCCTGTGGCTTTCCACGACGTCGTCGTCGCGGGCTGTGAAAGATCCTGTCAAGCCGTGAGGCCGATCACACTGGGCTTTTGCCTAGGGTCGACCAAGGGTGCTTTTCAAACGCACTGAATATCAATGAGATGGAACTAGGTATTTGTGTGCACGCAATACCGAGGCCTAGCGTGAAGGGCAACGCGACCGACTGTGCCGCCCATCACGCCGACGGCTGATCAGACAGCCCCCACCCGGCCAATCATCGAGGAGGATGACCATGAGCCAGACCATCACCGAATTCGACGCGAAGGCTGCCGAGTCCGGCAACAAGGCCACCGAGCGCTTCAAGGCCAGCGGCAAGCGCGCCGCGCTCGAGGTGCCCCAGGAGCGCGTCTCGCTGCTTGCCCGCGAGGTGCTCGAGGCCGTCTACGCCACCATCCGCAAGCACAAGGTCACGTACGCCGAGTACAACGCCCTCAAGGACTGGCTGATCAGCGTCGGCGAGGACGGCGAGTGGCCGCTCTTCCTCGACGTGTGGGTCGAGCACGTCGTTGAGGAGGTCGCGACGGAGAACCGCAAGGGCTCCAAGGGCACCATCGAGGGCCCGTACTACGTGCCGGACTCCCCCGCCCAGAAGACCCCGGCCCGCCTGCCGCGCCGCGACGACGAGCCCGGCACCGAGCTGACCTGGAAGGGCCAGATCCGCGACCTCGACGGCAACGGCCTCCCCGGCAAGGTGGAGATCTGGCACGCCGACGGTGCGGGCTTCTACTCGCAGTACGCCCCGGGCCTGCCCGAGTGGAACCTCCGCGGCACCGTCCTCGCCGACGAGAACGGCAACTTCGAGATCCAGACGATGCGCCCGGCCCCGTACCAGATCCCGACCGACGGCGCCTGCGGCAAGCTGATCGCCGCCGCCGGCTGGCACGCGTGGCGCCCGGCGCACATCCACGTCAAGGTCTCGGCTCCGGGCCACGAGCTCATCACCGCGCAGCTCTACTTCCCGGGCGACGCCCACAACGACGACGACATCGCCTCGGCCGTCAAGCCCGAGCTCATCCTCGACCCCAAGCCGGCCGCGGACGGCAAGGGCGAGGAGATGGTGTACGACTTCGTCCTCGACCCCGCCGAGGGCTGAATCGCCGGCTGATCGGGCCAGCCACCGCGCTGCAGGAGGGCCTCACCCGTTCAGGGTGAGGCCCTCCTCCGCGCGTCCCTCGCCCCCGGCGTCCCGCCGCCGCGTGCGGCGTTTCAGCCCCGCGCACCCGGGGCAACGTCCCAGCGGACGACGGCGACGAGGAGACGCGCGTGGACTACCGGGCAGTGATCGAGGCAATTGGCCAGTACGTGGACGTCGCCGGGGTGACCGTCATGGTCATCGGAGCGCTCGTGTCGATTCCCCTGGCCCTCCGAAAGCCGGGTCCGGCCGGCAAGAGCGTGTACCGCTCCTACCGGCAGCTGCTGGGCAGGTCGATCCTCCTCGGGCTCGAGCTCCTGGTCGCAGCGGACATCATCCGCACGGTTGCCGTGACCCCGACCCTCCAGAGCGTTGCCGTGCTCGCCGTGATCGTCCTCATCCGGACGTTCCTGAGCTTCTCCCTCGAGCTGGAGATCACCGGCCGCTGGCCGTGGCAGAAGGAGACGCCGAGCGCGCCTCAGCCGATCCGCCAGGCGTAGGCGTACGGCTGCGGGAACCGCGTGATGCGGAACGCGCGGACCACGACCGTGGCCTTCCCCGGCGGCATGTTCTGCCAGAGGACCTGCTCGACGTTGTTGCGGCGGTCGAAGCCGTCGGAGGTGCCCATGTTGCCGTGGCGCTCCGTGCCGTCCGCAGCCCGCACGATGAGGTCGAGGTCGTTCTGGAGGGCCGCCCCGGGCGGGTCGGACCAGACGAGGGTGACCTTGAACGTCGCCGAGCCGGCAGCGGCAGGCGAGGCGGCGGCGTCGCCCTTGCCTGGAATGTCGACCGTGAAGCTCTCCTCCTCGCCCTGCTTGAGCGGGCCGCCCTCGCCGAAGCCGCCGTCCGACCTCGGGCCCGGGATGATGACGGACCCGGCGAGGTCCACCCTGCCCCAGCCGGAGCTGCCATTGGGCGAGACGCCGGCCTCGGTGGGGACATACTGCCCGGCGAGCTCGACCGCGCCGTTGATGAGGAGTGCCTTCACCAGGGCGGCGCTGGGCGTCGCCGTGCCGTTCTTCACGAGCGTCTCCCGGAGGACGGCGACGCACCCCGCGACGAGCGGCGTGGCCATGCTCGTGCCGCTGTCGAAGAACCACAGCGGGTCCGTGGAGGTGCCGAAGTCGGACGACGGCGATGCGACCCTCCGCGACAGGGTGGACAGGATGCAGGTCCCGGGGGCGACGACGTCGGGCTTGATGCGCTGCTCCTTGGTCGGGCCCCGGCTGCTGAAGGCGACCATGCCGTCGGTGCGGTTGGCCTGCCGGTCGCTGCGCACGGGGTTGCTGGGGAAGTCCGCCGGCCAGTACTGGCCGTAGGTGGGGGCGAACGCCGGCCGGTCCCCCTCGCTCGCCCCGACCGTGATGCAGTTCTTCGCCGCGGACTGGGACCCGATCGAGCCGCCGTCCACGAGTCCGTCCCGGTCCTTGTCGGCCCCGTCGTTGCCGGCGGCGAACGTGATGACCATGTCCTGGTGGGTCCAGACGAAGTCGTCGATCTCCTGGGAGCTCGAATCGTACGGGAGGCCCGGCGTCGTCGAGCCCCACGAGTTGGTGTGCACCCGGGCGCCGTCGGTGTCGTAGGGCGGCCGGAACAGGTCGTGGAGGTCCGCGGGGAGGCCGCCGAGCTGTCCTGCGGAGTCCAGCGTCGACTGCAGGACGAGCCTCGCGGCCGGCGCCGTCCCCTGGATCGCGCCGCCCATCGTGGCGGAGGTGCCGTCCCCGAGGACGGAGCCGGCCACGTGGGTCCCGTGGCCGTGCGGGTCGTCCGCGTTGGCCGGGTTCGGCCGGCCGAGCGCGTACAGCTTGTCGACCCGGCCCGTGAACGCGGGGTGGACGTCCGTCGTCGAGCCCTTGTCGAAGCCGGTGTCCGCGACGGCCACGACCTCGCCGTCGCCCTTGTACTCGGTCCCGTTGACGAGCACGTCCGCGTGCAGGATCACCCGCGAGTGGTTGTTGAACAGCTGGCGCTGCGGGACCTCCTCGATGTGCCGCACCTTGTCCACGGCGGCGATGCGGTCGAGCATGCCCTGCTCGACCGTGATGCGGACCTTGTGCCGCCCGGGCTCGAGCGAGCTCGGGTCGAGTTTGGCCGCGGCGGCGATCTGCTCGAGCACCCCCGCCGAGGCGGGGTCGACGTCGTCGTGCAGCACGACGTCGACCGTGCGCGGCTTGCGCGAGGGCCGTGGTCCGACCTCCCGCGGCACGATCTCGCGTGCCACGGCGGGCGGCTCGTCGCGGAGCGCGGGATTGACCTTGAAGCCGCGCAGGTAGACGCCTGCCCACGTGACGAACGGGAGCGCCCGCACCGGCCCGAGGTCCTTGGGCTCGAAGCCGCACAGGTACGTGTCGTCGGGGACGTACTCGTGCACGACGGCGCCGGTCGCCTCGAGCTGGGCGCGGTGGTCCTCGGTGAGCGGTTCGGCCGTCTGGACGAGGATGTAGTCCGACGACGCCGCATCGGTCACCTCGCGCGCGTGCGCCGCGGGGGCCGCCGCCTCGGCGGCCGGGTCGAGGGACACGCCATTGATCGTGATCTGCGTCATCGCTGGCTCCGTTCGTCAGATGCCTCACTCGCTGGACACGGCAAGATTGCGCGTCCTGTCACGAAGGTTCAAGGGTCCGTGACGGCGTGACAGGAACCGAAGAGTTGCCAACACCGGACCACGGGGTTGCGTTCCACGACGCGGGGCTTCCGCCGGGGTCAGCGCCAGAACGCCGCGAGCCGGCCGGCCAGGGCCGTGCCCTGGCTGTGGCCGGCCCGCGCGGCCGCTGGGCGCAGGGTGTTGTCCATGGCGTTGGCCCCGAACAGGTGCTCGGCGCTGCTGTCCGGGAAGACCGTCTCGACCCTGCTGCCGGCCGCGCGGAGCTCGTCGACCTGCGCGGCGAGCTGCATGCGCCACTGCAGCGGATGCCGCGTCCTGCCCCCGAACGGCGACAGCACCAGCACGCGCCGGTATCCGGCTGCCAGATCGGCGTTCTCGTTCCGTCGGTATCCGCCGTCGATGTAGCGGCTGGTGCCGATGGCGTAGGCGAAGCCACTCGAGCAGCTTGCGGCCACGGCGTCCACCAGCTCGACTCTGGTGTCGCGGTCGAACACGGCGGGCTCCCCCGTGACGGCGTCGACGGCGGTGATCAGCAGGCGCCGGTCCGGCCAGCCCTGGCTCGGGAGGCGGCCGGCGACGACGGCGTGCCACCGGGTGTGTGCCGCGCCGTCCGGCCCTGCGTCCCTCTCGAGTGCGAACGCGCCCATCCTGCGGCGCATGTCCTCGGGATCCTGGGCGGCGGCGATGATCTTCGCCGTCCTCTCGAGCTGGTCGGCCACCCTTCCGGTCGCGGCGCCCACGCTCGCAGACTGCGGCGTTGCCGGCCCTGCGTGCTCGGGCGCGGCGAGGACGGCGGCGTAGAGGTCGGCGGGGCTGGCCGCGGTGATCTGGGCCGCGGCGGTCGATCCGGCGGAGGTCCCGACGATCAGGTCGGCGTCGGTGACGTCGAGTCCGGCCTCGGACAGGCCCGCAATGACGCCGATCAGCCAGGCGTTGCCCGTCGACCCGCCGCCGCCGAGGACCAGAGCCCGCTCGGTGGGGGCATCGGGGGTGTGACGAGGTGAAGAAGGTGCTGCGTTGAAAGAAGGTGCTGCGTTCATGGGAGTCGCCTTTCGCGAACGTGCCTCTCGGGCACTCCCGGTGGCGACTAGCCCAGTCGCGCGATCGTGGTCTGCGGGGGAGCACCCACTGCGGATACTGCGTTCATGGGTCTCACCTCCTGCCGATGCGTCACGATCGCCCGAAACGTAGCACGCCAGCATAAGGCCGCACAATGCTCCCCGCCCCACTCCGCCGAGGTCACCCCCTGTGGGCGCGACGTCACCCCCCGTGGGCGCGAGATCACCCCCTGTCGGCGCGAAGTCATCCCGTGTGGGCGCGAAGTCACCCCGCGTGCCTCTCTCGCAACGAACTCTGCTCCTCGCGGACTGCACCGCGAGAACGGCACTTCCACCCGTGCCCCGTCTGAACTGGGTGACCTCGGCACCACACCGGGTGACCTCGCGCCCACACGGGATGACCTCGGCACCACACCGGGTGACCTCGGCGGCACAGGGGGTGACCTCGGCGGCCATGTTTTGGCCGGGGAAGCCTTGGGTACTGGTGAGTCATTCGCGCGCCGGGCAGCGACTGCCGACGATCACGGTCGACGCGGCTGGCGCGAGAACAGCCACTTCCCTCAAGACACGGGGGTACCCGAGAAGGTACGGCACGATCCAGCAGACCAAAGGAGAAAATCACGATGGTCACACGGGAACAGTTCGACACCATTACGCCCGGCAACGGGGACGTCATCGGCCAGGACGGCGAGAAGATCGGACGGATCGGGGACCTCTACCTCGATGACGACACCAACAACCCGAACTGGGTCACGGTCAAGACCGGGCTCTTCGGCACGCACGAGTCCTTCGTCCCCCTGCACGACTCGAGCGTGCGCGGCGAGGACATCGTGGTGCCCTACACCAAGGATCAGGTGAAAGACGCTCCCCGGGTCGATCCCGACGGGCACCTCGAGCGCACCGAGGAGGACCGGCTCTACACCCACTACGGCCGCACCGCGCCGTCCTACGGCACCGGCGAGGGCGTTGGCGGCGACGGCCTCCGCGGCGACGGGCGCACCGACGCACGGGCAGCCGGCGGTGTGGAGCCGGGCTACGACGAGGGCACCGGCACGCGCCGCACGGACGAGGTCACCGGCACCGAGGGTCGCGACACCTCCGGCCCGACGACCGACGACGCCATGACCCGCTCGGAGGAGCGGCTCAACGTCGGCACCGAGCGGCAGGAGACGGGCCGTGCCCGCCTGCGCAAGTACGTCACGACCGAGAACGTCACCAAGACGGTCCCGGTCCAGCGCGAAGAGGTCCGCGTGGAGCGCGAGCCCATCACGGACGAGAACCGCGGCGCCGCGATGGACGGCCCGGACCTCTCCGAGGAGGAGCACGAGGTCACCCTCCACGAGGAGCGTCCCGTGGTCGATAAGGAGACCGTCCCTGTGGAGCGCGTCAAGCTCGGCACAGAGACCGTCACCGACGAGGAGACCGTGAGCGAGGACGTCGCGAAGGAGCACATCGACACCGACGGTGTCGACGGTGAGGGCCTTCGCCGGCGCAACCGCTAGCGGCAACGCACGGACGACGGCGGGTGGGCGGCGCAGCAGCGTCGCCCACCCGCCGTCGTGCGTGCCCGCCTCAGGGCCGTGCGCGCAGCGCCTCGGCGAGGACCTGCACGAGGTGCCTGCTCTCCAGGCGGGCGAGGTCGCGGACCTGGGTGCGGCACGAGAAGCCGTCGGCGAGGACGGCCCGGTCCGGCGCGGCCGCGGCCTTCGCGAGGATCCCGCCCCGGGCGATCCGCTCGGACACCTCGTAGTGCCCGGCCTCCATGCCGAAGTTCCCGGCGAGGCCGCAGCAGCCGGCCGAGACCTCCACATCGCATCCCATCGCGGCCAGGAGAGCGCGGTCGGCGCCGTAGCCCATCACGGAGTAGTGGTGGCAGTGCGGCTGGACGAGCAGCTTCTCCCCTACCCGCGGCGGCTCCCAGCCGATGCCTGTCAGGAACTCGGCGACGGTCGTGACGGCCCCCGAGAGCTCCGCGGCGCGGGGATCGTCCGGAAGGAGCTCCGTGAGGTCGGAGCGCAGGGTCGCGGTGCAGCTCGGCTCGAGCCCGACCACCGTCCGCCCGTCCCGCACGTGCGGCACGAGCACGTCGAGGGTCCGCCTCAGGCGCGCCTTCGCTGCGGCGAGCTGCCCGGTCGAGATGTACGTGAGCCCGCAGCACGCCCCGGCGCCGGCCACCTCGATGTCGCACCCCGCGGCCCGCAGCACCTCGAGCGCGTCGCGCGGGACTGCCGGGTCGAGCGCGTCGGAGAACGAGTCCACCCACAGCAGCACGCGCGGCGCCCCGGCGGGGGCGGGCGCACGACGCCGCGCGGCCCGGTCCCAGCGGAACGGCACCGTGGGCAGGCGCGGGAGCGAGCGGCGGCGGTCCGCCCCCATGAACGCGAGCGCGGCCCGCCGCAGCGGTGCGACCCGCGCGGCGGCATTGAGGAGCACTGCGAAGGGCGCCGCGACGCGGAGCCACTGCGGCAGCCGGCCCAGGGTGTAGTGGGTGCGGGGGCGGATCCGGCCGCGGTAGGCCTCGAACAGGGTCTGGGACTTGTAGGTCGCCATGTCGATCCCTGTCGGGCAGTCCGTCGCGCAGGCCTTGCAGCTCAGGCACAGGTCGAGGGCGTCGTGCACCTCGGGCGACCGCCATCCCAGCCGGACCACGCCTCCGTTGAGCATCTCCTGGAGCACCCGCGCCCGCCCCCGCGTCGAGTCCTTCTCCTCTCGCGTGGCGATGAAGGACGGGCACATGAAGCCGCCCTCGCCCCTCGGGTCCGCGCGGCACTTCCCCACGCCCACGCACCGGTGGACCGCCTTGGTGACGCTGCCGCCGTCGTCTGCGAAGGCGAAGCCGTCGGTGACCGTGAGCTCGGCCGCGCGCGGGCGGCGGAGGTGCGCGTACAGCGGCGCCGGCCGGACCACGATCCCCGGGTTGAGGAAGTCCTCCGGGTCGAAGAGGGCCTTGAACTCCGCCATGGCGGCGAGCGCCTCGGCGCTGTACATCGCGGGCAGCAGCTCGGACCGGGCGCGGCCGTCGCCGTGCTCTCCGGAGAGGGATCCGCCGTGCGCGGCGACCAGCTCCGCAGCGCACCCGAGGAACCGGCGCATGAGCGCGCCGTCGCGCTCGAGGGGGAAGTCGATGCGGAGGTGCACGCACCCGTCGCCGAGGTGCCCGTACGCCATGCCGGTGAGGCCCTCGCTGTCCATGAGCGCCCTGAGGTCGCGGAGATAGTCGCCGAGCCGCTCGGGCGGGACGGCGGAGTCCTCCCAGCCGGGCCAGGCCTGGTCGTCCTTCTCGGTCCGGCCCGCGAGCCCCGCGCCGTCCTCGCGGATGCGCCACAGCCGGGCGGACTCGGGCCCGGCGGGGAAAACCTGGGTCTCGTCGGTGGCTGCCGCATCCGCGAGGCGGCGCGCAGCGTTGAGGGCGTCGTCGGGCGAGTCCCCGGGGACCTCGGCGAGGAGGAGGCAGCCGCCCTCGGGCAGGTCGGGCACCGCGTCCGGGCCCTTGGAGCGGCGGACGGCGTCGAGCAGACGCGTTTCGAGGCCCTCGAGCGCGAGGGGGTGGAAGGGCAGGAGGCGGGGGACGTCGTCGGCCGCGGCGGCGAGGTCGGGGTAGCCGAGCACGGCGAGCGCGGGCGATTCGGCCCGCGGGACGAGCCGGAGGGCGGCCTCGAGGAGCACCCCGCACGTGCCCTCCGTGCCGACGAGCGCGGCGGCGACATTGCGGCCGTTCTCGGGGAGGAGGTGCTCGAGGGCGTATCCCGAGACCTGCCGGCTGAAGCGGCCGAACTCCGTGCGGAGCAGCGCCAAGTGCGCGTCGGCGAAGCCGCGGAGGCCGGGAACGGCGTCGATGGCGCCGGGCCCGGAGGAGGCCGTGACCACCTCGCCGGTGCCGGTGAGCCAGGTCAGGGAGAGCACGTTGTCCGCGGTCCGGCCGTAGGACATCGCGTGGGCGCCGCAGGCGTTGTTGCCGATCATGCCGCCGAGCGTGCACCGGGATCCGCTCGCGGGGTCCGGGCCGAACCGCAGCCCGTGCGGCGCGCAGGCGGCCTGGAGGTCCTTGAGCACGACGCCGGGCTGCACCACCGCAGTCCGCGCGCCCGGGTCGATGGAGACGATGCGGTTGAGGTAGCGCGAGAAGTCGAGCACGAGGCCGGGGCCGACGGCGTTGCCCGCCATCGAGGTCCCCGCGCCGCGGTCCGTGACGGGGACACCGTGCTCGCGCGCGGCGGCCACCGCCGTGAGCACGTCCTCCCGCGAGCGCGGGAGGACGACGGCGCCGGGCACCACCCGGTAGTTCGCGGCGTCGGAGGAGTAGAGCGCCCGGGCGAGCGAGGAGTCGTCGACGTCGCCCTCGATGGTCCGGCGCAGCTCGTCGACGAGCGACTGCACCGCCTTCGCCCCTGCGCGCACGGGAGTCAGCGTCATGCCTCCTTGCTACCCCGGATTCCGGCCCTGCGTCATCCGCGGGCGCGAAAAGTCGTGCGCATGGGATCGTGCCGCGTATTCCCGCGCGCTGCCCGCGGTGGTCAACTTGTGGCGTGACGGGAGACTCGAACGGGTCAGGGGGCCTGGTACCGGAACCAGCCGCCCTGGCGGGACTCACAGAAATCCGCGTGCACGGCGTGGGCGGCTTCACCCCGGAGGAGCTCCTCGGCGACCTCAAGCCCACGCGGGTCTGGGGTGACCGGATCGCAGGGTTCTACCGGACTGCCGATTCGCGCGGTCGCCACCTCGAGGCGTACGCGTGGGGCGGCCTGACCTCGCATTCGCCGGTCCGTGTGCTGTGGACGCTGCTCACTCCGGCGATGCTCGCGAACATGGCCGGCTGGATGGCGCGGCGGCGCGTCATGTCCGGGTCGGAGGAGGCCGAGAGGCCGCCGACCACCCGCGCCTTCCGCTGGTGTGCCAGGCTCGCGGCCCTGGCGCTCACGGTCAGCGTGGCGGTGATGGTGACGCTGCCGAGCCTCGACACGGTGGCGTTCCAGTGCCTCGGGCAGGTCCCCTGCCGAGAGCACCTGTGGGCCACAGGCGTCCTGGACGCCCTGGCCCCGCGGGACCTCCTCGGCGTGCGCCTGGCGTGGGGAGCTCTGCCGCCCGTGGCCGTCGCAGTCCTGTTCTACCTCCTGGCCCGGGTCTCCCGGAACCGGTACGAGAACGTGGAGCCGCCCGCGGACAAGGAGTCCCAACCGGAGCCCTCAACCCGCTGCGCGGCGGCCCAGCCCGGGGGCCTGCGCAGCCCCGCCTTCTGGTCCGGGCGGCTCTGGCACTCGCACCTCTCCAACCTCCACCTTGCAGCCGGGATCGGCGTGGCCGCGGCGATGCTGGCCTGGTGCGTGGCCGCTGTCGGCGCGGGTCAAAGGCAGGGCGCCGGGGCGCCGGACGGCGGGTCCGCCGTCGCAGTGCTCGCCGTCTCGGCGCTGGTCCTTGCCGTGCTGGTCCTCACGGCCGTGCTCGTGGCCCTTGCCGGGGACGAGGCGCGCGGGCCGCTGTCCTGGGTCCTCCTGGGGGCCTCGGTCGCCGCTCTCGGGGCCGCGGTCGCGGCCGCCCTCCTGCTGCCCGCCCACCCCGGGCAGCCCGGCGGCGTGCTGCCCGGCATCGTCGCTGCGGTGAATACGGGCTGGGGGCTCTCGGTCCTCCTCCTGCTCCCCCTCATCGTCCAGCAGATCGCGGCGTGGGCCTCCCGCCGCAGAGACGAGCGGAGGAGGGAGACGACGGGTGACCGCGAGGCGCACACGCGGATCGGCGTCTTCCCCTGGGCGGCCCCCGTGGTGCTCAACGCGGTGGCGCTCGTGCTCGCCAACGGAGTGCTCGTGTCCGCCATGCTGCTCGTCGCCCTGGGCCTCGGCCCGGTCAGGTACGGCGTGGGCGCGGCCGACGGATGCGACGGTTCAGTGGTCTGCGTGCCCAAGGCGGTCATCTCGGTCCAGACCATCCTGGTATGCGCGCTCGGCGCCGTCCTGGTCGGGCTCCTGATGGTCGCCGGGGTGCGCCTGTGGGCCCGCGTCCGGAAGGATGCGGGGACGCTCACCGCGGACCTCCGCCGGGCCTACCGCCCTTCGCATGGCGTGGAGCCCGCGCTTTCGCCCCCCGTGGTCCAGGATGCCGCGGCCGCGGCGGCGGCGAAGGACCGGGAGGCCTGGATGTACTCGGCGCTCGATCCTGACCCCGGAGGGCGGGGCGAGCCGACGTCCTGGGTCCGGAGGACGGCCACGGTGCGGGTCATCGCCGAGAGGACGCCCGCCCTCGCCGCGGCCCTGGTCATCGTGGTGGCGGTCCCCAGCCTGGTCGGGGCGTTCGCCTATCCGCTCTGGGTCCTGTTCATGGCCCAGGATCCTCCGGTGATCCTCCCCGGTGCCGTGATGGGCATCGTGGGCGTCCTGCCGGTCGCCTACGGATTCGTGGTGCGGTACGCGCTCCGCGACGAGCGGAAGCGCCGGCTCCTCATGGTCCCCTTCGACGTCGGGACGTTCTTCCCCCGCGCCTTCCACCCCTTCGCCCCGCCCGCGTACGCGGAGCGGGCCGTCCCCGACCTGACGCGCCGCATCTGGTGGATCCACGACAACGGGGGCCGGGTGGTGCTCAGCGCGCATTCCCAGGGCAGCGTGATCGCCGCCGCCACCGTGGCCCGGCGCTCGGAGCGCAAGGACACGAAGGACCACGAGATCGGCCTCGTCACGTTCGGTGCCCCGCTCGCGAAGCTCTACCGGTGGGCCTTCCCGGCGCTGTTCAGCGACGGGCTGCTGAGGTGCCTCGCCGCGGGAAGGGGCGGCCTCGCCCCGGTGCGGTGGAAGAACCTGTACTACCTCACCGACTACATCGGCGGGGATGTCGAGGCGGACTGGGATGTGCCCGCCAACAGCGGCGACGAGACGGTCGCCGTCGGGAGCGTTGACGTGCTGCTCCTCGACCCGCCCTCGGACAGGTACGTCTATGGGCAGGCCCTGCCGCGCATCCTCAGCCACACGGGCTACTGGTTCGACACGAACCTCTGGCTGCACGTCAACGAGATGTGCGACAGGATCTCGCCGCCGGAACCGCAGAGCCAGTCAGTCCCGTGCTTCACCTCGAACGGGCAGAGCGCGGCGGCGAAGGACGCGGTCGACGCGCTCTCCCCCGACCCCTCGGCGCCGCTCCGGTACCGGCTGTGATGCTGACTGCTCAGTGCTCCTCGCTTCGGTGGGGGAGGAACTCCTGGGCCTTCGTCTTCACCCCTTCCCGGATGACTCCCCAGGCGCTGCTGTCGCCCTTGAGCATGGCCTTGGCACTGTTGAGGGCCTGCTCGAACGTGGCGTGCGGCGGGATGGGAGGGATGTCCGGGTCGGTGCGGACATCGAGGAGGGTCGGGCGGTCAGCCGCGAGAGCCGCCTCCCAGGCGGGTCCGAGCTGGTCGGGGCTGTCCACGGCGATGCTGCCGAGGCCGAGGACGCCGGCGATGGCCGCGTAGTCGACGTCGGGGAGGTCCTGGGATTCACGGAACGCCGGCGCGCCGCCCATCGCGCGCATCTCCCACGTCACCTGGTTGAGGTCGTCGTTGTGCAGGACCGCGATGATGAGCCGCGGATCGTCCCATTCCCTCCAGTAGCGGGTGATCGTGATGAGCTCGTTCAGACCGTTCATCTGCATGGCTCCGTCGCCGGCGAACGCGATCACCGGGCGCCCGGGATGGGCGAACTTCGCCCCGATGGCGTAGGGGACGCCGGGGCCCATCGTGGCGAGGTTGCCCGAGAGCGAGCCCCTCATGGTGCCGTGGAACTTCAGCTGCCGGGCGTACCAGTTCGCGGACGAGCCGGAGTCGGCGCTGACGATGGCGTCGGCGGGGAGCCGGTCGGAGAGCTCGGAGAAGACGCGCATCGGGTTGACCGGGTCGGCCTCGACCATGGCCTCGGCCCGCATCGTCTCCCACCACCGGGTGACCTTGGACTCGAGGTCGTCGCGCCAGGACCGGTCCTCCTTCCGGCGCAGGTGCGGGATGAGCGCGCGCAGGGCCGCGGCGGCGTCGGAGACGATGTTGTACTCGTACGGGTACCGCAGCCCGATCATGCCGGGGTCGATGTCGATCTGGACGCCCCGGGCCTGGCCCTCCTCGGGCATGAACTGCGTGTACGGGAAGCTCGAGCCCACGGTCAGGAGCGTGTCGCACTCCATCATCATCTCGTAGCTGGGGCGCGTGCCCAGGAGGCCGATCGAGCCCGTGACGTAGGGCAGGTCATCGGCGAGCACGTCCTTGCCGAGGAGCGCCTTGGCCACGCCGGCGCCGAGGAGGTCGGCGACCTCGCGGACCTCGGCCGCGGCTCCCCGGGCTCCCTGGCCGATGAGCATCGCGACCTTCTCGCCCTGGTTCAGCAGGTCCGCGGCGCCGAGGATGGCCTCGTCGTCGGGCTGGGTCCGGGGCCAGCGGATCCCGAGGCTCGAGGGAACCATCTTGAAGGCGTGCGTCGGGGCGCTGTACTCGAGTTCCTGGACGTCGCTCGGGATCACGATCGCGGTGGGGGCCCGCTTGCCGAGCGCGATCCGGATGGCGCGGTCGAGCACGTTCGGAAGCTGCTCGGGAACGGTGACCATCTGGAGGTAGTCGGAGGCGACGTCCTTGAACAGCGTCAGCAGGTCGACTTCCTGCTGGTAGGCGCCGCCCATCGCGCTGCGGGCGGTCTGGCCGACGATGGCGACGACCGGCACGTGGTCCAGCTTCGCGTCGTAGAGGCCGTTGAGCAGGTGGATGGCGCCCGGGCCCGAGGTGGCCATGCAGACGCCGACCCTGCCGCTGAACTTGGCGTAGCCGACGGCCTCGAACGCAGCCATCTCCTCGTGCCGGGCCTGGATGAACTTCGGCTGGTTGCCTGCCTTGCCGAAGGCGGCGAGGACGCCGTTGATGCCGTCGCCCGGGAAGGCGAAGACCTTGTCCACGTCCCACTCCCGGAGGCGTGAGAGCAGGTAGTCGGCCACGGTCTGGGATGCCATGTCAGTCTCCTTTGCCGTTGATGAGGATCGAGGCGGTGCGGGCTGCGAGGGCCATGATGGTCAGGGCAGGGTTGGCGCTGCCCTGGGTGGGCAGGATGCTCCCGTCGGTGATGTAGAGGTTCGGGACGGCGAAGCTGCGGCCGGTGGAATCGACGACGCCGTGCCGTTCGTCCCCGGCCATCCGTGCGCCGCCGACGAGGTGGGCGTAGCGCTTGACGGTCATCGTCTCCTCGGCGCCGGCTCCGGTCAGGACCTCCTCCATGGCGGTCTGTGCAGCCTCCATGAGCATCCGGTCGTTCTCGCACTGGCTGTAGGAGAACTTGGCGACCGGCAGCCCGTGGCGGTCCTTCTCGTCCGCGAGGGTCACCCGGTTCTCGGCCAGCGGGAGGAACTCGCACAGCGCTCCGAGGCACGACCAGTGCGGGTAGTCGCTCATGTAGCGGCGCAGGTCCTGGCCCCAGTGGCCCTGCGAGGCCACATGCTCGGCCCAGGTGATGGGCAGCGGCGAGACGGTCTGGAGGGAGAATCCGCGCTTGTACGGCTTCGAGGGGTCCGTCTCGTAGAAGTCCTCGGTGCTGACCTCCGGCGGCGGCGCCTTGTACATCCGCACCTCCGAGGCGAAGCGTCCTCCGGTCTGGGGCGCGCCCTGGACCATGAGGTAGCGGCCCACCTGGTCGAAGTCGTTGCACATGCCCTCGGGGAACCGCGGGTTGGCGGAGTTCAGCAGCAGGCGCGGGGTCTCTATCGAGTACCCGGCGACGGCGACCAGGCGGGCGCGCTGGAAGCGTTCGACGCCGCCGCGCACGTAGTGCACGCCGGTCGCCTGTCCGCTGTGCTCGTCGAAGCCGATCCGGGTCACCATGGAGTCGGCGCGCACCTCCGCGCCGTGCGCGAGCGCGTCGGGGATGTGGGTGATGAGCGGCGAGGCCTTGGCGTTGACCTTGCAGCCCTGGAGGCAGAAGCCGCGGTAGATGCAGTGCGGCCTGTTGCCGAACCGTCCGTTGGCGATCGCGACGGGGCCGACCTTCGCGGTGATCCCGCGGGCGAGCGCGCCGCGCAGGAACACTTCCCCGTTCCCGGACACGGGGTGAGGACGGTAGGTGTACTCGTGCGGGTCACCCCACGGCCACGGTTCGCCTGCGACGGGCAGCTCCTCCTCGATGTCCTCGTAGAAGCCCTTGAGGTCCGGGTACTCGAGCGGCCAGTCCGCCCCGACGCCGTCGAGGCTGTAGGTGTGGAAGTCGCTCGGGTGGAACCGTGGGGTGTACCCGGCGAAGTGGACCATCGACCCGCCCACCCCGCGGCCGGAGTTGTTCGAGCCCAGCGGCACGGGATCGGTTCCGTCGATCACGCGGGGCTCGGTCCAGTAGAGGTGGTGCGAGCCGGCCTCGTCGCTGACCCAGTCCCGGTCCGGGTCCCAGAACGGCCCGGCGTCGAACGCCACGGCCTTCCACCCGGCCCGGGCCAGGCGTTGGAGCAGCGTAGACCCGCCGGCGCCGCAGCCGACGATCGCGACGTCCACCTCGTCCTGGTCACCGAAGCGGCGCATGTCCTTGCGCAGGCCGTGGTTCATCCCCGGCCGCGGCGGCAGGAGCCACGCCGAGTCGTTCCGTTCGCGGAGAGCGCTCACCGCGTGCCCCCCTTCCACCGCTCCACCGGATCCTCGCGGGGCTTGGCATCGCGGACCTCGAAGGGCTCCCGCCGGTCGAGTCCGAGGTTCTTGTAGCCGCGGGGGTAGGCGGGTCCGGGGAAGCCGATCTCGTCCCAGGCCCAGGGATGGGAGTAGAAGGCGGTGCAGGCGTACCGCGTCCACAGGCTCCAGACCCTGGCCGCGGCCATTCCGTGCCACGTCTCGGTCCCGAGCTCCTGGATCCTGCGCAGGAGCGACGCCTGGTGGTCCTGTCCCACCTCGGGGAAGCCGTCCCCGAAGCGTTCCCTGGCGTCCTGGTCCAACGCCGCGAGCGTGTCCCGCCACGCCTGTCCGTCCTCGGGAAGGTCGGCATAGCGCCAGCCGTCCGTCCGCGCCTCGGCCAGCCGGGTGTCTACCATGTTCAGCACCGGGACCCGCGGGTCGGAGTGCTGCCCGAGCAGCTGGTCGAACAGGGCGCCGGCGATCGCCTCTTCGCGCACCGTGAAGAAGCGGATGTCGGCAGGGCGGCCGAGCCGGGCGAGGACCACTCCCTGGGTCGCCCGGTCCCAGTGCTTCGACTGGTCGGCGCTGCTGAAGCCGGGGTAGCGGTCGCCGCCCTCCACGGACGGGAGCGGCAGCGCGCTCACTTCTCCCTCCTGAGCACCGAGGCGAGCAGTCCCATGCCTCCGACGAGGGTCACCAGCAGCGGTGCCAGGAGCGGCGGCCCCATCTCGAGGTTGTAGCGGAGGTTCGAGAACCCGCCGGGCTTCTGGGCGATGCCCCGCACGTGGAGGTACGTTCCCTGGAGTCCGTTGGCCACGATCGCCGCGCTGGCCAGCGGCAGGGCCGTCTTGGCCATGCGCCGGCTGAAGAACCCGGCGACGCCCGCGGCTGCCCCGACAGGGCCGAGCGCGACCGGCGCCCACATCCACGGATTGCCGAAGCTGGCCTTGTCGTGCTCGAAGTAGATCTCGGCGGCGGTGACGAGGGCGCCGGCGGCGGTCAGCGCCGAGAGCGACCGCTCGAACCGGCCCTTCTCGACGTTCTCGAGCAGCCGGTCGATGCCTTCCAGTGGGGTCTCATGGGCCTTTCTCATGATGCGGCTCCTGGTTCAGAAGGGACACGTGTGCTCGTGCACGCTGCGCCGGTCACCGCCACTCCCCTGCAGCGAAGGCCAGTGCGACGGCAGCATTGACGACGGCGGGGCGTCGCCGTCGTCGGTCGAACGCGGCCAGGGCGACCATGGTGAGGGCGTGGACCAGGTCGACCCCGCCGCCGAGGCGATGGAGGGTGCGCCCTCCGCAGGCTGTCACGACGGCCTGGAGCAGGTGCCGTGCACCCAGGATGCGGATGACGGCCCGGGCACGCTGGTCCGGCGCGCGGCCGATGAGCAGGCCCTCGACGGTCCCGGGGGCCAGGAGTTCAGCGGTGCCGTAGGCGGCGCGCAGCAGTTCGAGGGGCTTCACCGGGGGCCCTTCCGCAGGAAGGCAGTCGCCGCTGCGGCAGCCCCGGCGAGGACTGTCCCCGCCACGGCCGCGACCGCGCCGTGGTGGTGTGAGGCCGTGAGCTGGTAGCTGCGGCCGGAGGACTTGCTGTCGAAGATCCCGTGGGTTCCGAAGTCTCGCGAGGAATCAGCTGGCTTCCACAGGTTGGCGGGCTGGTCCGGGTCGCGGGGCTCCGGGGTCTGCTGGGCTTGGAATCCCGTCTTCGCGAGGTAGCGGTCCAGGAGGCCCGGCATGATGGCGTTCGCGATGAGGGTGGCCGCAGTGCTGCCACCTACCCAGTACTCGCGGCGCTCCGGGTGGTCCGCCGCGTACACGACGCCGCGCGCCGCGACCTCGGGCTGGTAGATCGGCGGGACGGGCTGCGCCTGGTGCGCCAGGCGTGAGAGCACCCACGAGAACTGCGGGGTGTTGACCGCCGGCATCTGGACCATCGTGGTCCTGACGCCGCTGCCCTCGTGCAGGAGCTCGGTACGGAGCGACTCATTGAACCCCTGGATCGCGTGCTTGGCACCGCAGTACGCGGTCTGCAGCGGGATCCCGCGATAGGCGAGGGCAGAGCCGACCTGCACGATCGTCCCGTGGTCCCGCGCCTTCATGCGCTTGAGAGCGGACATGGTCCCGTAGACATACCCGAGATAGGCCACCTCAGTCACCCGCTTGAACTCCTCGGGCTCGATCTCGTCGAAGCGTGAGAAGACGGAGGTGAAGGCCACGTTGACCCACACGTCGATGGGACCCAGTTCCCGCTCCACGCGCTCGGCGGCGTCGTCCACGGCGTGGGCGTCCGCGACGTCGACGGCGATGGGGAGCGCCTTCCCGCCAGCGGCCTCGACCTCGGCGGCCGCCCCGGCGAGTCCGGCTTCGCCGCGCGCCAGCAGCGCTACCGCGTCTCCCTCCCTCCCGAAGGCGACGGCCGAGGCGCGGCCGATCCCGCCACTTGCGCCCGTGACGACGACAACCCGGCGTGCTGTTTCCATCTGGACTGCTCCTTCCAAGCCTCATTCCCCCCGGCTGTGGGTCGGTTCGTTGTCTGACGCCCCCGTTGTCTGACGCCCCCGTCGGCGGAGGCCCGCGAGCGACCGTGCACGCACTCACGGACCCCACGCAATAAGTGCATTCCCGCAACAGATGGTCTGAAACAAAAGAGATGAATGTGGCTTCTATTGCTCTAGCGCAATAGTTGCCCTAGTCTGCTGGCATGCCCGAGCAGTTTGCACCCCATGTGCTCCGGGAGTACGCGATGCTCGCCGACGGGATGCGGGCAGCCCTGATCGGCCCACGCGGGGACATCTCCTGGATGTGCGTGCCGAAGTGGCACGACGACGCGGTTTTCTCCACGCTCCTCGGGGGTCCTGGCTGCTTCGCGGTGACGCCGGCCGACCCCCGCTTCGTCTGGGGCGGGCAGTACGAGGACGGGACCCTCATCTGGGTCAGCCGCTGGATCACGAGCGCCGGCATCATCGAGTGCCGCGAAGCCTTGGCGTATCCCGGGGACCCCCACCGCGCCATTCTGCTGCGCCGGATCCGCGCCGTGCAGGGCGCGGCGGAGGTTCGCGTCGTCGTCGACGTTCGCGCAGGCTTCGGGCACCACCGGATGGGACGCCTGCGCAGGGATGACGGAGTCTGGACCGCCCGCAGCGGCCCGCTGAGGATCAGGCTCACGGGCGCTCCGCAGGCGGAGGCCAAGGACGGGGCAGTCGAGTTCACGGTGAAGGTCCCCGAAGGCGAGCACTACGACCTCGTGCTCGAGGTCTCCGACACCGAGCTTCCCGGCGAGCTGATCCAGCCGGACCAGACCTGGACTGCGACCGAGTACGGATGGCAGCGGGAGGTGCCCCAGTTCGGGAACACCATCGCGCCAGACGACGCGCGCCAGTCCTACGCCGTCCTGCGCGGCATGACCGGCGCCGGCGGTGCGATGGTCGCGGCAGCAACCATGGGCCTGCCAGAGCGTGCGCAGCAGAAGCGCAACTACGACTACCGCTACGCGTGGATCCGGGACCAGTGCTTCGTGGGCGTCGCCGCGGCCTCCTGCAAGGAGTTCCCGCTCATGGACGACGCTGTCGGCTTCGTCGCCGCCAGGCTCCTCGAGGACGGGCCCGGCCTGCACCCCGCCTACACCGTCGACGGGGGGGAAGGTCCCCGACGAGCACGACGTCGGCCTGCCGGGCTACCCCGGCGGGTCCGGCCGGGCGGGCAACTGGGTCAACGGCCAGTTCCAGCTGGACGTGTTCGGCGAGGCCCTGCTCCTCTTCTCGGCCGCAGCCGAGAACGACCGGCTGGACCTCGACCAGTGGAAGGCCGCCGAGGTCGCCGCGGACGCCATCGCCCAAAGGCACACAGAACCCGATGCCGGAATGTGGGAGCTCGACAACGAGCGGTGGGCCCACTCGCGGCTCATCTGCGCCGCCGGGCTGCGGGCTATCGGCCGCCACGCCCCCGCGCCGCAGGGCGCCCTCTGGTCCTCCCAGGCGGACGGGCTCATCGCCGACGTCACGAACGACTGCCTCCACCCCAGCGGGCGCTGGCAGCGGTCCCCCACCGACAGCAGGGTCGACGCCGCGCTCCTCCGCCCCGTGATCCGCGGCGCCGTGGCACCGCAGGACCCGCGCTCGATCGCGACCCTGCGGGCAGTCCGGGAGGAGCTCGCCCGCAACGGCTACCTCTACCGGTTCCGCCAGGACCGCCGCCCCCTGGACCTGTCAGAGGGAGCTTTCCTCCTCTGCGGCTTCGACCTCGCCATGGCCCTGCACCAGAGTGACCAGCCCCTCGAGGCCGCCCGCTGGTTCGAACGGAATCGGGCCGCCTGCGGGACCCCGGGGCTGTTCACCGAGGAGTACGACGTCGAACAGCGCCAGCTGCGGGGCAACTTCCCGCAGGCCTTCGTCCACGCCGCCATGCTCGAAGCCTCCCGCCGGCTCGCCGACAGCCCGCCCCCCTGGGGCGGCCTCAACGCATGAGGCGAGCGAGGGGACAGACCATCCAGGAGGAGCCCATGAAGGCCGAAACACTCATATTCGCCGTGCTCTTCGTCTTCCTGCTCGTCACAGGGGCCGTCTACGCGGTCCTGACGCACTTCGTCGAATTCGGAGGCGGGATCCCCCTCGCCCTCGTGGCCGGGCTGGCGCTCATGATCGCCACCTACCTCTGGCTGACCGGGCGGCGCGTGGGCAGCAGACCCGAGGATCGGCCCCATGCCCACATCTACGAGGGCGCGGGCGAACAGGGATTCTTCAGCCCGTGGAGCTGGTGGCCGGTCTTCCTCGGCGCCGCCTGCGCGGTGACCTTCCTCGGCTTGGCCATCGCCTTCTGGATCCTTCCCATCGGCGCCGCGTTCGGCGCCGTCGGGCTCATCG
Organism: Sinomonas sp. B1-1; assembly: GCF_050474465.1. Classification (NCBI taxonomy): domain Bacteria; kingdom Bacillati; phylum Actinomycetota; class Actinomycetes; order Micrococcales; family Micrococcaceae; genus Sinomonas; species Sinomonas sp. B1-1. The sequence continues at coordinate 36,141 of NZ_JBCHVF010000010.1, read as the reverse complement.
GCTGGGTGTTCGAGTACAGCCGCGGGGACTACAGCCACTGACCGAAGGGCCCGCAGGCCGACGCCCGCCGGTCAGGCGGGACGAGGGCCTGCGCCGGACTCGACCTCCATCCCGGCGAGCCTCCACTCGAGCATGCCGTCCTCGAGCCGCTGCGCGCGGCGCCCATGCGCGCGGAGGAGGTCGACGGCGTCGTACGCCAGCACGCAGTACGCGCCACGGCAGTACGCCACGAAGTCGGCTCCCGGGGGGAGCTCGGCCAGCCGGGCCTCGAGCTCGTCCAGGGGTACGGACCGGGCGCCCGGCACATGGCCGGCGCGGTATTCGTCCTCCGGCCGCACGTCGAGCACCGTCACGCTTCCCTGGGCCGCGCGGGCCACGAGCTCGTCCCGCGTCAGCCCCTCCTCGTCCGCGCGGGCTCCCGCGAGCCTCAGGTAGGCCACGCGGCGCGGCTCGACGTCGGCCACGCGCTCCTGGGCGACGCCGCGCAGGAGCGCGTACAGGCGCAGGACGTCCGGGCCGGCGACGTCGTAGAAGATCCTGGTGCCCTCGCGGCGTGTGGCGACGAGCCCCGCCTGCCGGAGCGTCTGCAGGTGCGCCGAGGCGGTCGAGAGCCCAAGTCCCGCGGCGTCCGCGAGCGCCTCGACGCTGCGCTCGCCCTGGGTCAGGAGGTCCAGGAGCTCGAGCCGCTTGCCGTTCGCGAGCGCCTTCCCGACTCGCGCGAACTCTTCGAACAGCGCGGCCTTGTCGGCCCGCTTGGATGATCGCGTATCGAGCTCCGCCATCTGCACACCCATCCTTTTCCAACAATCCGTGTAATACTGGATCTAATCCTATTCCATGTTTTCTTGGAGAACCACTAGTGAAGACCGCCAGCGCCCCGCCCGTCCTCGGACTGCGGCAGAACCTGTCCCAGTTCATGCTTCTCGTGGCCGTGAACGCGCTCGTCGGGGGGGCCCTCGGCCAGGAGCGCACCGTGCTGCCGCTGCTGGCCGAGAAGGAGTTCAACCTCAGCCTCTACACGAGCGCCCTGACGTACATCCTCGCGTTCGGACTCTCGAAGGCGGCGATGAACTACTTCGCGGGGACCCTCTCGGACCGCTTCGGGCGCAAGCCCGTGCTCATCGCCGGGTGGTTCGTGGCGCTGCCCGTGCCGCTCCTGCTGATCTTCGGGCCCGACTGGGGCTGGATCGTCGCGGCGAACGTTCTCCTGGGCATCAGCCAGGGACTCACCTGGTCAACCACGGTCGTCATGAAGATGGACCTCGTCGGCCCGCAGCAGCGGGGCCTCGCGATGGGGCTCAACGAGGCCGCCGGGTATCTCGGCGTCGCACTCACCGCCCTCGCGACGGGCTACATCGCTGGGCACTACGGCCTGCGCCCCGGCCCCTTCCTTGTCGGCGCGGCGTACATCGCCGTGGGCCTCGGCATGTCAGCACTGTTCGTGCGCGAGACGCACCACCACGTCAAGCTCGAGGCGGCGCAGCACGTGGATTCCCACGGCGGCGCCCACGCCGGGCTCACGAATGGGCAGGTCTTCCGGCTCACGAGCTTCACCGACCGATCCCTGTCCGCGGTCAGCCAGGCCGGCCTGGTCAACAACCTCAATGACGGCCTCGCGTGGGGCCTCTTCCCGATCCTGTTCGCCTCGGCAGGACTGAGCCTGGGCGAGATCGGCATCCTCGCCGCCGTCTACCCCGCAGTCTGGGGCGCAGGCCAGCTCGTCACGGGCGCCGCCTCCGACCGATGGGGCCGCAAGTGGCTCATCACCGCTGGCATGCTCGTGCAGGCCGTCGGCCTCGTGATGGTCGCGGCCGGGCACGGCTTCGCGGTCTGGCTCGCCGCCGCCGTCCTGCTCGGGCTCGGCACCGCGATGGTCTACCCGACGCTGCTCGCGGCGATCGGCGACGTCGCGCATCCGGCTTGGCGTGCCCGCTCCGTGGGCATCTACCGCCTCTGGCGGGACGGCGGGTTCGCCGTGGGGGCGCTCGTCTCCGGCGTCCTCGCGGACCTCTACGGCCTTCCGACGGCGATCGCCGCGGTCGCGGGCCTCACGGCGCTCTCGGGCGTCGTCGTCGCGGTGCGGATGCGTGGGAACGACCACGCCGTGCGGTAGACGCCAGGGGTCCGGGGAAGCATCAGTACTCGCCCTTGATGACGAAGAAGGAGCCGCGGATCGTCCCGGCCAGCTTCGACTTCTGCCGTGCGAACTTGAACCTCGAGGCAAGCTCCTCTGGGACCTCCATCCCGTCCGAGAGCTTGAACCCGACCGCCCGCTTCCCGGCCTCATCCACCGTGTACATCACATTGACGGACAGCCCGCTCTCGTAGAAGACGTAGGCCATCCGGATGCCGTCCACCTCGAAGGCGGTGGCCTCGAGCGGCGGGGAGGAGATGACGATGTCCCGCTCCTCCTTGAGGATCCGGTGGACCCAGTCGATGACGTCCCGAGCTTCGCCCGCGGGCTCCACTGTGAAGGCATGGTCGTACTTGTTCTTGAAGTAGCGGGCCTCATTCGCCCTCAGGCCTGCCAGTGCGTCCGCGACCGGCGAGGACTCGAGCCCGACGGGCGAGACGGTGGTGAAATCCACAGTGTAGGACATGATGCACTCCGAGGCGCCGAGGGTGGCTGTCATCCTGCAGGCTACCCCAGCGGCCACACGATGCGCCCGGAATGGCGTCCCCTCACTTTCAGACTATCGGCCGCACCGGGGCTTCCGGCAAGGGGCCCCGGCAGGCCGACAATGCTGGCTGTGGAGAGTGCGGACAGCCATCAGGTCGTGATCGCCGGCGGGGGCCCGACGGGGATGATGCTCGCGGCGGAGCTCGCCCTCGCCGGGGCCGAGGCGGTGATCGTCGAGCGCCGCGCCACCCAGGAGGTCGAGGGCTCGCGGGCCGGCGGCCTGCACGCGCGGACCCTCGAGATCCTGGACATGCGCGGCATCGCCGAGCGGTTCCTCGATGCCGGGCAGACCGTCCAGATCACGGCATTCGCCGGGATTCCGCTGGACATGGCCGGCCTTCCCACCCGCCACCGCTACAGCCTCGCGCTGAGGCAGGCGGAGATCGAACGCCTCCTGGCGGGCTGGGTCGCCGAGCTCGGCATCCCGACCCTCCGCGAGCGCGAGGTGACGGGCCTCGAGCAGGAGGAGGGCGGCGTCGTCGTCCGCCTCTCCGACGGCGGGTCGCTGCGGGCGGACTACCTCGTGGGGTGCGACGGCGGCCGCAGCCTCGTGCGCAAGGCGGCGGGGATCGCGTTCCCGGGCTGGGACCCGTCCGTCAGCTCGCTCATCGCGGAGGTGGAGGTGGAAGAGCAGCCCGAGCGGAGCATCCGCTACACGGAGGAGGGCACCCAGGCGATCGGGCCGATCGGCGCCGGTCCGCGCGTGCGCGTCGTCGTCACCGAGACGTACGCGGGCCAGGGGCAGCCGACGCTCGACGACGTCCGCCGCGCACTCGTCTCCGTCTGGGGCACCGACTTCGGCGCCCACAGCCCCACGTGGATCTCGCGGTTCACGGACGCGGCGCGGCAGGCCGAGGCCTACCGGCGGGGCCGGGTGCTGCTCGCCGGCGACGCCGCGCACGTCCACTACCCGGTGGGCGGCCAGGGCCTGGGCACCGGAGTGCAGGACGCCGTGAACCTCGGCTGGAAGCTCGCCCAGGTGGTCAGGGGCAACGCGCCAGAGGCCCTGCTGGACACCTACCACGCGGAGCGGCACCCCGTCGGCGCGCGCGTCCTGCAGGCGACCATGGCGCAGACGGCCCTCACCCGCCGCGATCCACGCTCGGACGCCCTGCGGGCCGTGGTGGCGGAGCTGCTCGCGATGGAGGAGCCGCGGCGGACGTACGCCGCCATGCAGTCGGGCCTCGACATCCGCTACGATCTGGGCGCCCGAGCCGGCGAGGGCCATCCGCTGCTCGGGCGCCGCATGCCGGACCTCGACCTCGTGACGGCCGACGGTCCGCGCCGTGTGTTCGGGCTCCTCCGCGACGCCCGGCCCGTGCTGCTGAACCTCGGCGAGGCGGGGGCCCTGCGCACTGGACGCTGGACGGACCGGGTCCGGCTCGTGGACGCCTCGCACGACGGCGCGTGGCGGCTTCCGGTGCTCGGTGAGGTCCCGGCCCCCGAGGGCGTCCTCATCCGGCCCGACGGCCACGTGGCGTGGGCCGGAGGCCCCGACGATGTGGAGCTCCCGGAAGCGCTGGCCGCGTGGTTCGGCCCCTGAGCGACAGCGACATCACCGCCCGCGCGAGGTCCTGGTGTCCTACCGGGGCAGGAAGCGCCCGCCGCGCGTCCGGGTCCACCTCGAACGACGTCCGGGGCACGCCGTCCAGGCTCAGCTCCGCAGTCGGCTTCTGCCCCGGGAACGGGGCTGCCGGGCCCTCATCGCGTGCCCGCCTGGCTTGGCGAATGCGCCGCGCGCGGTGCGCGCACAGCGGTTCATCACGTGGTGCGTGTTCGCCGCCGCCCAGTCCTGAACGGCCGCGGCCGCCTCAGGCCGTGGCGTGTGCCGGGCGCCTGGGCTGCATGGGCCACCTCTCGTTATCGTCTCTTATAGAACCCGCTCTCTGTAACAGACGATAAGCAGACGCGCCGACTCTTGTAGAGATCGAGCAAGCCCTTAGCTCTCGAGATGCCATCCCGTCAACGGTTCCTTTGATGGGACTGGCAGCCCGTGGCTTCGGTCAGTGTGGATGTGATCGCTGTTTGGCGGTGTTTTGTGAGCGGTAAGTGGCGGTCAGTCGCCGATGACGAGGATGCTGGCGGCGGCTTCGATGACGTCGTCGGTGATGGTGTCGAGCTGGTTGATCTTGAGCACTCGGGTGATCTGCGGGAAGAGGCGCTCGAGGAGGCGGAAGTTGCCGCGGGTGATGCGTTCGATCGCGGCGATGGCCTGGGCGTCGGTGAAGTCGTCGGGGTCGAGGGTGCGGCCGAGGCGTTTCCAGTGGCGGTCGAGGACGAAGAGGAGCTCGTCGCGTCCGAGGGCGCGGTAGCGGTGTGAGAATCCGAGGCGGCTGTAGAGCTGGGGGTAGTGGCGGAAGCGCTGGTCGATGCCGGGCATGCCGATCAGGATGATGGCCAGGTGCTGGCGGTCGTGCTTGTCGCGCAGGAGTTCGAGCGCGGTCGGGGTGAGCCGTTCGGCCTCGTCGATGATGAGCAGCTCGACCCACTTGGTGAGGTCGCCGACCACGACATCGGTGATCTTGCCGGTGAGGCGCTGGTGTTCGTCGACGCAGACGCCGAGCCGGACTTCGCAGCGTTTCTATCCAAGGTCGGTGATCTTGCCGGTGAGGCGCTGGTGTTCGTCGACGCAGACGCCGAGCCGGACTTCGCAGCGTTTCTATCCAAGGAGGAAATCTGCGGGAGAACGCCCCCGGGATTACTCCGGGGGCGTTCTCCGCTCGACCAGTGCTGCCGTGCTATTCCAGCACGACTCAGCGCAAGCCGTGCAGTCTAGAAATGGCAGGGCAGCGTTACTGTGGGGCTGTTGTTGCCTGAGCCCCACCCTTGGGCGTTTGAGTGCCAGTTCGCATTATAGCCGTAGGTGCAGATATTGGTAATCAGGGGAAGATAGGCTCCGGTTCCGGGTTGCAGAGTAATGCCGTTGCTTGCCTGCGAGATGTCGCCCCCGCCAAAGTTTGTTCCCCAGAGATTGGCGTAGACGTACAGGTCTCCGCTGCATCCGCTGGAACGCGCGATGTCAGCAGAAGCGTAGATCCGATTGTTTGCCTTGTACGGCGTGCCGAGTGAATAGGACATGGAGCAGGCCGAGGACACACGTGTAACGGTCACCTGCTTTCCGCGGCTTGCGACCGTTGCGCTCTTGCCCACCTCTGGGATCACCGGGAAATCCTCTGCTGTCACCGCACGGACCACGGGGCTCCGATCGATGACCGCAGCGCTTCCGTCAGCACTGTCGGCGACGGCAGAAGGCGATCCTGCCAACGCCGCCCCGACTGCGACAAGAGCCGCAACCCAAACTGCCGAGAACCTCTTCTTCAATTCTTCTCCCCCTAGAAATACTCGCAGGGAAGACCACCCCTGGTACCGGATTACCCGCGCGCACCCTTATACGAAACCCGGTCATGGCCGAGGTGGAGCTGCACGCAAGAAACAAGGTAAAGGCACTCGTGATCCCCCCAATATGAGACCTCGGCAGATGCCGATTGCGCTGATCTTAGGAGAGTGCATTCCGTTAGTCAATAGGGTTTAGAAATCACCCTAACAACACCATGGCGTACCAGCTCAATCAGCTGTAAGCTGCCGCCAAGGCCAGTGACCGGACCAACCTGCGCAGCTGTCCTCTGAGGGCACTTGGCCCTCTCGAAATCCGCCGGCCATGCAGTACAGGAGCAAGGCGTTCGTTGTTTCGCATCGAGAGCCAACTTTGGGGGAAGCATGAAGGAAAAAGCGACAGATTCTAACCGACCTTATTCCCCCCCTCCTGCTACCAGAAGTACACCTCTGGCCTTCGCCACCGCCGTAGTGGGGCCGTTGCTTCTCGTTGTGGTGGCTGGATATCTCACGATTCAGCTAGAGCTCTCCGAGATCGGCGCTCCCCTCCTCGATCTCGGTTCTCACCCGACGGAAGCACGCTCGCCGTGGATTCCATACCTGATTCGGATAGCCCTCGTCGTGTTGGCTGGGCTCGCCTTTGTGACCTACCGGGCTGCCTGCCGCTCTTGGGCTTCGCGCCTGACCGCGGTGCTCGTTCTGGTTGTAGCAGGCATCCTCGGCTCCTACACCCTGCATCCCCTTCCTTCGGGGGGAGAGACCGAACCGATGATCTGGCTCAGTTTTATCTACGGGGCCACGTCTCCCTTCACCTTGGCACTTATAGGAGCGGTCCTTATGGACGTGATACTGGCTCGGCAGAAATCAGCATCCCGGTAGATGTCGGTCGTAGCCAGACTGGTGCCCCGACTTGCACAGGTGAATCGGGTTCTGGGGTGTCTTCGCGTCAGGGCGGGGTCGGGTGCTGGAATGGGGCACTAGCCGTTAGCCTTTCGGGGTGTCTGCGTACATCCGGAAGGTGAAGACGACCTCCGGGGCGACCGCGGTGCAGATCGTGGAGAAGCGCTCGGGAGTCCGGCGTATCCTCGAGCATTTGGGCTCCGCGCATGGCGAAGCAGATCTGGCCGTGCTGATGCAGGCTGCCCAGGACCCCCTGAACGCAGGCCAACAGGCCTTCGATCTCGGCCTGGCCACGACGGAGCCCGGTACCGCGCCCTCGCTCGGCCCGGCGGTGGTGGCCGGGACCCGCAGCGAGGTCCTCCCGACTTGCACAGGCCTAGTGCCCCGGCGCTTCGTCCACGTCAATATTTGGATCCGCACGGCGGCCGGATGTCAGGAGACCTCTCTGACGCCTGCCAAAGAAGCCCCCTTCGCCAATGTCCTTCAAGATCCTGTTCTCCTCACTCCGCGGCAAGCGCCGACGGCGTCGCCCGCCGGCACTCCGCCGACTCGAACTCCTGTGGCTGCGAGTCTGCCGGGCCGGCCGCGGGCCGGGCATGTGCGTCGCGCTGTTCGGCGGGTGGGTCTGGTTCGCGGCTGGCTCTCTGATCGGGTTCGAAGCGTTCGACATCGTCTTCGGCACATTCGCCCTCGCGCCCGAGCTGCTGAAGCTCGTCATCCTCGGCCTCCCCCTGACCTGGTACTCCCGGGGACACTCCATCGGTCCGCCTTGAGAACCTACAGCTTTACGAGACGCCGGCCCGGCCCCTGCCGACCCGTCCTCGGAAGCCGCCGCACCAGGGGCCGCGGTGCCTTGGAAAGGTGTCTTGACGGATTCTGCCTCACAGGCGGCCGATTCAGGGATTTGTGAGGCACACTGGGCAGGTGAGGCTTCTGGGGTACACGAGGGTGAGCACTGTCGGCCAGGACGCGCGGCTGCAGCTCGAGGCGCTGCGCGGGGTCGGGGTGGAGTCCCGGGACGTGTTCTCTGATGTGACCTCCGGCAGCCGGGCCGCGGTCCAGCGGCCGGGGATGAAGCGGCTGCTGCAGTACGCCGAGTCCGGGGACACCGTGGTGGTCTGGCGCATCGACCGCCTCGGACGCTCCCTCATCGACGTCCTGAACACGGTGAACCTGCTGCGCCAGAGCGGGATCAAGATCCGCTCGGTCTCGGACGGGATCGACCCCGAGACGTCCTCGGGACGGATGATGCTCGGGATGCTCGCGACCCTGGCCGAGTACGAGCGCGAGCTCATCGTCGAACGGGTCAACGCGGGCATCGCCGCGGCGAAGCAGAGCGGCACCCGGTTCGGCAGGCCGCCGCTGAGCCCGGAGGTGGTGGCGGCCAAGCTCGCGATCGTCAACGATGCCAGGGCCAAGGGCCGCACGGCCGAGGAGGCCGCAAAGCTGGTCGGATGGTCCAGGGCGACCCTGTACCGGCACCAGCTCGCGGCGCGGCCAACCGGCACCGAGGCCGAAGGGGCCTGAGGTGGACGGGCTGCAGCGGTGGAGCGTCCTGCGCCTCCATGTCGAGGACGACATCCCGCTGACGGCCCTAGCCCGGGACACAGAGATCGGGCTCCGCACCCTCCAGCGCTGGCACCAGAACTACAAGGACGGTGGCATCGACGCACTCGAGCCGCGGCCGCGCAACGACGCCGGCACCCGGCGCACCGCCCAGCAGCTGGTGGCCTTCATCGAGCGGCTGGCACTGACCAGGCCCCGCCCGGGCATCGCCACGGTCCATCGGCTCACCGTCGCGGAGGCCGACCGGCTCGGGCTCCCGTCCCCGAGCTACGCGACAGTGCGCGGGATCGTGCGCGGCCTCGACCCGGCCCTGGTGACCCTGGCCCTGGAGGGCCCAGCGGCCTACCGCGACCGGCACGAGCTCGTCTTCCGGCGACGGGCGGAGAGGCCGAACGCCACATGGCAGGCCCGACCACACCGAGCTGGACATCCTCATCGTCGGCGCCGACGGCAAGCCGGAGCGACCGTGGCTGACCGTCGTGATGGACGACTACGCGCGGGCGGTCTGCGGCTACATGGTCTTCACCGGCGCGCCATCGGCGCTCAACACAGCCCTCGCGCTGCGGCAGGCGATCTGGCGCAAGAGCGACCCGTCCTGGGCGATGTGCGGGATCCCCGACGTGCTCCACGTCGACCACGGCAGCGACTTCACCAGCCGCCACCTCGAATACACGGCGGTAGCCCTGAAGATCCGCCTGGTCTACTCGACCATCGGGCGCCCCCAGGGCAGGGGCAAGTCCGAACGGTTCTTCCGCACCCTCAACACCGAACTCCTCGAGGCACTCCCCGGGCACATCGCCCACGGGACGGCCGCGCCGAAGCCGGTCCTGGACCTGCCCGCACTCGATGCGGCGATCGCCGGCTTCATCACCGCATACAACGAACGCCCCCACCGCGAGCTCGGGATCAGCCCGAAGAAGGCCTGGACCGCCGACGGCTGGCTGCCCCGCATGCCCGAGACCCTCGAGGAGCTCGACGGGCTCCTCCTGACCGTCCCGAAGCACCGCACCGTCCAGCGCGACGGGATCCACTTCCAGGGCCAGCGCTACCTCTCCACGACCCTCGCACCCTTCGTCGGCCACACCGTCACCATCCGGTACGACCCCCGCGACCTCTCCGAGATCCGCGTCTACGACCACGATGCCTTCGTCTGCACCGCCATCGACGAGAACCACCCGAACCAGCGCCTGAGCCTGAGCGAGATCGAGACAGCGCGCCGGGCCCGACGCCGGCAGCTGCGCAAGGAGATCAACGACCGCATCCCCCGAACCGCGGCCCGCGACGAGCCCAGCCCTGCCCAGCCGGCCCAACGGCCCGTGCGGCTGCGAACCTACGAAGAGGACGACCCGTGAGCCAGGACTTCATCGTCACCAAGGAACACCGCCGCTTCACCGAGTTCGCCAACGCAGTGCGCAAGGAACGCACCATTGGCATCTGCCACGGCGACGCAGGCGTGGGCAAGACCCAGTCGGCACGGCGCTACTCCCACTGGGACACCCTCGAACCCTTCATCACCGAGTGGGGACCACGCAGCGAAGAAGAGGACCCCAAGCACTTCGCGGCCGCCAACCGCTCCCGCACCGTGTTCTACACCCCCGAGGTGCTCCCCAGACCCAAGGACCTCATGCGCGAGATCGACCAGCTGCGAGTCCGGCTCGGCGTCTGCGTCGACGAACACCAGCGCCTCACCGGCAAGATCACCGGCACCGTCGTGGGCGACACCGACAAGTGGGTCGAGCTACTCATCATCGACGAGGCCGAACGGCTCACCCCACCGGCGCTCGAACTCCTGCGCGACAAGCACGACCGCCAGCACCTGGCCATCATCCTGATCGGCATGCCCGGCATCGACCAGCGCTTCCGCCACTACCCCCAGCTCTACAGCCGCCTCGGATTCTCACACCGCTACCGCGCCCTCGGACGCGACGAGCTGCTCTTCGTCCTCGACCGCCACTGGAAGAGGCTCGGCCGCACCCTCGACCCCGACGACTTCACCGACGCCCAGGCCATCGCCGCGATCGAACGCATCACCCGCGGCAACTTCCGCCTCCTCGAGCGCCTCTTCCCGCAGATCAGCCGCGTGCTCAAGATCAACCAGCTCGACACCATCACCGACGACGTCATCGAAGCCGCCGCCAGCATCCTCGTCATCGGCAACTGACCGCCACTTACCGCTCACAAAGAACCGCCAAACACCGATGAAATCCACAGTCCGAGGGTCGCTCTCGCACTTCTGGCTCCCTCGCCGTCTCAGCAATGTGTCTCAGATGGCAATTCTCAGTAGGAAGCGAATTTGACCTTTGACGGGACGAAGCTGGCGGGCGGGAGGGTCAGAAGCGCCTACGAGTTCAAGGTCCAAGGTCCGTGCCGGGAGGCCATGCACATGGATGCCACAATGACTGGAATGAACCTCCGGCAGCTGCGCTATTTCCTGGCGATCGTCGACCATGGCGGTGTCCACCGCGCGGCCGAGGCTCTCCACATCGCCCAGTCTTCGCTGTCCCAGACGATGCGCGCGCTGGAGCGCGACCTCGGCACCGAGCTGTTCCAGCGGGTGGGCCGCGGACTCGTCCTCGCCCCTGCCGGTGAGGGCCTGGTGGGGCCGGCCCGGTCGATCCTCCGCGAGGTCACCAGTGCCGAGCGCGCCATGACGGACATCGCGGCGGTGCGGGCGGGCTCAATTGACATCGCGACGCTCTCGGACCTTGCCGTCGATCCGGTGTCCACCTGGATCGCGAGCTTCCTCATGGACCATCCGGAGGTCCGGTGCAGGGTCGAACAGGGCGACAACCTGGCCGCGGTCACGGAGATGGTGCGCACGGGCGCGTGCGAGCTGGGCTTCGTCTCGGCCCCGGCGCTCGGAGACCTGGAAAGTGACGAGCTCGTGGAGCAGAGGTACGTACTGATCGCTCCCCCGGGCAGCGAGGCCCGCTGGCCAGATCCCGTGCCCGTGCGGTCCCTGCGGGACGAGCACTTCGTCCTCGCGCAGCAGGGAACGGGAACCCGCGAGTACGTGGAGCAGCTGCTCCGCGAGCACGGGGTCGAGCCCCGGATCGCGGTCGAGATCCGGCAGCGGGAGGCCGTCGTCCCGCTCGTCCTCTCGGGCTGCGCGGTGGGCATCGTCCCGCTGCGCGTGGCTGTCGGATTCTGGCAGAGGGGAGGTGTGGTCCGCGAACTCGACCCCATGCCCACCACCAAGATCTATGCGGTGCACCGGCAGGGAAGGCTGACCCCTGCCACGGCCGCCTTCCTGGACGCCGCGAAGTCCTCGCTGGACCACTGGGTCGATGCCGTGACGGCGCCCTCCGCCGCCCACGCTCCGCTGATCGAGCGCGCGGCGGCCGCGTTCCAGGCCTGGGACCGCCGCGCGGCGCTGAGGGCGCATCCCGGATCGGGCTAGGTTCCGGACCACACAGGCTCGCGCTTTTCGATGAAGGCCCGTGCACCCTCGGCGGCGTCGTTCGAGTTGCGGATCGGCCCGACGTACTCGTGCTGGCGCGAGAACTTCTCCCCGACTGGCCAGTCGACGGAGTTGACGAGGACCTGCTTGGACGCAGTCAGCGCGAGCGGGGCATTCCCGGCGATCTGGTCCGCGAGGCCCAGGGCAATGCCGAGTGCTTCCCCCTCGGGGGCAACGCGGTTGACGAGATGCAGCTCGGCGGCTTCGGCCGCGGGCAGCATGCGTCCGGTGAGGACGAGCTCCATGGCGAAGTGGTAGGGAACGCGGTGCTGGATCCGCAGCAGCCCTCCGCCGTTCGCGGTCAGTCCGCGCTTCACCTCGGGTAGCCCGAACGCCGCGTTCTCCGCTGCCACGATCAGGTCGCACGACAGTGCGATCTCGAATCCTCCGCCTAGGGCGTAGCCCTCCACGGCGGCGATGATCGGCTTGAGCGGGGGCTGCTTGACGATGCCGGCGAAGCCTCGGTCCGCCACCACGGGGACCTCTCCGCGGGCGAACCTTTTGAGGTCCATCCCGGCGCAGAACGTGCCGCCCGCGCCGGTGATGACGCAGACGCTCAGAGCCGGGTTGGCGTCGAACGCCTCCAGTGCGTCCGCGAGCTTCTCGGCCAGTTGCAGTGAGACGGCATTCTTGGCCAGCGGCCGGTTGAGCGTCAGGACGAGCACCCGTCCGCGCTCCTGGACGACGAGCGGTGCCTGGTCGCGGTGGTCCATCTGTGCTTCCCTTCGGTGAGCGGGGACGGTCATCGGCTGACCTTTCCCATGAGTGCGGCGATGGGCCGCAGGAAGAGCGGCCGCGCTGCGAGCCAGGCGAGGGCCATGACCGCCACCGACGCGACGAACACCCAGAAGCCCACCCAGCTGTCGTCGTTGCGTGAGCCGTACATGTGGTTGAGGTTCGCAAGGGCGCCTGTGGTGAGCACGAGGCCCACGTGGACGATGATGAACGCCACGAAGTAGGCCATGACCGGCAGGTGCACCGCGCGGGCCGCCTCGATGGGGTAGGCCCTGTTCAGCGCTGCCGCGTTCCGGGGCCAGGCCGGCGACATGCGCAGACCGGTGATCAGTGCCAGCGGCGCCGCCACGAACACGGTCGCGCAGTAGGCGAGTACCTGGAGGCTGTTGTAGTTCACCCAGCCGTTCTCGAGGGGCCAGGAGAAGGAGGCGTACTGCAGCAGCGCGGATGCTGCGTTGGGGACGACGTCCCAGCTCGTCGGGACGATCCGCATCCACTGGCCCGTGGTGAAGAGCAGGACGACGAACACGGCGCCGTTCACCACCCACAGGGCGTCCAGGCTCAGGTGCAGCCAGAGGTCCAGGCTGATCTTCTTCGGCGCGTTCTTGGTGCGCAGCAGTCCCTTGTTGTTGCGGGTCCAGTACGCCTTGGGCCGCGCGGTCGTCCGCACGAGCCAGCCGGAACGGATGATCAGCAGGAGGAAGAACGCGTTGAGGAAGTGCTGCCATCCCAGCCATGCGGGGAGCCCCACGGGGGCCGAGGCGGGCAGCGGGGTGTGCCCCGGGTAGGCGGCGAGGAAAGCCTGCACGGGCGCCGTGGGGAGGATGGAGCGGGCCACGAGGGAGAGCAGCGCGAGGAGGAGCACGGCGGCCAGGGCCAGTCCCGACCGCACGGCCATCTTCCTCTTGCCGGGTGGGATCAGCTTCGTCAGGGTGGTCATGGCTGCTACCGGGCGACTTCCTTGAGTGACTCCATCAGCTGCGGGACGACGGTGAAGACGTCGCCGACCACGCCGAAGTCCGCAACCTCGAAGATCGGGGCGTCGGGGTCCTTGTTGATCGCCACGATGGTCTTGGCGGTCTGCATGCCGGCGCGGTGCTGGATGGCGCCGGAGATCCCGAGCGCGACGTAGAGCTTCGGGGAGACGGTGACGCCGGTCTGGCCGACCTGGGCTGACTGGTCCACGTAGCCGGCGTCGACTGCCGCACGAGACGCGCCCAGTGCCGCCCCGAGGGCGTCGGCCAGCTGCTCGACGAGCACGAATTCTTCCTTCGAGCCCAGTCCGCGCCCGCCGGAGACGACCTTCTCGGCGCCGCGGAGGGGGGGCCGCGAGGAGGCCGCGGAGGGCTCCCGGATGGCGGTGATGGTGCCGAAGCGGCCGGGGTCGGCCGGGATGGCTTCCCGGGTCACTGTGGGGGCGTCCACTGCGGGGGCGCGGTCCTCCACAGACCCCTGACGGAGGGTGATGACGGGGAGGCCGCCCTCGACCGTGGACTCGACCGTGTACGCGCCGCCGAAGACGGAGTGCGTCGCAACGGTGCGGCGGTCCTCCCCGCGCACGTCGACGGCGTCGATCGCGAGGCCGGCGCCCAGGCGGGCCGCGAGGCGGCCGGCCACCTCGCGGCCGAGCACCGAGTGCGGCACGAGGATCGCGGCCGGCTCGAGGGCTGCGGCCGCCACGGCCAGCGCCTCGAGCTCGGCGGCTCCCACGAGCCTGCCCACGTGCTCGCTCTCTGCCAGGTGGATGTGCTGGGCGCCGAGGGAGGCGAGTCCTGCCACGAGGGGCTCTCCCCCGCCAGGGATGAGAAGGCGACGATGCCGCCCATGATGCCGCCGCGCTTCCTGCTGTGGATGAGGTCGCCGAGGGCCGTGAAGCCCACGCCGATCGATGCCGTGTTGAGGGAGAAGGCCAGGGTCACCAGCACCATCTGGGACGGACCCGCCGGGATCACGGTGAAGGCCCACATGGCCACACCCGAGCCGGCCACGAGGCCGCCGGCGAGGTAGCCGCGGGATACGCGGCGGGAGAATCCCCGCTTGTAGAGCCAGTTGGAGACGAAGCCGGCCCCGATCGAGAAGGCCGCCGCAGTGGCGAAGGGCACGGCCACGAGCTGGCCGACAGCGATCGTGCCGTATCCGAGCCCGTCCTTGAGGTAGACGGGGAGCCACGCGACCTTCAGGCTCGTGGACCAGTAGCTGAAGAAGTTCAGCAGTGCGATGCCGATCACAGTGGATGTGCCAAGGAGCACCCAGTAGGGAACGTGGACAGGCTCGGCGCTGGCGGCCTTGGCGCGCTTGTCCTCGGCCTCCGCTCCGGCCTCGGGCCCGCTGGTGGCCGTTGCCTTGCGGGCCTTGGACGAGCCACCGAACGCCAGCCACGCCAGGGCCCAGGCGATGCCGCCGACGGCGAGGACGCCGAAGGCCGTGTGCCACGACCACTGGACGATGATCCAGGTGAGGATGGGGGCCATGACGAGCGGGCCGAGCGATGATCCCGCCGTGACCACGCCCGAGGCGAGGGCGCGCTTCTCGGGCGGGAACATCGACTGCGCGGAGTGATTGGCCAGCGCATAGGCAGGGCCTTCCGCGAACCCGAGGATGAGACGGCACACGAGCAGCCCGGTGAACCCGATGGTCCCCATGAGCGGGACCATCGTGGCCACCCACACGAGCATGAGGACCGGGAGGTACCAGCGCAGGTTCACAGGGCCCGAGAGCGCCCCCAAGACGATGGCGCCGATGGCGAAGATCCAGTAGAACGCGCTCTGGATGATGCCGTACTGCTCAGCCGTGATGCCCAGATCCTTGATGATCTGGGAACCGCCAAGGCCCAGGAGGGACTTGTCGGCGTAATTGATGAACAGGAAGACGGCCAGCAGCACCGTGATCGCCCATGCCCGCAGCGGCGTCATGGCAAGCCGCGGCCGAACACCTGATTCAGCAGACTTCAATGCTTCCGATTTGTTGGTCATTCTTGGCCCCTGGGTTTCGGGCGCGCCTTGGACTGGATGCGCAGGGAGCGGATTCGATTGAGACGTGCTTCACATCTCCTCAATCAATTCCAGCCCAACTGAACGTTCGCGTCCAATACAAATCGACGGTCTCTATGACCGTAAAAACCTATCGATCTCCAGAAGTGACCCTTCTCCGGGACTTGCGGATGTTGTGCTCCCCCTCGTCGCCGGGCCGGAGCCGACCCCAGTTCCCAGCGGCCTGCGGCCTGCGGAAAGAGCAGTCGGCCCGTGCTCAAGACCGGCCCTGGCCACCCGATGGGATGCGCTGAGTCATTTGGGGGTGCCAGCGATTCGTCAGAGGGGTGGTCCGAACTCGGCGCGATCTCCTGCTACGGTGCCGCCTCCCACCGAGCCGGTCTGTCGCACACCTCGCAGATAGACACACCTGCCGAGACTCGAGCTTGGGCTCTGCCGCTCGGCCGGCCAGGCTTCGGCTGGGGCCAGTGTCGCCCACATGGTTCGGGGTCGCCGACGCCGCAAGAGCGGCGGCCACAGTAGAAGCGCGAACCCCCGCAGTCTCGCAGCTCTTCGCCCGCAACCCTCGGCAAGGGCAGAAATCCTCTAACGCATGGGGGCGCACTTCCCTACCTTGAAATGGTGCTGGCCTGCCGCCTTCGGGATGGGAAGCCGGCATGCGGCGCCCCGTCCCGGCGCCCCCCAAGCCGGACGGGGTGACCGCCCAGTGGAAGCACACATTTCATTGGGGGCACGCAAGCCTGGCCTTGGAGCTGCGGCGGCGAGCTGCCGACCGAGGGGGAATCAGCTCCGCCCCACGCCAACCTTCTGCCAGATAACTCTCACTCCTGCTCTCTTCGGCGCAGACCTTTAAGCGGCTCTCCGGGCCTCATGGAACCGTCTCGCCTGCCCATTCAGTAGGGGCCTATCAACAATCACCCGAT
This sequence comes from Sinomonas sp. B1-1, assembly GCF_050474465.1. Taxonomy (NCBI): domain Bacteria; kingdom Bacillati; phylum Actinomycetota; class Actinomycetes; order Micrococcales; family Micrococcaceae; genus Sinomonas; species Sinomonas sp. B1-1. The sequence goes on along the minus strand of NZ_JBCHVF010000010.1, from coordinate 19,554 downwards.
TGCTGATGCGCGCAGCAATCTCCCGAGCACCTCTCGGGTTTGCTTCCAGACTTGAGTAGCTGATGGCTTCTCCATAACCCGTCCGGGTTGGTGGGTACGTGAGAAGCGGGGGCGGTACGTAACACGCCAGAAGCCGAGGCTGCTCGTGCAGGCTTGCAGTTCACCGATTTGGGAAGCGCCGCTGAACCGAAGGTGCCCGAGCTGGGGCTTCTGGCCCCCCGATGCGGCCACGGGCCCTGGCCGGGGCGAAGCCGCCACGGGTCCGCTCCGACGTCACTCGCCGATGGTTCGGCGGCGGCTGGGCATCCTCTCAATCGCTGCTCATCCGGGCCACGGCCTCCCTCCCGGGCGGTTGAGTCCCTCGAAGTCCGAGGGCGTCAACCGGCTGGCAGGCTGCTGTCGTCGAGATCGCTGGGCAGGACTCCGCCCGCAACGACGGAGCGGTGGAGCGAGCGCCCGTCCGCGTCGAGCAGTACGCCCATCCGCTTGGCGATACGGAGCATCACGAGGCTCTCGATGAGCTCGATGCCTGGAATCTTCTCCTGCAGTGCCAGTTCGGCGTTCATGACCTCCGCGACTGACCGGAGCCACATCGTGACGATGAAGTTGGCCTGTCCGGTGACCGAGGCGGCCAGCCGGACCGAGCGGAGCGAGCGGACCGCCACCGCGGCGGCGGCGTGCTTTCCGGGCGGGACTTTGGCGTACCACGTGCAGGTGACGGGGAAGCCGACCAGGCCGTGGGCGACGTCGCACCTGAAGGACATCAGGCCCGAGCCGAGCACGCGTGCGAGCTGGCGCTGGACGGTCGAGGCGTTCCGGTCGAGGATCTTGGCCATCTGCGCAGCTGTGGCCCGCCCGTCCCGCATGAGCAGCGGCAGCAGGTCCTGGCACGCTTCGGGGAGCGGTCCGGGGGCGGGCCGGGGGGCGGGAAGCGCGGCGAACGCCGCTGCCTTGGCCGGGTCGAGGGCAGACAGGCGCCACGAGTGCCCCGCGAGGTGCAGGCGGCTGCCCAGGGAGGTCTGGGTGCGTTCGACCCCCGGCACCCGGAGGATCGCCGGGCCGGTAGTGCGGGCGTAGTCGGTCACGGTGGGCGTGAACACGGTCAGCAGGAGGTCGTGGTGTCCGGCCGGAAGCTCGACGGACTGCACTTCGGGGATCTCGCAGAGGGCGTCGGCGACCTCGCCCACGCGGCCCGGCTCGCAGTCCACGTCGACGAACGCGAGGTTCATGGCGGTGGGGTCGCCGATGCTGTACCCGGTGATCCACGCGACGCCGCTGCGCCGGATCCGCTCCCACCGCACGGCGAGCGTCGCCGGCCGCACGCCGAGGATGCGGCCGGCGTCCTGCCACGTCGCGCGGGGCGCGATCTGGAGGGCATTGATGAGCTCGAGGTCGGCCTCCGTGAGGACGTGTTCCAGACCACTCGATGCATGATCACTACCAATACCGGCATCCGTTTGCATGATAATGACGAGTTTACGCTCAGAGGCCACCGCTGCCTGACACTTGAAGGCGACCAGCAGACAATAGCCACCCCATAGGAAGGCAGCCGTGACGCTTCTCCAGGATGCCCGCGACCTCCAGGGCGAGATCGCCGCCCTCCGGCACGACCTCCACCGCGAGCCGGAGATCGGCCTCGACCTGCCCCGCACCCAGGAGAGGGTCCTCGCCGCGCTCGACGGCCTCGGCTTCGAGGTCACGACCGGCACCGAGACGACCTCCGTCACCGCGGTCCTCCGCGGAGGGGCGCTCCCCCGCGAGGCGACGCGGCCCGTCGTGCTGCTGCGCGCCGACATGGACGGCCTCCCCGTCCAGGAGCGCTCGGGCGTGGACTACACCTCGCGGATCGACGGCGCGATGCACGCCTGCGGCCACGACCTGCACACCGCGATGCTCGTGGGCGCCGCGACCCTCCTGGCCGACCGCCGGCACACCCTCGCCGGCGACGTGGTCCTCATGTTCCAGCCCGGCGAGGAGGGCTTCGACGGGGCCGCGCACATGGTCCGCGAGGGCGTCCTCGACGCCGCCGGGCGCCGGGCCGACGCCGCCTACGCCCTCCATGTCTTCTCGTCGCTGGCCCCGCACGGCCAGTTCGTGACGCGTCCCGGCGTGATGATGAGCGCCTCGGACGGCCTCTTCGTCACCGTCCACGGCGCCGGAGGCCACGGGTCCGCGCCGCACCTGGCCAAGGACCCCGTGACCGTCGCCGCGGAGATGGTCCTCGCCCTGCAGACCATGCTCACGCGCCAGTTCGACATGTTCGACCCGGCCGTCATCACGGTGGGCAGGCTCGCGGCCGGCGCCAAGCGCAACGTCATCCCCGACACCGCGGAGTTCGACGCGACGATCCGCACGTTCTCGGACGCGCACCGGGCGCGCATGCAGCAGGCCGTCCCCCGGCTGCTGGAGGGCATCGCCTACGCGCACGGGCTCGAGGCCGAGGTCCGCTACGAGGCCGAATACCCGCTCACCGTCACCGACCTGGCGGAGACCGACTTCGCCGAGGGCTCCATCGCGGAACTGTTCGACGGCCGCCACGCCCGTCTCGCCCAGCCGCTGAGCGGGTCGGAGGACTTCTCGCGCATCCTCGCGGAGGTCCCCGGAAGCTTCATCGGCCTCAGCGCCGTCCCGCCCGGGACGGATCCGGCGACCACCGCGTTCAACCACTCCCCGTTCGCGACCTTCGACGACAGCGTGCTCGCCGACGGCGCCGCGCTCTACGCCCACCTCGCGCTCACCCGCTCGGCCGAACTCGCCCCACGCCTGTGAACCCCGTCCCCGACCCCACGCCCCCGACCCCACCGACGCCCCCGGAGAACACCATGACCACCGCCACCCCCGCCTCGACCACCGCGAAAGGCGCCCCGTCGACGCGGCGCACCCTCATCGGCACCGGCATCGGCAACGCCGTCGAATGGTACGACTGGGCCATCTACGCGACCTTCGCCCCGTACTTCGCGGCCCAGCTCTTCAGCAACACCGACCCGACCTCGGCGATCCTGAGCACGCTGGCGATCTTCGCCGTCGGCTTCGTGGCCCGCCCGTTCGGCGGCTTCATCTTCGGCTGGATCGGCGACCGGATCGGCCGCAAGTCCTCCATGACGCTCGCGGTCGGCCTCGCAGCCCTGGGCAGCCTGCTGATCGGCATCTCCCCGACCTTCGGCGCCGTGGGCGCCTGGGCGTCCCTGCTGCTGCTCGTGGCCCGCCTCATCCAGGGCCTGGCGCACGGCGGCGAGCTGCCCTCGTCGCAGACATACCTCTCCGAGATGGCCCCCCGCGAGAAGCGTGGCCTGTGGTCCACGCTCATCTACACCTCCGGGACCGTCGGCATCCTCGGCGGGACGCTGCTCGGCGCGGTCCTCTCGGGAGTCCTGAGCAAGGCGGACATGGCCGCGTGGGGCTGGCGCATCCCGTTCCTCATCGGTGCCGCCTTCGGCCTGTACGCGCTCATCATGCGCGCCCGCCTCAAGGAGACCGACGCATTCGAGCACGAGACCGTCCAGGAGCGCCACGAGCCGATGTGGCCGCAGATCGTGCGCCACCGCAGGCAGGCACTCCAGGTCATCGGGCTGACCGTCGGCCTCACCGTCTCCTACTACATCTGGGGCGTCGTCGCCCCCACCTACGCCTCCACCACCCTCGGCATGGACCGCGGCGAGGCCCTCTGGGCATCCAGCATCGCCCTCGTCGTCTTCATCGCCGTCCTGCCCCTGTGGGGCAGGGCAGCAGACCGGTTCGGCCGCAAGCCCATCATGTGGGCCTCCGCACTCGGCGCCGCCGCCATGCACTACCCCATGATCTGGCTGCTCAGGGACTCGCCCTGGCAGCTCACCGTCTCGATGTCCGTCATGCTGTTCTTCATCGCCGGCTCGGCCGCGATCGTCCCCGCCGTGTACGCCGAGCTCTTCCCGACCAAGATCCGCACCGTCGGAGTCGGCGTGCCCTACTCGATCTGCGTTGCAGTGTTCGGCGGCACCGCGCCCTACCTCCAGCAGTGGCTCACGGGGATCGGCTCCGCCGGCCTTTTCAACCTCTACTCAGTCGCCCTGCTCGTCGTCAGCGCCGTCGTCGTGCTCTCCGTCCCCGAGACCAAGGGCAAGGACCTCAGCCACTGAGACCCGGCACCCACCCCCCACCCCGCAGTCCGTCGCCCCCCGGCCGTTTCCCGCCGGGAACGCGGGGTGGGGCCCGGGCGCAGGCAGGTGTCCTGCGCGTCCATCCCAGCGAGGGAACCGGCGCCGCAGGCAGAGACGGTTCGCCTGCCTTCAGTCCCGTACTGACCGAGGCCCGCTGCGAGGGGACCGCCCGGACAGGAACCGGGGGTGCGATGCCCATCGCCTCCCGCTCGGCCCGACGCGCGCCCAGCCCGGGCCTGCCATTCCCCTAGCCTGTCACCATGGAACTGCGCTGGCTCGCCTCGTTCGTTGCGGTCGCCCATGAGCTCAACTACAGCCGGGCCGCCGAGTCGCTCCACCTGAGCCACCCTGCGGTGAGCCAGCACATCCGCCAGCTCGAGGCCAGCGTGCGGGTCAAGCTGGTGGAGCGGAGCACCCGCACCGTGGCCCTGACCCGGGCGGGACTGGCGTTCCTGCCCCTCGCCCAGGATGTCCTCGCCCGGACAGACCAGGCAGTGCGCGCCGCACGGAACTCAGAGCGCGACGACCACGGGATCGTGCGCATCGGGTTCGCCGGAGGCATGGGCGCCCCGGCCGTCGCGGACATCTCCCGGCTCGTCCGCCGCCGGCATCCGGGGATCGAGCTGCGCTTCACGGCCCACCTCGGCAGCACCCAGGTGATGGACCTGCTCACAACCGACGCGCTCGACATCGGCTTCACCGCAGGCCAGCGCACAGTGCACGGGCTCCGCGCGCGGGTCGTCGCCGACGACCCACCGGGCATCGCCGTCGCCACAGACCACCTGCTCGCCGCGGCCCCGTCCGTGGAGCTCGCCTCGCTCGCGGACGAGCCGTTCGTGCTCGTCGTGTTGCTCCGTCGTCGTTGATCACGTACCCCACGGCGGAGCTCGTCCGCCACTTCACGCAGCAGTACCCCGGTGTGCAGATTGCCATAGCAGAGGCCAGCGACTCCCAGCAGGCTGGGGAATGGGTCGAGTCCGGCCGAGCGGAGGTGGCGGTCTTCGAGCTCAGTCAGCGCACACCCGCGCTAACTCGTGAACGGCTCCTTAGCTATGAGCTGTATGCGGTGTTCCCTGAGGGCAACGGGACCTCGGATATTGATGAGGCCGGCGACATTTCCTGGGAAGCCCTGACTGGACGACCCCTGATTGCCGGCTCTCCACGGCGAGGCGGACACAGCGGTCTGGTCCTGCTGTAGGAGGCTGGCCCCAGATGGCTGCCGGTCAGGGCACTTCAGGGGCGGCCGGGTCAAGCTGTGCGCCCGACGTCAAGGACCATGCGCTAGGACCGCGGCGAAGCTGCAGGGAACTTGGGATGCTCATCGCATGTGCTTGACGAGATCTGGCCGGTGGGTCGCCGCGGCAGCGACCCTGGGCGGGGTTCGATGGGCTGTGTCTCCTCACGGTCAGACTCGGGGCTGCTTCGAGAGGTGCCGGTAGATGGTCGGACGAGTCACGCCGAACTCGGCCGCGATCTGCTCCACCGTGTAGGCCCGCTTGCCGTCGGGGCCGGTCTCCTCGTACATCTGGCGGGCCAGGCGTACCTGACGGGGACCGAGTTTGGGCTTCTGGCCGCCGGTACGGCCGCGGGCCCTGGCAGCGGCGAGACCATCGCGGGTCCTTTCGGACATCAGGGCGTGCTCGAACTCTGCGATCGCCCCGAGGATGTGGAAGAACATCTTCCCCACCGGAGTCGAGGTGTCGATCCCCTGATCCAGAACCACAAGGTCGACGCCCCTGGCCTGCAGCTGCTTCGAGAGCTCGATCAGATTCTCCAACGACCGACCGAGCCGGTCCAGCTTCGTCACCACCAGCTGGTCCCCTGCCCGATTCGCGCACAGCAGCGCCTTCTCCAGCCCGGGACGGGAGGCGAGCTTTCCGGAGGCCGAGTCCACGAAGACCTGGTCGCAGCCGGTCGCGGCAAGGGCATCCCGCTGGGCATCGACGTGCTGGTCCCTCGTTGACACTCTCCCGTACCCAACACGCATACCAGGAACGTATCAGAAACCGGGGCATGCAGAACATAGGCGCGTACGTGGCAAGCATTACAAATCAGGGATCACATTTCCGCGGCGATACAGGGCCATTCCCGGGCGTCTCAGAAACGATCGTTTCCGACTCAGGCCAGGGCGTCAGCCCATCCGGCGCCCGGAACGCACCCCACGTCACCCATCCAGACCACTCACCCCTTGAGCGAGCCCGCGGCGATGCCCTCGATGAAGTAGCGCTGGCCCACGGCGAAGATGACCATCATCGGCAGCGTCACCAGCAGGGACGCCACCATCACGAACTGGTAGTCGCCGTGGCCGCCCGCCGTCGGCGAGTACATCGTCATCGCATAGGCGACCCCGAGCGGCACCGTGTACCCCTTCGGGTCGCCGAAGTTGAGGTAGATGAGCGGGCCCGCGAAGTTGTTCCAGGACGCCTGGAACTCGAAGATGAACACGATGATCGCGCTCGGCAGCGCGAGCGGGAAGGCGATCCTGCGGAACAGCCCGAAGAACGAGCACCCGTCGATCCGCGCCGCCTCGAACAGGTCCCGCGGCAGGGACAGGTAGAACTGCCGCATCAGGAAGATGTAGAACGCGGAGCCGAACAGCGTCCCGCCCCACAGCGGCACGGTCGTCCCGAGCCAGCCGAGGGTCTTCCAGATGAGGTAGTTCGGGATGAGGGTGACGGCCCCCGGGAGCATCATCGTGCCCAAGAGGATGCCGAACAGGATCTTCTGCCCGGGGAAGCGGAAGTACGCGAAGCCGAAGGCGATGGCAGAGCTCGTCAGCGTCACGATGGTGGCCGAGGCCAGCGCGATGAACACCGAGTTGAAGACCCAGCTCAGCAGCGGCAGCTGGTTCCAGACCTCGGCGTAGTTCTCCGGCGTGGGCGTCAGCGGGATGAGCCGGTTGTCGAACACCTCCCCGCGCGGCTTGAGTGAGGCGGCGAGCAGCCACGCGAAGGGGTACATGAACAGCAGGGCGAAGCCGACGAGCAGCAGCCACCGGATGCCCTGGCCTACACGCCGTGCCAGCCGGCTGCGGCGCTCCCCCGCCCATTGGACGTCGGCCGGGTTCGAAGGCCGCCCGGCCCTGTCGACCGGGCTCGCCCCCTCTCCCGCAAGCGGCACCGCCGGTGCTCCTGCCGGCGCGGCGGCCGGCCCCGCCGTCGTGCCCGGTTCCAGACCCGGGTTGACGTTGCTCACGGGCGATCACCCCCCTCGTAGTGGACCAAGCGGTTCCCGACCCTGATCTGGACCACGGTGATGACCATGATGATCACGAAAAGCAGCCATGCCATGGCCGCCGCGGGCCCGAAGTTGAAGTGCTGGAACGCCTGCTGGTAGAGGTACACCCCGTAGAAGCGGGCCGCGTCGGGGACGCTGGAGTTCCCGTCGCGGTAGAACAGCAGGTACGCCTGGTCGAAGATCTGCAGGGCCGCGATCGTGTTGACGATGACCAGGAAGAACAGCGTCGGCGAGATCATCGGGATGGTGATGTAGAAGAACTGCTGCCGCCGGCTCGCACCGTCCGTCGCAGCCGCCTCGTAGAGCTCCTTCGGAACCGCCTGCAGGGCCGCGAGCAGGATGACGGTCGTGCCGCCCACGCCCCACAGGCTCATGAGCACGATCGAGGGCTTCATCCAGACGGGGTCCGAGAGCCACTGCGGTCCAGCGATCCCGAACAGCCCGAGGAAGTTGTTGATCGCGCCGCTGTTGCCGTTCAGGAGGAGCAGGAACACCGCCGCCGTCGCCACGCCCGGGGTCATCTTCGGCAGGTAGTAGACCAGCCGGAAGAACCCGGAGCCCCGTTTGACGCCGTTCAGCAGCGAGGCGAGCAGGAGCGCGAAGGCGATGTCCAGCGGTACCGCCATGAGGGCGTACACGAAGGTGTTGCCCAGCGAGCCGAGGACGTTGGGGTCCTCGGCCAGCAGACGGTAGTTCTCGAATCCGGCCGGCGAGCTGGCTCCCGTCGCCAGATCGTAGTTCTGGAACGAGAGCACCAGGCTCCAGCCCATCGAGATCACGGTGAAGATCAGCAGTCCGGCGATCCACGGCGAGATGAAGAGGTACCCCGCGATGGACTCCCGGACGTTGTACTTCCTCGACCGGGTGCGCCGGCTCATGCGCGTGCCCACAGGGATCAGTGGTTCTGCCCGGCCGAGGTCTGCTGCCAGGCGCGCATCGCGGTGTCCTGTGCGTCCTTCAGGGCGGCGGTCGGGTCCTTCTCCCCGGACAGCGCCACGGCCACGGCGTTGGCGAGCGAGTCCTTGATGGTCTGGCCGGCGGCGGAGCTGCCGAAGGAGGCGGTGTTGTCGAGCGTGGAGTAGGAGGTCTTGATCAGCTGGTCGAAGTCGGCGTTCCCGGACGGGGTGACGTGCGCGTCCCGGACAGCCTTGTCCGCGGCGGGCGAGCCCGTGAACAGGCCGGTGTTGATGGAGTTCTTCTTCTGGACCGTCTGGGCTCGGGCGTCCCCGGCGGCCTTCCAGGCGTCCAGCGAGGTGGCCTTGATAGCCCAGGCACACGCCGCCGAGGGGTTCTTCGCCGCGGTCGGGATGGCGAGCGAAGCGCCGCCCGCGTAGCCGATCGGCTTGCCTTGGAGCGTCTTGATCGGTGCGCCGACGACGCTGACGTCACCCTTCGTGTTGGACAGGACGTTGATGTACCACTGGGCCCACGTCTGGGCGCCCACCTGGTGCTTCACGTACTGGTTCTGGTTCCCGAACACGTCCATCGAGTCCTTGAACGACTTGATGGCCGCGTAGCCGCCCTGGGCGTCCATGAGCTGCTTCATCCAGGTGAGTGCCTTGACGTTGTCGCCGTTGTCCAGCGTCGGCTTGCCGTCACCGTCCATCGCGTTGCCCCCGAAGACCTGCAGCCAGAGGTCGGCCGAGCCCGGGAGGTCCGGATCGAACCCGATCACGGAGGGCTTGCCGCCCGAGGCCTTGTACATCTTCTGGGCCGCCGCGATGATCTGGTCCGGCTTGGAGGTGTCGAGCTGGTCCTCGGTCACGCCGGCGGCCTGCATGACGGTCTTGTCCGCGATGAGCATGGACGTCTGGAAGAACTGCGGAACCGCGTACACCTTGTCCTTGTAGGTGACGCTCTTGACCGCGGCCGGGTAGTACTGGTCGTTGGGGGTGACTCCCCAGAGCGAGAAGCACGCGTCGAGCGGCTGGATCAGGCCCTTGTCGGCCAGGGTCGGAACCATGCTGCGGTCCACCTGGATGAGGTCGGGGACCTGGCCGGAGGCCGCCTGCGCCGCGAACTTCTGGGCGTCGAAGTTCGTCGTGTCCATGGACACCTCGGCGGGCGCCACCGCCTGGGTGGCGAGGTCCGAACGGGCCTTGCCGACCTCGTCGGAGGGGTTGTAGCCACTCGTCTTGAGCGTTCCCGACTGGTCCTTGCTGAAGGCGCCCGAGCCGCCGGAGCTGCTCGGAGCCGCCGAGCCGCCGGAGTTCGCCGCCGGGTTGCACCCGGTGAGCGCAAGGAGTACGGAGACGGACAGCGCCGCGACGGCGGACATGTTCCTGTGGGCCGGCATTGGCCCCCCTCTCTGGATGCCCCGGCACTCGTGCCGGGGGGAGCTTCAGGCCCTTGGCTGTCCCCTCCTGCCAGAGAACGAATGGGCCCCCCAATTACGCGAAGGGTATCCACATCCGGGCTGCTCATCGGCGCACCTCCGGCGCGTGTCGGTTCTCGCGCCGGTGCGGCCGCAAGGCTCCTCCCTTGCCCGGAGGCCCCCTCGACGCTATTCTAGAAATACCCCCCAGGGTATTTAGATGTGACAAGAAGGAGAATCCCATGTGCAGCCCCGCGACGTGCTCGACCTGCGGCAAGGTGACCTGGGCTGGCTGCGGCCAGCACATCGACCAGGTCTTCGCAAACGTCCCCCAGGATCGCCGCTGCCCCGGCCACGACTCCGGCACCGGGTCCAACGCGAGCTTCATCAACAAGCTGCTCTCGTTCCGGTGACCAGCCGCTGGCCGGTCGTCACGACGTGGACGGCGGCCCGCTGGGGCATCGGCTCGGCGGCCGCGGTGCTCTCCGCGGCCGCGCTGGTCTTCGCCAACGGCGCGTTCGACGGCGCAGCCCTCCCGGGTGCCGCGTGGACCGGAGCGCTCGTCCTCGCCGGCTCGGGGGCGCTCGGTCTGCTCGTCGCCAGCCTCGTGAGAGCCCCGATCGGCGCCGAGGCGACCTTCTGCGACCTCCGCGGCCCGCTGTTCGGCGCGATCGGGCTGCTGCTGGCCACAACGCAGAGCCAGGCCAGCCTCCTCGTGCAGATGTTCGCCGGCTTGCCCCTGGACGCGATCCGCTGGGGAGTGCAGCCGGCGGTGGGGGTCGCCGCCGTCGTGCTCATGGCCGTCGCATTGTCAGCGCGGCTCAAGCTCGAGCGCGACGCCCTGGCCGATCCGGCGGAAGCGCAGGCCTGCGCGACCTGCGTGCCGATCCGGCCCGGGCCGAGGTAGTCAGGGGATCTCCGGCGCCTCGGCCTTGGCCGCGAGGAGGCCCAGGAGGAGCCGGTCCCGTGCCGCGAGCGCCGCGGCCCAGTCGTGTCCCGCGAGCTCGTCCTCGACGCCCTCGGCCATGGTGCTGACGTACTCGTCGGTCTCGGGGTACTCGCCGAGGTCCCTGGCCCAGTCCCGCATGGCCGGCCCGAGGTGCTCGAGGAAGTGGGTGATCCCGCCGTCGCCGCCGCCCGCGTGCATCGTGAGGAAGGGCCCCATGAGCGCCCAGCGGAGGCCGGGCCCGTAGGAGATCGCGGTGTCGATGTCCGCGACGCTCGCGACCCCGGTGCGGACGAGATGGAACATCTCCCGCCACAGCGCGTCCTGGAGCCGGTTCGCCACGTGGCCCGGAACCTCCCGGTTGATCCGGATCGGCTTCTTCCCGATCGCGGCATAGAAGGCCAGGGCCTGCTCGACGTTCTCCGGGGAGGTCTGCTCCCCGCCGAGCACCTCCACGAGCGGGATGAGGTGCGGCGGGTTGAACGGGTGCCCGAGCACGAGCCGCTCGGGGTGGCGCATGCCCTTCTGGGCCTCGGACACGAGCAGTCCGGAGGACGATGTCGCGATCAGCACGTCCTCGCCCACCCCCTGTTCGATCTCGGCGAGGATGGAGCGCTTGATGTCGAGGCGTTCCGGGCCGTTCTCCTGCACGAAGTCCGCTCCGCGGGCCGCGTCAGCGATCGACGGCGCGAACTCCAGCCGGTCCCTGGACGCGCCCTCGTCGAGTCCGAGCGTCTCGAGCGTGGGCCAGAAGCCGTCAATCCGCTCGCGCAGCGCCTCCTCGGCGCCCGCAGCGGGATCGCTCGCGACCACCCGGAATCCGCGCGCGAGGTAGTAGGCCGCCCAGCTCGCGCCGATGAGGCCGGTGCCGACCACCGCGATGGTCCTGTCCGTCATGCCAGTCCTCCCGTGCCCGTCACAGCGACTTCAATCACAGTGCCTTCAATCACAGCGCCTTCACCGCCGTGAGCACCTTCGTGAGCGAATCCTTCGCGTCCCCGAAGAGCAGCGTGGTCTGCGGCTCGTACAGGAGCTCGTTCTCGATCCCCGCGAAGCCCGGCCGCATGGACCGCTTGAGGAACACGACCTGCTTCGCATCCGCGACCTCGAGGATCGGCATGCCGTAGATCGGGGATCCGGGGGTGGACTTCGCGGCAGGGTTCACGACGTCGTTCGCGCCCACCACGAGCGCGACGTCGGCCTGCCGGAAGTCGCCGTTGACCTCCGCCATCTCCTTGAGCGACTCGTAGGGGACGTTCGCCTCGGCGAGGAGGACGTTCATGTGCCCCGGCATGCGCCCGGCGACGGGATGGATCGCGAACTCCACGTCGGTGCCGCGCGCCTCGAGGGCCTGCGCGAGCTCGGCGGCGGTGTGCTGGCCCTGTGCGACGGCGAGCCCGTACCCGGGCACGATGATGACCTTCTGCGCGTACCCGAGCAGGATCGCGACGTCTTCCGCGGTGCTCGAGCGCACCGGACGCTCGGAGACGGCGGTGGAGCCCGCCGTCGAGCCTCCCCGGAACGCGCCGAACATGATGTGGGAGACGCTGCGGCCCATCGCCGCGGCCATGAGCCGGGTCAGGATCGTGCCGGAGGCTCCCACGAGCGTGCCCGCGACGACGAGCAGCACGTTGCCGAGGACGAGGCCCGACGCCGCCACCGCCAGGCCCGTGAAGGCGTTGAGCAGCGAGATGACGATCGGCACGTCTGCCCCTCCCACGGGCAGCACCAGCAGGACGCCGGCCACGAGGCCCAGCGCGAGGAGCACGACGGCGACCACGGTGGACCCGGCGGACAGCGGCAGCACGACCACGAAGCCCGCGGCGACGACGGCGGCGAGGAGCACGGCGCCCATGAGCGTCGGAAGGCCCGGGAAGGCGATCGGCCGGGTGGTCATGAGCTCCTGGAGCTTCGCGAACGTCACGGCAGAGCCCGCGAACGAGACGGCCCCGACCAGGAGGGTGAACACGATCGCGAGGCGTACCCACGCATCGTCTGCGTGCGGGAGCTCGAGCAGCGCCACGAGCGCCGCGGCGCCGCCGCCCACACCGTTGAAGAGGGCCACAAGCTGAGGCATCTGGGTCATCTGGACCCGGCGCGCGACGGGGGCGGCGATGGCCGCGCCCACCGCGATCGCCGCGAGGATCCACGGGATGTTGCCGAGCCGGCTCGAGAGGAACACCGTCACGAGGGCCACAAGCGCGCCAAACGCCCCCACGAGGTTGCCGCGCCGCGCATGCTTCGGCGAGGACAGGCCCTTGAGGGCGAGGATGAAGCACACGGCCGCGACCAGGTACAGCAGCTCCGTCCACGTCGGGTCCAGAACGGCGCTCACCTGCCCGCCTCCTGGCTCAACGCTCCCGGCTCCCCGACGGCCGGCGCCTTCCGTCCGCGGAACATCTCAAGCATGCGGTCCGTCACGACGAACCCGCCCACGAGGTTCGCCGTGGCGAGCACGATGGCGAGCAGCGCCACCGCGAGCACCCACGCGTCGGTCGCCTGCCCCGCAACGGTGATCGCACCGACGAGGATGATCCCGTGGATCGCGTTCGCCCCCGACATCAGGGGGGTGTGCAGGATGCTCGAGACCTTTGAGACCACCTCGAAGCCGACGAACACCGCCAGCACCGTGATCGTCAGCAGTTCGATGCCGCCCATCAGCCTGCTCCTTCCTCGGTCTCGTCGATCTCGCCCGGCGGGGCCTCGGCCGAGGCGAGCGCCGCGAGCGCCTCGGCCGTGGGCTCGTGCCGCACCTCGCCGTCGCGCGTCAGGCACGCGCCGGCGACCACCTCGTCGCTGAAGTCGGGCGCCACCGTGCCGTCCGCCCCGGGCACGAGCAGGGCGATGAAGTTCGCGACGTTCTTCGCGTACAGCCGCGAGGCGTCGGCGGCCATCGCGGAGGCCGCGTCCTTGAGCCCGACGACGGTGACTTCCCCGGCGCCGTCGGCCGTCGGGACGCGGAGGTCCTGGCCGGGAACGGAGCCCTCGACGTTGCCGCCCGACTCCGCGGCCATGTCCACGACGACGGATCCTGGGCGCATCCGGGCGACCATGTCCCGGGTGACGAGGAGCGGGGCCCGGCGGCCGGGGACGGCGGCGGTCGTGATGAGGACGTCGGCGTCGGCGACGTGGGGGGCGAGGAGCTCGCGCTGGAGCGCCCCCCTGTCGGCGGTGAGCTCGCGAGCGTACCCGCCGGCGGCCTCCCCTTCGACGTCGAGCCGAATGAAGGTGCCGCCCATGGAGGCGACCTCGTCCGCGGAAGCTGGCCGGATGTCGTTCGCGGAGACGCGCGCGCCGAGCCTCTTCGCCGTGCCGATGGCCTGCAGGCCGGCGACCCCGGCGCCCAGGACGAGGACCTTCGCCGGCGGGACGGTCCCGGCAGCCGTCATGTAGAGCGGGAAGAAGCGCGGCAGGCGGATCGCGGCCTCGAGCACGCACCGGTAGCCGGTCACGAGGGCCTGGGAGGTGAGCGCGTCCATCGACTGCGCCCGGGAGATGCGCGGGACGAGCTCGAGTGCGAACGCGGTGACCCGCGCGTCGGCGAGCGCCCGGACCGTGGGAAGGTCAGTCGAGGGCGACGCTAGCCCGACGGTCACGGCACCGGGCTTGAGCCGCGCGGCCGTGCCCGGCGCGAGGGCGCGGACGTGGGCCACAACGTCGACGGCAGCCGGGTCCAGCGAGGAGGCAACCTCCGCCCCCGCCTCGGTGTAGGAGGCGTCGGAGTGGCCGGCCGCCGTCCCCGCACCCGACTCGACGATGACCTGTAGCCCGAGGCCCACGAGCTGCCGCACGGATTCGGGCGTGGCCGCGACGCGCTGCTCCCCGGCAAGACGTTCCCTCGCAATCCCGACCTTCACGCGCGCATCCTCCGCTCCGGCGGCCCCGCTGCCGCCCGTGAGCCGAGTCTATGTGCCAGGCCCCGCTGCAGCAGGGAGCAGATTCAGGGGCGACGCGCCGGGCGGCGCGCCGGCGGCCGTCAGCCCTGGGCCGCCCCTCCCTGCTGGCCCGAGTTCACGTTGATCAGCCACGCCATGCCGTATCTGTCCGTCAGCATGCCGAACACGTCGCCCCAGGGCGCCCGCTCCATGGGCACGGTGACTCTGCCGCCCTCGGCCAGCCTGTCCCAGTAGCCGCGCAGCTGGGACTCGTCCTCGCCGGAGAGCGAGAGGGAGACGCTGCTGCCCTCGGTGTGGGGCATGCCTTCCGGCGTGTCCGAGCCCATGAGCACCAGTCCGTTGGGGGTGACGAGCATGCCGTGCATGACCTTGTCCGCCTCCGACGCCGGCATGCCGGGGGCGTTCCCGCCAGCGTCCGCGGGGGGCTGGAACTCCCCGAACGTGCTGATGGTGAGGTCGCCGCCGAAGACCGACTGGTAGAAGGTGAGGGCCTCGCGGGCTTCTCCCGTGAAGCTGAGGTAGGGGTTGAGGAGCGTGGGCACGATGGATCCTTCCGCGGAGGTGGCGATGATGAACGTTGGTGGCTACGAGTGACCGGTCGGCGTGTCGTCGCCCGCGATGTTCACGAGCCACGCGATGCCGAATCGGTCCGTGAGCATGCCGAAGGTGTCGCCCCAGATGGCCTTCTCGAGCGGCATCGAGACGGTGGCCCCGTCGGAGAGCCGGTCCCAGTAGCCACGGAGTTCATCCTCGGACGCAGCGTCGCCGCTGAGCGAGATCGAGAAGTTGTTCCCGGGCGCGTACTCCATGCGTGCTGGCGTGTCCGAGGCCATCAGCGTGAAGCCGCTCGGCGTGCTCAGCAGGGAGTGCATCACCAGATCCGCCTCGGAGGGATCCTGGGCCGCGTGGAGGTCGGCGAAGGTGGAGATGGCCAGGTCACCGCCCAGCACCGACTGGTAGAACGTCATGGCCTCCCGGGTGGTGTCCTTGAAGCTGATGTAGGGGTTCAGTGTCGCTGTCACAGCCGCTCCTTGCATCGCAGATCCTCGCTGACGAGCGTGAGCCTACGCCCGGGCACCGACACTTTGAACCCCCGGCAGGTCGCGCCTCAGCCCGCGAGGCGCTCGAGGTGTGCGACCACCGCGGCCCGCTTGGGCGAGCGCGGCGGGAGGAGCCGGAGGGCGGTGCGCCACGCCTCGAGGTCATCGGCGGCCTCCGGCAGGCGCAGGTAGTGCAGCACGACGTCGACCGCGGCGCTGCCGACCACGGCCTCCCGCAGCGTCGCGGACAGCTCCTCGCGGAGTTCGGTGATGGCGGGCGCCTCCGAGCGCGGCAGGAGCTGCCCTCCGTAGGACCCGAGGGCCTGGCGGTGCGACCCCCGCTCGAGCAGGGCCAGCGCATGCATCGAGTCGACCTCGAGACCCTCCACGCGGTACGGCCGAGAGAGGAGCCGGACGCCGGTTCCCGAGGCGTCGAGCGCCTTGCGCAGCCGCACGAGCTCGGCCCGCAGCGTCACGGGCGGCACGGCCTGGGTGTACAGGCGCTCGGCAAGCTCCTCGGCCGTGAGCCCGCGCGGGTTGTCGGCGAGCAGGACGAGGATCTCGGAGTGGCGCACGCTCAGGCTCAGCTCATGTGCACCCGCGCGGAGGATCCCCTGGTCCCGGCCGGTGACCGACAGGACCGCTGGCCCGGCCGAGGGCCCGGCGCCGGCGCGGTTCCCCCCGCCCGGGGGGCCCGGCGTCGTGCGCGGTGCCGCCTTGGCGAGGCCGCGCAGCCTCTCCTCGGCCGCGGCGACGGCGGCGCGGAGCCATGGGAGCGCGTGCCCGGCGGCGGCCTGCTCGCCTCCCGTGATGTCGACGACGCCGATCGGGTCCCCGGTGCGGGGGTCGTGGATCGGGACGGCGGTGCACGAGAAGGCCTCCGCGAGGGGGCTGAAGTGCTCTGCTCCGCGGATCTGGACGGCACCCCCGGTGGCCAGCGCCGTGCCGGGGGCAGACGTCCCGATGCTGGACTCGGACCAGTCGGCGCCCTCGAGGAACGCCATGCCCTCGGCGCGGCGGCGCACCGAGGCATCGCCCCCGAGCCACAGGAGCCTGCTGTCGGCGTCCCCGACTGCCACGAGGATGCCGGAGTCGCGCGCGGGCTGCACGAGGAGTTCCTCGATCACGGGCATGACCCGCGCGAGTGCGTGGCTCTCCCGGTAGGAGGCCAGCTCGTCGTCGTCGAGGACGTCAGTGACGACCGCGTCCTCGCGGCGCGGGTGCGCAGCGAGGGACCGACGCCATGAGTCAGCGACGACGGGCCGCTCCGGGGCGTCCACCGGGTCCTGTGTGCGCACGTCCACCCACCCCTTCATGTGTGCCGTGGCTCACAAGTGTATCGCGGTCGCCCCGGGTCGTCCGTGGGCGGAGGTTGCATGCACGTTGCATCGGTCCGGACCCGCGCTCTCCGCCCCTGGACCATCCAGACGGCGGCCCCACCCGGGGCCCTCAGCCGGCGCCGGTCACGCAGTGCCTGTCAGGTCGACGACGTGGCCCTGCGCCGCGCCCTCGCGGAGGAACGCGATGGCCCTCTTGACCTCGTCGAGGCTCGGGAATCCCCCCAGATCAGCGACGACCTTGCCGTCGCCGGCGCAGAGCTGGACCAGATAGGCGCCGGCACCCTTGCCGCCGCGACGTACTTCAAACCTTGCTGCCATGAGCAGACACCCTCCTGCATTCTCGGCCCATGCGCGTGTGACGCGCATGACATCTGCGCATTCGAGGCTAGCCACAGGAAGGCGAAATTTCGCCTTACCACTGAGTACGTGACTTTTCTCGACGCCCCGCCGTAGCCGAGGGGAACGTGAAACGGAGCCGCCGAGATCTGCTTACGGCCCGATTACCGGCCGGAAACAGCATGGAAACCGGTCCCCGGGACACTGGTCTCACCAGCGCACATGTTCGAGAAGGGGCAGACGATGACCGCCGATACCCACAGCCGGATCCGCCGCCTCAC
Source organism: Sinomonas sp. B1-1 (assembly GCF_050474465.1). NCBI lineage: Bacteria > Bacillati > Actinomycetota > Actinomycetes > Micrococcales > Micrococcaceae > Sinomonas > Sinomonas sp. B1-1. The sequence continues at coordinate 2,028 of NZ_JBCHVF010000010.1, read as the reverse complement.
CGACGTCCGTCGGGGCGAACTCATCGAGGCCCGCAGCGGGCAGACCATCCTGCGGGGAACGGTCTACGACACGGCACCCGGGGTGGGGCTCGTCTGGATCAGGCTCGAGGCGAGCCACGCGCGCCGCGCGGTGCAGTCCGAGGACTTCACCCTGTGGCACGTGCGCGACCAGGCTGCCTGAGCGTCCGCTGCCGTCGCACGAGGACCGAGCTGGTCATCCGCCGGCGATCGACTGGATGACCAGCACCTCCTGGCCAGCGGCCACGTGGGTCTCCAGGCCCTGGAGGGAACGGACGCTCTCCCCGCCGAGGTAGACATTCACGTGCCGGCGCAGCGACCCCCGTTCATCCCGCAGCCTCCGGCCGAGCACCGGGAACTGGGCGGCGACGGCGTCGAGGGCCGCGCGCACGGTGGTCGCCTCGGCGTCCGGAACCTCGAACTCGGTGCGGCCTCCGGCCACGTCCGCGAGGACGGAGGGCACGACGACGGTGACCGCCACGCTCAGGCGCCCTGCCCGTCGTCGAGCACGGCCGCCCGCACGCACAGCACATCGGGGAGCCTCGAGACGACCTCACGGAAGCTCTCGCCCTCGTCGGCGCTTGCGTAGACCGAGCCGCCGCGGGTGCCGAAGTAGACGCCGACCGGATCGGCGGCGTCGACGCACGCGGCGTCGCGGAGCACGGTGTTCCAGTCGTACTCGGGCAGGCCTGCGTCCAGCCGGCGCCACGTGGAGCCGGCGTCGTCGGTGCGGTGGACTGCGAGGCGGCCCCCGGGCGCCACGCGCTCCCAGTCGGAGACCAGCGGCACGACCCACGCAGTCCCGCTGCGGCGGGGGTGCGTCAGCATGACGAAGCCGAAGTCCGCCGGGAGGCCGTCGGCGATCGAGGTCCAGGTGTCCCCCGCATCGTCGCTGCGGTATACGCCCCGGTGGTTCTGGGCGTAGAGGCGGCCGTCTGCATCCCTCGCGATCTTGTGCACGCACTGCCCGACCTCGGGCTCGGGATCGGGAAGGAAGTACGCGGAGATGCCGTGGTTCCGCGCCGACCAGCTCGCTCCGCCGTCGGTGCTGCGGTACACCCCTCCGGCGCTGATCGCGAGGTGGATCCGGTCATCGTCAGCGGGATCGGGGACCACGGTGTGGACGGCCGCGCCGCCGGCCCCCGGACCCCATTTGTTCCTGTCGGGGTGCTCCCAGAGCGCGCGGTTGAGCTCGAAGGTCTCGCCGCCGTCCGTCGACTTCCACACCGAGATCGGCTCGGCGCCCACCCAGACGACCCCAGGCCGGTCCTCGTTGTCCGGGCGGATCTGCCAGATGCGCTCCACGGCAGCGCCAGTGTCCTCGGGGAACACGACCGACCCCGCCTCGGGCTCGGTCCACGTCGCTCCGAGGTCATCGGAATGTGCAACCGTAGGGCCGAAGTGCTCTGAACGGACGCCGACCAGGAGCCGGGTGCGGCCGCCGCGCGTGTCGATCCCGACGGAGGGGATCTCCTGCATGAGGAACTGCGGTGCTCCGAGGGTCCAGGTTGTGCGGTCCTGACTCGTGGCGAGCCACAGGCCCTTCTTCGTGCCGATGGCCAGAAGGTATCGGGGAGAGTCCATGCGCCTATTCGAGCACCCGCGCACGACGCCGACAAGGACGGGCGGCGCCCTCCGCACCGGCGGCGCGGGCGCGGCACCCAGGTTGCGGCGCGCTGGGCGCTCGAATGCTGGCCAAGGGCAGTTCTGCCATGTAGTGTTTTTATGTGCCAGCGCACACTCAGTTTCCTTCGGAAGCTTAGGAGTGCGGGCGGCACCAGAGAACCGCCTCGGAGCGCATACCCCCCCAATTGTGCGCTCCGGGGCCCTCTCTTTTTCTCCAGCGGTTCGCCTTTGTGGGCGGGGCTTGCCCCGGGGCGTGGCTTAAATGCAGGGAGCCCCCCGGCGGGTGCTGGGGGGCTCGACCTGGTGGTGTTGTCCGGCGGTGTCCTACTCTCCCACACCCTCGCGGGTGCAGTACCATCGGCGCTGTGGGTCTTAGCTTCCGGG